>CANQQV010000005.1 GCA_947626095.1 uncultured Bacilli bacterium
TGAGGTTGCTCCGACAGCAATTGTTGCTCCTGTTTCTTTTACACCATCCCATAGTTTTTCATACCAGGCTTTTTCTTTTGGTAGCTCTGCTTCTTCTATGCCGAGACTTCCTTCAACACTTCCAGTTGTAAATGCCATGTTGGTAACATTATTTTCATTTTTGTCTTCAAAATCATTTAGAAATTCATTTAGATCTGCTTCAACACTTTTACTTGAACTTATTTGATTATTTGAAGCATTATTATGGTTATTTTGAGTTAGATTTGAGTAATCAATAGAAAGAGTTGGGGCTTGAAGGGCTTTACTCGTAATTATTTTTCCTGTATATGATCCCACTCCTGCCATATTATTACCTCTTCCTATTCTTTGATAGTTACTTATTTAGTGATTTTTCTTTTATTACTTCATTAAATTTATTGCATAATTCTTCTGCATAAGTTCGACTTTTAATTTTAGCTAGCCATTCTTTAGGAATATTTTCATAGCCATATAATAGGCCAGCCATTGAACCTGTTATTGCGCCGATTGTATCAGTATCTTCACCAAGATTAACGGCTTTTAATACTGTATCTTTATAATTATTATTATTTAATACGCACCAAATGCTTGCCTCTAATGAATCTACAACAAAACCTGATGATTTAATTTTTTCTTCTGGCTCATTTATTAGAGAACCATCAAGAATTCTTTGATAATATTTAATAGAATCATTTGAATATTCTTTATAATAATCGATCATTTTTAAATTATTAAAAGCTTCTACTTTATTTTGGCCATCTAATATGGCTTTAATATAATCACAGTATATTCTACATCCTAATTTGCTAATTTCATGAGCATGAGTTAAAGATGAAGCATTATCAATTAGTGTACTTTCTGAATTTCGATCTAATTGTTGATAATATGAATATAGTACAAAAGGAAGAATTCTCATTAAGGAACCATTTCCATTATCACGAACATTATTTCCGCCACACTTTGTTGCAGGAAGCCCGCTTAAATATCGACGAATAGCACTTGATGTAGATATTCCAATATCAAAAAAAACTCCTGTTGCTGTATATTTTGATTGACCAAACCATTCAGCAAATTTTATCATAATATCATCAAAATCAACACTGTGTTTATCATTTATTGAATCCACTGCTGCTAATGTCATTGAAGTATCATCTGACCATGTGCCTTCAGGCATATTGTGAGTACCATATCCTACCATATCAGTTACAGGGTAGCGTTTTAATTGCACTCTTGATTTAAATTCAGCTGGAACACCTAATGCATCGCCAACTATAAAACCCATGATACTATCTAGTGATCTATTTTTTGAATTAATATTTGAATATTCTTCCATATGGTTACTCCTATTCTCTTTAATTATTTATAATTATTTAATTGTGAATAATCATCAAATAAAGTTTCAACTTGAGGAGCTGATGCAGATACCTGAGTTGCTTGGATAGGTTCGTCTTCTAAAAACTGACTTAAATCAAGTGTTACTTCTCGAGCTTTACTAATAACATTTTGATAATTATTTTTAACTGTTGGTTTTAGATTACTATAGTCAACTAAAACTTTAGGTGCAGTTATTTTTTCTTTAACGATATTATCGGGATTATATGAACCTAATTCTGCCAAAGCTTTTCACCTCTTTTTATAAGTTATTTCTTAAGCCTTTATTTATTGATGATAAAGAATTACGGCAATTTGTAATACTATCTGATATATTATTTATATTGTCGCTTTCATAACATTTATCATCAAATTTAATGCCATTATTAATATTATTCTTCATGTTTCGAACACTAACATTGGCGGCATCAAGACTGGATATAATTGAATTTATATTATTTATTAAATTGCGATAATTATTTTTTCTTCTTATTTCTTCATAATCAATTTCGGGAGTGCTATTATTAGTTGTTGTCATTCTAAATATTCTCCTTTTGTGTATTAATATATTTAACTGCATTGTCAACTGACTCAGTGTATTTTTGATTTATTGATCTAAATGTTTGACAATATGATGCACTATTACTTTTAAAGTTTTGCATATTTTGAAAAATTATACTTTCATTAATATCAATTGATTGACCATTTAAAATAATTGATTTGCGTAATTTAGCTAAATTTTCCATAATTCTCGTCTCTATTGAATTACTCTTAGTTGTCATGTCATTAACTATGTCAATTGCCTTTGCAATTTCTATTTTATTTATTGCATTAAATTCATTACTTATTCCACTCATATTATCACCTATTATATATACTCGCTATTATCAAATAATGATATTTTATCAATTTGTAATTTTTGGAGAATATTACCGATTCGTTGCTCTAAAGAGTTTAAATTAGTAAACATTTTATCAACATTGTTTTTAGAATTTTCAAGTTTTTTTATAGTAGTATCCAAATTAAGAGCTACTCTACTTATTGACAAACGCTCTCCATAGCTACAAAAACTAGTATATAAGTTGTTTATTCTTTGCTTGATATTTTTTAAGTTGTTAATGTTATTTTTATAGTTATTTAAAATAATATCTTTATATGCTGGATTAAAGTATATATTCTTTATAGGAGATATTACTTTATTAATTTCATTAGATATATTATTATAAGATTCTTTTGTTTTATTTAAGTCAGAAATAAACCTCATTATTTCTTGACGATGAACAGTTATTTTTTCAAAGAAAGATGTAGAATGATCATCATGCCAACTAAATTCAATATTCCTCACCTCTTGCATGATACTCATGGAATATTCCTCATATTTTTCTATTAAATAATCAAGTTCTTCTACAGATTCTTTAATTTGATTTACATCAATTTTTAACATTAAGTTCACCTTTTTTCTTAAATATAAGCAATTTATGTAAATTGCCCATATTTAAGAAAAAACATTTTGAATAAAATGTTTTTTCTTGATAACTAAATATACTTTGAGGGTTATTATTAACCACGTAATCCAGCTTCTTGGATGTTTCTTGCATAAGTAGTTGCTGAAGCAGTATTTTCATCAATACCTTGTTTTAATTGATTAAAGCAAGCAACGATTGATTCATTGATTTGTTCAATAAATGTTTCAGCAGTAGCTGCTACATTACTTGTTCCTTCATTTGTAAATGAATCTTTACAATTATCAACAGCATTAGTTTTAAGTTTAGTTAAACGTTTATTTACGTTATCAATTAAACTTTCTTGTGCTCTAGTAACATCAGCTTGAAGTGTACTATATACACCAACGAATCCGTTGTCTAAAACATTTTGCATTTGGTTATTTAATCCACCTAATTGAGCTTTAGTTGGAGGGTTAATGCTAACTGTGTTATTAGTATCTGCTGCTTGTTTTTCAGCAGTAGTTTTAATAACTTTACCAATTTCTACTAGAGCGTTTGATACTTCTTCACCTGTTTTATTTAATGAAGTAATTAAAGTATCAGTTACCCATGTTTTTCCTTCTTCAGTTCCCCAGTTATCTGCAATTTGTTTAAGTGTTTTGTTAAATTCATCTGTTAATGTTTCTAGAACTTTTGCTGAATCTGCATTAAATTCTCCTATTGTATTATTTACTCTAGATTCACTAAATCCTATTGTGTTATTTCCCATATTTTTTTCTCCTTCTTTTTAAGTAGTTTGTCTACTCTTTAATTTGATTTTAAGCTATATTTTTTTTCTATTCAATAATTATTACGTTTTTTGACGTTTTTTTGACAATTTATTCTTTCTTTTGTGACAATATTATTAATTCAGTACCGTTTCTTATGTCTGTTTCGCGAATTATACTATTATTTGAATAAACTTCATTAGTTACTTTATTTATTAATATAAATTCATTTTTTAAATTAATACTTATATCGCATAAATCAGATACACATTTCATTACTAATTTAGTAATTTTCCATACTAGATAATTTGCGGGAATATAGATATCAAAAACTTTACCAAATTCAGGAGCATATAGCTTAATTAATATTTTATTCTTCATTTATATCGCTCCCATCTTCACTAACAAAATCAATTAGTTTTACTATTTTAGCAAAGCCATCTTCGATATAGAAACCGATATCGTTATTATATTCAAGAGAATACTCTTTATTATAACTGGATATTTTAAATAGTGATTGATCTGATGCACCACTACCTATCCATAGACCGTTTGTAACATTGAAAATTGATTTATACCATGAATCAAATTGATATTCTTTAATTTTGCCTGCTTCTTCTACTATAATAATCGGTATTTTTTCATGTTTTTTGCATTTATCAAAGAATTCTTCAAGACTCTTATTGTTGTCGAGTTTTTTCACAAATTTGTCTAAGCCATAAATCATTATAGCGACTGGTGTTTCATTGTTGGTAGATATTCTTTGTTCAACATATTCATCTAGTTTTTTTATTACTTCCTCAAAATTATCATTAAAGTAATTTGAAGTATTGGCTTTTTCTGTTTCTAAAGCTTTTACTCCATCTATTAGGATTGTTCCTATTTTTAATTCTTTGAAGACGCTTATTAAACTTTTTACGTAATTAATGGTATTAGCAATTTTGTTAGATGAAACTATATTTCCAACATTGGCATGATAATCGATCGTTAAAACATCTAAGTTTTCTTTTATAATTCCTATTGGAACGCTTTCAATAGTTGTAAGTTTTTCTCTAATATCATCTATTCTTACATGATCAGGTAAAGTTGGTATTCTTTGAGCATATGGAGGTTTAGTTGCTTTAATTTGGTTAATAAATTCGATTATGTAACTATTTAGTTCACCAACATCTTCAACTATAAACGCAGTTTGGAATTCATGAATTCCATCATTATTTAACATACCTCTTCCTGGTGTATCTTGTGGAGTTTGTTTTGTTTTACCATTTAAAGTATCTCCATATTCATAGGAATCCTTAAGTCTTAATGCATAAGTATTGGTTATATTCTGTGTTACTTTTGAAGGGGTACTACCAAGTCCATTAGCTGTTAGAATATAAATAATTCCGTATCTAGCTGAATCACGTAATAGTTCTGGCATTTCTTCATAAATTGATTCAATACTTTCTTTAGCTGTATCATAATTATTAAAGATTATTACTTTTAGTGGTAATTTGTTGCCACTATTTTTTATATAGTTAACATAGTCACCACCAAAATCAACAAATAATTTTTTTCTTTTGGCTGTTTCTTCATTAATCATTTTAATTAAATTGGTATATTTTTCAGTTTCGCCATCAAATACCATACCACCAAAATGAGGTAATGCTGCAAACATTCTTAGTGACTCTGATCCATAATCTACAGTGTAGAAATTTATCTCACTTGCTGTATGATGTTTACATGCCGAATAGATTATCGCATTTAATAATTGTTCTCTTTCAGAGCCATCAGTACCATAGATAACTGTATTTCCGTTTTCAAGGAAGTCATATAAAACGATTCCTTGCTCTTGTAATTCTGGGGCATCATATTCACCAATTACAGCAGTTACATTGTATGGTGTATGTGTAATATTGTATTTTTGTTCTACTTGATCAACTAGGATTACTTGTGGAACATTATCTAACCATAAACGTTTAGCATATTTATTAGTTTGACCAGCTACTTTTATTATTTCTTGCATAACAGCAGCAAGTTGTTCTCCTTGAGCTTCTTTTTTGGTGTCGCCGCCTTGCTCTTTTATCGTTTTAATTACTTGACCATTATTATCAATGAAATTGATACTACGATCTATTTGTTTTTGAATTGTATCTGATGGATAATATTTAGCACCTGCCCAACCTGATTGCCCAAGTTCAAATATCTCATCCATTCCGACTTGAAGATAGAAACGACCACTCTGTTTTAATAAAGCGGCATCTGGTTTTTTAATCATTTCATTACTATCACTAGCATCTGCAACTTTTAAACATACTCTAAATTTAGTATTAGACCAAATTTGTTCATTAACAACACCAGTTGGTTTTTGAGTTGCTAGAATTAAGTGAACTCCTAATGAACGACCTATACGAGCTACACTTATTAAATTATCCATAAAATCTGGTTGTTGACTTTTTAACTCAGCAAATTCATCGGCAATTAGGAATAAATGAGGAATTGGTTCTTTTAATTTACCCTCATGATAAAAATTTTGATACTTATAAATATCTATTGTACTTTCACCAAGTTGATCTCTGGCTTCATTGAATTTTGCTTGTCTTCTTTTAACTTCTGAATCAATACTTACTAAGGTTCTATTCATTTCTGATTTATCTAAGTTGGTTATAGTACCAGCCAAATGTGGTAACTTAACCCCAGTTAATTTATTTTCAAAAGCGAAAGCTAAACCTCCACCTTTATAATCGATTAAAATAAAGGCAACATCTTCAGGGCTATAATTCATAGACATTGATAAAATATAAGTAATAATAAATTCTGATTTACCTGAACCAGTAGTACCAGCAATTAAACCGTGTGGTCCATGGAATTTTTCATGCAAATCTAAGTACATTAGATTACCTTCTTCATCAACTCCGACCTCGGCTTTTAAAGATTTAGTTGAATCGTTACTATTCCATCTATTTAAAACATTTAATTGTTCTACTTTACCAACTTGTTCCATTTCAAGGAATTCAATTGCATCTGGTAATTTAGCAGCAGCGCCCTCTATTTCTACTGGTATATTAGATAGGTTTCTAATAATACCCATCATATTAATGTTATAATTTATTTCATCATGAAAATTAATTATTTCAGCTTTTTCAAACGAATTTTTTAAAATACCTGATGAACCTTCATTTAAATTTATGAAATTAAAACATTTACTTGGTAGTTTATCCAATTCATTTTCAATAATAATTGTACTATAACCAACGTTATTATCTAGTTCAACTAATTCTTTAAAGAAATCTAGTTTTTTATAGGCTGGATAATTATCGCAAATGATTAAATAATAAGGTTTTAATTCAGTTATAGGTATATTGCCTTCACTAGCTATACTTGTTTTATAGCTAAGTTCAGGTCCTAAATATGATGATAGAATTCTTGCTTCATCTAGATTAGTAGCAAAGAATCTAACATTTTTGTCATTACTAAAACAATAATTGCTATATTTTAAGTAATCCCATCTTTTAGCTTTTTCACTATTAGTAAAAACTACTATTTTTAATTCATCATAGCAGTAAAATGTCATAAATTGTAACAATATGTTGTCCATTAAACCATAGCTTTTTCTTTCAATTCCCATTATGGCTGTTAAAAAGTTTTCATAAAATGAATATTCCAATGGGCAATTGTTGATGTATTTATATTGATCTATCATTTGTTCAGCCATTTCTTTTAAGCTATCGTTTTCGATAGTAAATCCTTCTTCAGGCCAATCAACATTTATTTTTAAAGGTACATCCCCTATTCCAACTCTTGCTGTTAAAAAATCTGATTGTTCTACTCTTTTGCACCAAAAGTTATTTTTTTTAGAACTTATTATTTTAATACATCCCTCTGAATCGATTAAGTTATCATCTAAAATTGTCTTTTGCATAACAAGTTCTTTTTTTAGTTCTGCTTCTTTTTCTTCTAAATATTTATTATATAGTTTTACAACTCTTTTTCTTTCTTCTTTAGCTAAATGCTCGTTAAAAGTTTTTGTTAAATTTGGCCATATTAAACTTGAAGCTAGCATTAAGACACCAGTTACTATTTGAGGCCAACTTTTAGCAAATGTTGTTGCACCACTAGATATCTGAATTAAGGTATTTAACATGGTTGTACCTGATGTAGCAGCCATTGTTAGCATAGGTCCTGCAGTTAATAAAAGAGGCATTTTTTCGACTTCTTTTTCAGCTGGTGGTGGATCTATTTTAAGTTCTTTTTCCTCGATTAATCTTCTAATACGCGGTGATTTTGAAAAATAATCTTTCTTGGCATATATATCTATTTCTTTAACATCTTTGTTTTCATATTTATCTGTTTTGACTTGAAAATTAGCTAATCCAGCCGATGCTAAATTTATAATTATTGAATTAAAAGGATTATTGACAATTATTGTGTTTTTTAAAAACATTATTTTTAGGCCGAATATATTTAGTACATCGCCGATGTTTATTATTGTAGTCTGTTCATTTACTCTTTCACTATTTATATATGATAAAATTGATAAATTACTATTCATTACAAGTTGTTCATTAATCATTTTTATTTCACATACGACACCTGTAATATAAGCGAATTGATAAGGCATGTTACATTCTGGAGCATTACCAATTATTAAATCAAGGACTTGATTATACGAATAAATGGCAAAGTTAGTTTCTAAAGAGGATGTTGCTATTAATAAATATGTTATATCTTCATTTTTCAAGAGATAAAAGTCATTTTCTTTTAAGATTCTTTCATTTACTGTTTTATTATCATAGATAAGTAGGGTATCTTCATGGCCTTTTATTACCCAATTATTGTCTACAGCTTCTATATTGACTAATTTTTCTTCACTATTTAAATCTTTGCCAAACATATAACTACCTGATATTTGATTAGGTAAAGTATATTCATTGGCTTTTTCTGGTGTGTATATTGTTACCTTCATAGACATACCCCTCTATTATCTCTTATAATAATATCACATATTGCCTACATATTCAAAACAATATTTATGAAAAAAAAGGCAAAAAAAATACTCATTTCTGAGTATTAATTTATTATTTTACGAATGGAATTAATGCCATATATCTTGCCCATTTAATTTGTTGAGCTATATGTCTTTGATGTTTAGCACATGCTCCAGTCATACGACGAGGCATGATTTTTCCTTTTTCATTAATATATTTAGAAATAATCATTACATCTTTATAGTCAACGCTTTTTCCAGCACACATTTGGCAAATTCTTTTCTTTTTACGATAAAATTCAGCCATTTTAAATCCTCCTTTTTAGAATGGTAGGTCGTCATCACTTAAAGCTACTTCACTACCGAAATCTTTGAATGGATCTTCGCTTATATCTGTTGTAGCTATATCGTTTTCAGGACCTACATAATTATTACTAGAATCGCCAACATCTGTATTTCTTCCACCTAGGAAAGTAACATTGTCAGCAATAATCTCTGTTACATATCTTTTCGTTCCATCTTGAGCGTCATAATTTCTAGTTTGGATTCTTCCTTCAACAGCTACTTGTGTACCTTTCTTACAATATTTAGCAACATTTTCAGCTTGCTTACGCCAAGTAACACAATTTAAGAAATCTGTATCTCTTTCACCACTTTGATTGGTGTAGTTACGTGATACAGCTACAGTAAATGTTGTGGAATTAACACCACTAGCAGTTGTACGCATTTCTGGGTCTCTAGTTAATCTACCGATAATAATCGCTTTATTCATAACTTATCTTACTCCTCATCTAATTTAACAATTAAATGTCTTAGAACGTTTTCATCAAGTCCAGCTTTACGGCTTAATTCAGCTTCAGTTTCTTTTGTTGCTTCTATTTCCATTACGAAATAGTAACCATTAAGTTCTTTTTTGATAGGATATGCTAATTTCTTTTCACCTAATTCTTTGAATTCAGTAACATTTCCTCCACAAGAACTAACAACTTTTTTCATATTTTCAGCTGTAGCTTTAACTTGGTCGCTTTCCATTGTTGCTTTAACAATGAACATCATTTCATATTTGTTCATATTGCACCTCCTTATGGTCTTTTCGGCTTTATATCCAGTATAAAGCAAGGAGTAATTTTCTTACTCGCTCATATTATAGCATGGGCTTTTGGTATTGTAAAGTTTTATTTTGCTTTCTTTTTATGGGCTTTTTTCGTTGTTTTTGTTACTGGTTGGGGTTTATCTAACTCTGCTAGTAGCGCTAATTCATTATTACGTTTTCTAATTAGTTGATATAGTAATATTGCTATTATGACACCAGTTACTTCAATAGTTATAAATGGTGGGAAGCTTTCAATAAATGGATATAATGCTCTTATATTAGCAGGTATTTCACTGGAGTAAATATAGTTCATATTAAAGATATAGTTAAATGGCATCATAAGAAGAACTAAACAGTTGGTAAAGATGAAAGCTTTAATTATATCTTTAATTCCTATTTTGTAATTTAAAGCAAAGTAGGAAAAGAAACTAGCACAAATAAATATATGATGAGAAATAAAATATTTCCAGAAATTAAAGTCATCAAAAGTTGATGGTAAATCAGGCCATAAGATGGCAGGAATAGGACCAATAAATGATAAGAATAAGGTGTATTTTAAAATCCATTCTTTGTTAAACAAAATACCATACATAAACATGTAACCAGAAATAAAGCACAATTGAAATGGTAAATGAATTTTATAATCAAAATAGCCAAAGACATGAGGAGCTATATTATAAATAATCATGTTGATTAACATTAGGATAGCTGAGGATTTTAAAATGATTTTTTTAGTTTTGTCATTCATAGCTGATATTCGGTTACGATTTAAATAAATTATTATTAATACTATAACAACTAAAATTATACATAAACAATGAATAAAGCCAAATTCTTTAAAAGGAATAAAAGGATTGTCATTTCTAAAAAATTCTCTAATATACTTCATATATTTTATTTACTAACATTAAATCTAAAGTAACATATATCACCATCCTGCATAACGTAGTCTTTTCCTTCTAATCTTAGTTTACCAGCTTCTTGAACAGCTTTTTCAGAACCTAATCTGGCTAAGTCGTCATATGACATTACTTCAGCTTTAATAAATCCTTTTTGGAAGTCGGTATGAATTATACCAGCACATTCAGGAGCTTTCATTCCTGTCTTAAATGTCCAAGCACGACATTCATCTTGACCTGACGTGAAGAAAGTTTTTAAACCTAATAGTTCATATGTAGCTTTGATTAATAAATCTAAACCGGAAGCATTTAAACCTAAATCTTCCATAAAGGCTACTCTTTCTTCTTCAGTATAATCAGTTAATTCACTTTCTAACTTAGCACACATAATAATTACTTTTGAGCCTTCTTTATCGGCATAATCAGTTACTTGTTTAGTGAAATTATTACCACCTGCAATAGCATCTTCTTCATTAACATTGGCAGCATAGATAATCTTTTTTAAAGTAATAAAGTTAAAACCAGATAAACATGTTAATTCATCATCAGTATATTCAATATTTCTTAAAGCAGTTCCACTTTCTAGAGCTTCTTTAGATTTTCTTAAAGCATTTAATTCAAGTAGCGATTGTTTATCTTTTGTGGTTTCAGCTTTCTTTTCAATTTTACTAATACGACTTTCAACTATTTCTAAATCAGCTAAAATCAACTCAGTGTTGATTATCTCAATATCTCTAATTGGATCAATTGTTCCTTCAACGTGAGTTATTTCGCCATCTTCAAAACATCTTACTACTTCAACTATGGCATCTACTTCTCTAATGTGAGATAAGAATTTGTTACCTAGTCCTTCACCAGTTGATGCACCTTTTACTAAGCCTGCAATATCAGTAAATTCAAAAGTTGTTGGAACTAGTTTCTTAGGTTGATACATTTCGTTTAATTTATCTAATCTTGCATCAGGAACAGTTACAACACCAACATTTGGTTCAATTGTAGCAAATGGGTAATTAGCTGCTAGAGCATCTTGTTTTTTTGTTATTGCATTAAATAATGTAGATTTACCAACGTTTGGTAATCCAACTATGCCAGCTTTTAATGACATAATTAACACCTCAATTCATTAGTTATTATATAAAAAAACAATTGATAGTTCAATTGTTTTATGTTGTTATAGCTCCACCGATGCCGATTGGAATACCTATTAGGTACCAACCAATTACTAAAGCTAGTAGTAAAGCACCAACAACGATACCATATACCCATTGATATCTTAAAGTTCTAAATAAACTGATCGGATTATCTTGTTGATTGTATTTTTCTAGGTAAGCAATGTATATTGTAAAATAAGCTAGTAATGGAGTTAAACCAATAGTCATACATTCACCGAAACGCATTATTACTTGGGCAAATTCAGGACTTAAACTATTATTCATAAAGGCTGGAATAGCAGTAGTGGAAATAATCGCCCACTTACTAGTTGAGCCGGTTAGGAATAAAGTTGATAAGGCACTAACAAGGAATAAAGCAATGATAAGGGATATTCCTGATAGTGATGAATTACCAATAAAATTAGATAAGGTAACAGCAATAACTGTACCAATATTACTCTTTTTAAAAATATTAATTAGGATTGAACCAAGTAATATTAAGATTAAGGTACGACCAGTTCCATCTAAAGAATGGGTTAAATCTTCACAGAAGTCATTATTGTTTTTAATAGTTTTAGCACCAATTCCATAAGCTAAACCTAAGATGATAAAGAAAATAGTGACAATGAAGACGAAACCATTACTAAAGAAGGAATCGTAACTAAATAATTTATCAATATAGAATTTTTGACTATAATCTAATAAATTACCAGAAAATGGTAAACCAGGAATTATATTATAAATAAAGATTAATAAATATATAGCTCCAGCAGTTATTGAGAATATTAAACCACGGTATTCTCTTTTGCCTAAACGAAGTTCTTTTTTCTCATCTTTAAATTCATATTTTTCAACATTATTAACACTTATTTTTTCAGTAATAATGGTTATAACTATAGAAACTAAGATTACTGCTACGGTCATAATAAAGATAAAACACATAGTAGATAAAGTATAGTTCATATCAATGTTTGTAGCATTAACAATAGTATATCTAAGCATTTCGCTATCAATAGATGTTAGAAGAATACTAATACCACTACCAGCAGTTAAGGCAGCATAAACAGCGACTATTCCGAGTAATGGGTTACGCCTTCCATAACTAAACATTAAAGCAGCAATAGGAATCATAATTACGTATCCTAAATCACCAACTATACTAGATATGATACTTAATAAAACTAACCAAAAGGTTATGGTATATCTTTTACAATACTTAGTAAGAATAGTAAATGTTGTTTTAATAAACCCACTTTTTTCCATAATACCGATACCAATAAGAACGATTATTAACATACTTAATGGTGTAAAGGCGGTAAAGTTAGAAACAGTAGAAGTAAAGATGTATTTAATTCCACTTAAACTAAATAACGATTCAACACTTTCTGATGTAACAGTATATTCACTAGTAACAGGGTCTATTTTATTATATGTTGCTTCAAAACCAATGAGGTTTAAGAAACCACTTAAGACAATTGTTAAGAGAATTAGGATAAGAAAAGTCATTACGGGGTTTAAAGTTATTTTTTCTTTAAATTTATTCATCTTGTCCTCCTAATACTTTTTTTAATTTCTTCTCGAATTCAAGACGATCCATCATTATTTCACGGTTACAATTAACACATTTAATTTTGATATCAACGCCCATACGAGTTATTTGCCATTTATTAGTACCACAAGCGTGGTTTTTTTTCATTTCAACAAGATCATTTAATTTATAGTTATTTTTCATAATGTACCTCCAATTGAGGATATGGAATACTAATATTATGTTTACCAAATTCAATTAAGACGATTTTATTAGCGTCCCTTTTAGCTTGCCATTGTTGATCTCTTTTACAAGAAAAACTAATTAAGTATTTAACGCATGATTCAGCTAAATCATTAACACCTAAATATTTAACAGAATCCTTGTTAACATTTTCGATATTTTTAAACTTAGGTAAAATATCCTTGTTTATTATTTTTTCAATTGTTTCAACTGGTTGTTCATATGGCAAGCAAATATTATACAATACATTTTGCTCTTTTTGGGATAAATTGTTAATTTCCATTATATTACGATTGGCAATAACCATTATTTCACCATTGGCATTTTTTAATTTAGTAGTTTTTAAACCAAATTCTAATACTTCACCAGTAAAATTATTATAAGTTACGATATCGCCAACAATAAAATAATTTTCAGCAATAATATTAATACCATTAATGATATCTTTAAAAGTATCTTGTAATGCTAAACCTAAGATGGTTCCAGCAATTCCTAGTCCAGTTATTAGGCCTTTTACATTAACACCATAGATACTTAATATTGTTAAAGCGGCAATTATAACAATTAAATATTTAATAACATTTTTAAATAAGTTAGTAATAGTTTTGCGTTTTTTCTTTTCATAATCTACTTTACCATAGTTAATAACTTCTTCAAAAAGAATAACTAGAGTTTTATAGATAAAGTATGAAATAGAAAGCGTTATGACAACACCATATACTTCTTTTTTAGTTATTATATTTAATATTGCCTTAAGAAACTCGATCATTATTCACCATCCATGTTAATACCAAGGATTTCTAATATTCGATCTAAATCACTATCAGAATCAAAAGGTATTTCTATTTTACGATTATTTATTTTGACTCTTGTGCCAATCTTTTCGCGCATTACACCTTCATACATATTGTATTTAGGATTATAGATAGGAGTCCTTTTTATCTTATTAGTTTTAGGCATTTCAGCAGCACTTGTTAGTTTTTCGGTTTCACGTACGCTTAATCCTTCTTCGATTATTTTATTAGCTATTTCATCAATTTGTTCAGAGTCAGATAGTTTACTTAGAACACGAGCATGACCCATAGATATTTTACCTTCTTGAACATATTTTTTAGTTGTAGATGGAAGGCGTAATAAACCTAATAAATTAGTAATGTAGCTACGACTCTTACCAAATTTTTTAGCTACTTCTTCTTGAGTAAATTTATTATCTTCAATTATCTTGTTAAAAGCTTCAGCTTCTTCAATTGGATTTAAGTCTTCACGTTGAATATTTTCTAGTAAAGCAACTTCCATCATTTCTTGATCGGTAAAATCTCTAACGATAGCAGGAATAGTTGTTTTACCAGCCATTTTAGAAGCTCTAGTTCTTCTTTCACCAGCGATTAATTCATAACCTTTGATACTTTTTTTAACGATAATTGGTTGAATAACACCATGTTCTTTAATACTTTCAGCAAATTCTCTTAATGATTCTTCATCAAAGTCTTTACGAGGTTGATAAGGGTTACTACGTATTTCAGTTAGAGGGATTTCGATAATATCCCCTTCTTTGGTAGCATCATTAACTATTTTCTTTTCAAAGTTATCGAAATCAATTACTTCGTTTGAAAACAGTTGTTCTAGTCCTTTACCTAGGGCTTTTCTCTTACTCTCCATTTCGACTAATCACTTCCTTTGCTAAATTTTGATATGCTAAAGTTGCTCGACTCTCTGGTTCATAATCGCTGATTGGTTTACCATGAGATGGAGCTTCAGCTAATCTTACTAGTCTGGGAATAATTGTATTAAATACTTTATTTTTAAAATACTTTCTTACTTCTTCAATTACTTCTAAGCCAATGTTCGTACGACCATCTAGCATCGTTAGGAGTACACCTTCAATACGAAGGTTGGGATTCATATTAGATTGAACCATAATAATTGTATTTAGTAGTTGAGTAATTCCTTCAAGAGCATAGAATTCACATTGAACAGGAATGATAATTGAATCACTAGCTACTAGAGCATTGATTGTTGTATTACCTAAAGATGGCTGACAATCAATTATAATATAATCAAATTCTTCTTTAATTGGTTCTAATGCATTTTTTAGCTGTTCATTTAGTTTAAATGATGAATTTTCTAACATATTTTTGATAAACTCTACATCTAAACCAGCTAATTCGATAGTTGATGGGATTATATATAAATTTTTAAATTTAGTTTTAATAACTGCTTCTTTAGCTGTACAAGCCCCCATCATTACTTCATATATATCATGATTAAAGTCACCTGTATTGTAACCTAAGCCAGTTGAAGCATTACCTTGAGAGTCTAAATCGATAAGAAGAGTTTTTTTACCTTCTTTACCTAAAGCAGCTGCTAAATTTATACTTGATGTTGTTTTACCAACCCCACCTTTTTGATTTGCTATCGAAATAATTTTTGCCATCTTATGTACCACCTTTTTTATGTATCATTTCTCTAAATAATTTTATCATATATATGATGAAATGTCATAAACTTTTAATAAATTTATGAGAAGAAAAAAGGAAAACTTTTTTTATTCGTTTCCCTTTTATTTTTCTTCATTTAGAGCTTCTTCAAGTTCTTCTTTAGTCATTTTGTTGTAACCTTTAATACCTTTTTCTTTGGCTTGTTCTCTTAAGTCATCGATTGATACTTCTTTTACTTCTTCTTTTTTGTCGTCGAATAGCTTTGGATCTATTTTACCATTTTCGACTAATGAATCAATTTGTTCTTTAGTTAATGTTTCATGTTCCATTAAAGCATCAGCAATTAGTAATACTAAAGTTTCATGTTTAGCTAATAACTTTTTAGCATCTTTATAACAACTTTCAAGAATTTTTCTTACTTCTTGGTCAATTTCTAAAGCTACTTGATCAGAGAAGTCTCTTGATTTAGCATAGTCTCTTCCTAAGAAGACACCTTCTTGTTTTTCTTCTAATTGAATTGGTCCTAAGTCACTCATACCATATTCAGTAACCATTGAACGAGCAATCTTAGTAGCACGTTTTAAGTCGTCAGATGCACCAGTTGTGATTTCACCCATAAAGGTTTCTTCACTAGCACGACCACCCAATAAACCAGTTATTTGACCAATTAATTCATCTTTAGTCATAATACCAATTTTTTCTTCTTTTGGAAGCATCATGGTATATCCACCAGCAACACCACGTGGAATAATGGTAATTTTATGAACTTCTTGCGCATCTTGATGTTTTAAACCGATTACAGCGTGACCAGCTTCATGGATGGCAACTAAACGTTTTTCTTTATCTGTTATTTTTCTTGAAGTTTTAGCAGGGCCTAATAAGACTCTATCCGTAGCTTCATCAATTTCTTCCATTGTTATAGCATCTTTATTTCTTCTTACAGCAAGTAAAGCTGCTTCATTAAGTAAGTTTTCTAGGTCAGCACCACTATAACCTGGAGTTCTTTTACTAACGTTCTTTAAATTAACATCGTCAGCAAATATTTTATTACGAGCATGAACTTTTAAGATATCTTCTCTTTCATTTGAATCAGGTAAACTAACAGTTACTTGTCTATCGAATCTACCTGGACGTAATAAGGCTGGATCTAGAACATCTGGACGGTTAGTAGCTGCGATAATGATAATTCCTTCATTAGCACCAAAGCCATCCATTTCAGTAAGTAATTGGTTAAGGGTTTGTTCACGTTCATCGTGTCCACCACCTAAGCCAGTACCTCTTTGACGACCAACAGCATCGATTTCATCAATAAAGATTAAACATGGTGCAGTTTGTTTAGCTTGTTTAAACATATCTCTAACACGTGAGGCACCTACACCAACGAATAATTCAACGAAATCAGAACCACTTATATAATAAAATGGAACGTTGGCTTCACCAGCAACAGCTTTAGCAAGTAAAGTTTTACCTGTTCCTGGAGGACCTACTAATAAAACGCCTTTAGGAATACGTGCACCTAATTTTTGGAATTTCTTAGGATTCTTTAAGAAGTCGATTAATTCTTGAACCTCTTCTTTTTCTTCTTTTAAACCAGCAACATCTTTGAATCTAACTTCGCCACCATCATCACTTAATTTAGCACGGCTGCGACCAAAATCCATAGATTTGTTATTGCCAGCTGCTAATCTAGTAAACATGAAGTAAGCAGCTACAACGATGATTAGAATTGGTAAGAAGTTTACGATAATATAAAGTAAGTCGTTTGAACCTGGATCTTTATTAGTTTCGTATTCTTTAATCTTTTGGTCTTTAGCATACTCAGTTATCGTATTTATTTCTTCACTAATAACACGAGCTGTAAAAGATTCACCATCTTTATAATCTTTTAATTTACCTTCAACTATATATATACTCTCACTACTTTTGGGAGTAATAGTTATCTCGGTAACATTCTTATCTTTTATTTCAGATATTAATTCGCCTGTTTTTAATTCATGTGGTTTTTGATCTCTATTCATAAAGAATAAAGCACCAACAAGAACAATAGCTATTACAATGTAAGGCATCATTGCCATTAATGCATTATTTTTCTTTTTCATATTTGTCTCCTTCGTATAAATCTGCATAAAATTAATTATACCATAGTATTATATCATATATTTCATTATTTGATTTAGCAAATTTAGATTTTTTTATACCTGGTAACCAGATAATATTATTATCGCTATCAACAAGGATGGGTAAAGTGTCTCTTTTAGCTTGTGGTAGCTTGCTATCAATAAAGATATCTTTGAGTTTTTTTGGTGAGGTCATATTTTTAATGATCATTTTATCACCAGGTTCTCTTGTTCTAATATATAATGGTAAAGTTAATTCTTTACTATTCAATTTTATGTAATAATTAGTATTTTTAGCAGTATCTTTTATTTTAGTAATATGTCGGCCATTAGGAAGTAAGTTATCTTCTTGAAGTTCAAACTTATATTTTTCTTTATTTAATTTTTCTTTCGTAAATAATAAATTATTATAAGACTTTATAGCTAGTAAGTTATCGGGAAGATTAGTTTTAATATTGGGTTTAGGATTATTAATAATTTCCAGTAACATATTAACATGTTTATCACTTACTAAGTAGAGATTATGATAATAGTTATCATCTAGGATATATTCAATTATTTTAGTTTGAATAAGATTGTCTAACTTAGAGAAGCCTTTTAGATTTAAAGTTTTATTTTGATAACGTTTATTTATTTCTTTTTGGACTTGTTTATCAACATAAGTTACATATTTATCTAATTCATTACTATATTTAATATATTTTAAATGAATATCTTTGTTTTCTTCCTTTAAAAAAGGTAAGATGTTATGACGATATCTATTTCTAGTATGTTCATCTTCTAAATTAGTTTGGTCGATAACATAGGGAATATTATTATCTTGATTATACTTTTCTATTTCTTTTTTAGTCATAAAGATTAATGGTTTAATAACAGTTAATTCTCTTTTTTTAGACTTAACTTGAAAACCAGAATAACCTCTTAAATTAGACCCACGTGATATACGCATTAGAATAGTTTCTACTAAATCATCACCATGATGAGCAGTAAACAAGTATTTAGCTTGATATTTGTTAATTACATCAGCAAAATAAGCATATCTTTTTTCTCGTAGTTCTTGTTCATTATAATCTTCTTCATTGCTTTTTTTAGCAAAGGTTGTTGTTTCTAAGATAAGATTTTTATCTTGGCAATAATCAGTAATAAATTCTTGTTCTTTAAGACTTTCTTTTCTAAGGCCATGATTAATATGAGCACATACAATTTTAAGCTTTTTATTTAAAGATAGAATAATATTAAGTAAGCACATAGAATCAGGGCCACCTGATAAACCAAGGACAATAGTATCATTATCTTGCAATAAATTATTTAGATAAGCTATTGTTTCATGCATAATAATCCCTCTTTTTCGAGTATTTTATATTAATAAGTTCTTTAAATCAATAGTTAGTTCATTTTTAGAATAGATTCGATAAATGGTTTAATATCGCCATCTAAAACTTTATCGGCTTCAGCGGTTTCATAACCAGAACGAGTATCTTTAACCATTTTATATGGTTCTAAGACATAACTTCTTATTTGACTACCGAAATCAATTCCTGTACTTATACCTTTTAATTTAGCTAGTTCTTGTTCCTTTTTCTCTTGTTCTAAATTAAATAATTTACTTTTTAAGACTTTCATAGCTTGTTCTTTATTTTGTAGTTGACTACGTTCATTTTGACAAGTTACAACTATTTTACTAGGAAAGTGTGTAATTCTAACAGCTGATGGCGTGGTATTAACACCTTGACCACCATGTCCACTAGCACAATAAGTATCGATTCTGATATCTTCTTCTTTGATTTCAATATTAATACTTTGATCTATTTCAGGTATAACGGAAACAGAAGCAAAGGAAGTATGACGGCGTTTATTAGAATCAAATGGGGATATTCTAACTAAACGATGAACGCCTTTTTCACATTTAAAATAGCCATATGCATAATTACCAGTAATATGTAAAGTGACTGATTTAAGGCCTGCTTCTTCACCAGCTTGTTCTTCCATTACTTCGTATTTAAAATCATTTTTATCACAGAATCTTTCATACATACGAAGAAGCATACTCGCCCAATCACAAGACTCGGTACCACCAGCACCAGGATGAATTTCTAAGTAACAAGCAAAATTATCATATTCGCCGTTTAATAAAGTGTTTATTTCTAATTCGTTTATTTCATTAATTAAGGTTGGTAAACTGGCTTCTATTTCATTTTTTAATTCTTCACTATAATCTAATTCTAGTAAATCAATTATTTCTTCATTATCTTTTATTTTTTGACTAAGATCTTTGTATGAACTAATTTCTTTTTTTAATAAGGATAGTTCTTGGTTAGTTTGATTAGCCGTATCAATATCATCCCAGAAATTAGGTTCATTCATTTTACTTTCTAAAGAGGCAATTTGACTTTCTTTAGTAGTAATGTCAAAGTGACCTCCCAATAGTTTCTAATCTTGCACTTTGTTTATTTAATTCATTTTTTATTTCTTTTAATTCCATTTATATCACCTTTTTTATTATATCATAAAGAAATTAAGAAAAAAGTGACATAAGTCACTTATATTATTTTGCAATTGGTTTTACCAATTCTTTCTTTAAGATACGATCATTGTTTTTAGAGCCAGTTCCTAAAGCTAATATTTCTGCACCGGTTTCATTTTCAAGCCAAGACAAATATTCTCTTTGATAGCGATCAAAATACATTTTATTAAAGTCACCAACTGTTGCAAAGAAATCATAATCTAGATGCTGAAAGAAATTTAGGTATAAACCATATGGTGAATTAATACGACAGTTGTTTTTAAGTTTTTGAATATCTAAATCAAAGATACGGCGTTCCATCTTAGTAACAGAAGTTTGTTCTGATTGATCAATAATTGTATTAGGTGGAAAATCACTATCAACCATAGGTAATTCAATAATAGCGCTTTCATAAATGTCTTCCCCTTTAGATTTATGATATAGTCTTTCTAATTCTAAAGCTTCTAGTAATGTTATGGTAGTTAAATCTTTTTGACGAAAGTTAGGACCAAATAGTTGTTTTAAATACATAGATGGACATTTAGTAAGTAATTTTTTGATGTAAGTATAATTAATATGATGATTGAAACACTCAACATCGCCTTCACACGGATACTGACCAAACATGGAAGATAAATTTACTTGCATCCAAGTTAGTTTAGCACCTGTACCATAATCACCAGTATAATGATATTCGCCACTAGGAGTAACATTATTGATACGAATAGGAAATGGTCTTATAACCATAATTGTTTCTAAAAGACGTTCAGCAGAAATGCCACTATCGGCTAGTAATTGAGTTGTTGAAACATTACGACTTGTAACATATGGATAGTTACCACTATGATTTAAGTCTAAATCACATCCTTGAGCTCCCTCTAATAAGACATATTCATTAGGATTATCAAGATGACTATATAAACGATCTAACCACTCATCATTAGAACAAACAACTAGATCTTCATAGGATTTAAAAAATTGGAGGTTTTCGTCACGAATGATTTTGGCCATTGAGACAGCACCACAGCCTTTATTAGTAGAACCAGATTTAATATGAGTTTTTTCGTAGTCTTTATGAGATTGTTCAATAAGAGGTACTAGTTCATGAACATATATTTTACGACCATTTAGAAAATGGCGAACATTTTGGTATTCTTCTTTTATGACAGCCATATCAATAGCTGAGCCGGGGCCAATAAATAATTCAGTATGAGGATTAACACAAGAAACAGGAATATTTCTAAATAAAGTACGATGGCCTTGTTCATCAACAAAAGTATGACCAGCATTAGGCATACAGTTAGTAATAGCAGCACCAAGGTTTATATTTTTGTCAGTAGCTATTTCACCAACAACTTTTGCTTTACCACAACTACCGGCAGCTCCATCAATAACAGAAATGACATTCTTTAACATAAAAACCACTACTTTCTTAAGTAATGGTTTTTATTTTAATACATTTTTAAATGTAAGTATAGACTTATTAACCTTATTATTTATATTTTAAATATTTTTTCCTTATATACTTTTCTAATAATTGAAATAAGTGGTAACATAAACATTAATATTATAATAAATCTAGCAAAATAACCAGTGATTGGATTTTGGGGTTTATCTTCTTCAGGAGGTTGAGTTTCTGAGTCATCTGGTTGTGGACCATTTAATGATTCAATAATAGTGATTTCCGTACTATCACTAATATCTGTTCCTTCGATTTCAACTGTTATAGTAACTGTTCCTAAATCATGAGCAATAATATTTCCTTTTGAATCTATAGTTGCGATTTTATCGTTATTACTTGACCATTTGATATTGGTTATTTCAAGATTTTCAGGATATACTTTATAAGTAAGTGTTAGGTTTTCATCTAATCTTAAAACATCTTGAGTTTTAACAATTTCAATTCTATCAGGAGTTTCTGAAACGGTTAATTGAACAGACGAACTAATATTATCTTCTTCGATGGTTCCGGTTATTTTTGTAGTTCCAACACTCAAAGCTGTAACAATTCCTTCTTCATTAATGATAGCGACTTGTTCATCACTACTCTGCCATTTTATATCTTTATTGGTTACATCACTTGGCTCCATAATAAAGGTCATTTTTTGTTTGGCTCGTTTTGGTAAATTATATGTACCTGTTATTGTAAATTTATTAACAGCTTTTCTTACATAAACAAGACATTCACTCTTACTTTTATTATCTTTTGATATTGCTTTTATAATAGTTGTACCATTGTTTTTAGCTAAAATATTTCCTTCATTATCAACTGTTGCGACTTCTTCATCACTTGAAGACCAATTGATATCTTCAAGAGTATACCCAGTTAATGTATAATCGACCTTTTGGCTTTCACCAGCTTTGATTTGGTAATTTGTTTTATTGAAGGTTATTTTTTTTGTTTCATCGTTTGTTGGTTTATTTAAGACAGATACAATAACGTTTTCTTCGATATTATTATGTGATGTTAATTTTATTGTTGTATTACCTGGGGCGACAGCAGTAATTTGTCCTTGTTCATTTACAGTAGCGATTCTTGGTGTAGAACTTGTAAAATTGATTACTTTATTACTAGCCGTTGTTGGTAATACTTGATATTCAATATTAGCTTGATCACCGACATATAAGACATAGTTTTTCTTTGGGATGGCTATTTTAGTAACTTGAGTTGTAACATTTACTTTCACACTAGCTGTAACGCTTCCATCACTAGTTGATGCAGTAATTGTGGTTGTTCCATTTTGTAAAGCTCTAACTATGCCAGTGTTACTAACCGTAGCTATGTTACCATCTTGACTATGCCAAATTACATTTTTGTCAGTAGCAGTAGTTGGAGTGATTTGAACTTTTAATGTTTGAAAGTCATTAACGTTCATATTTAGTTCAGATGGGACAATTGATAATGATTTAACTTTTGTTATGACTCTTACTACACAAGTTGCTGATAAATTACCATTTTCTGTTGTTGCAGTTATAATGGCTGTACCATTATTTATGCCAGTTACTTTTCCGGTTTGATCTACTGTGGCAATTGTTGCATTATTAGTACTCCATCTAATGTTTTTATTAGTTATATTGGCTGGGGTAATTGTTGCTATTAAATTGAAAGTATTAGTTCTTTCCAAAGTATAATCAGTATAATTAAGTTTTATGCTTGTAGCATTGTCGGTGACGTTAACTACACAATTAGCAGTCTTATTATTTGATGTACTAGCTGTAATTGTGGTTGTTCCTTTACTAAGAGCTGTTATTTTACCTGTACTATCTACCATAGCAACACCCTGATTTGAACTAGTCCAATTAACTGTTTGGTTACTTGCTGTTGAAGGTAGGACATTAGCGGTTAAATTATAAACGTCTTCGACATTTAAAGTTAGTTGATTTTGACTTAGAGTAATACCAGTTGGTTCAGTTGTAACTGTTACAGTACACTGAGCTTCTTTACCATTAGATGATGTAGCTTTGATAACAGCAACTCCATTAGATATAGCACTAACTACTCCGTTATTATTAACAGAAGCTACTCCCGCATTTGTAGATGACCATGTAATTGTTTTATCAAGAGCTGTAGTTGGACTAACAGTGGCAACTAAAGTAAACTGACTTCCAGCATTCATATTTAAAGATGTTTGATTTAAAGTTACTGAGTTGACTATTTTGGCATATTCGGCTGCTGGTGTTTCTATATCAACTACTACATTTGTACAATTATTGTAGTAATCGCAGACTTGAACTGTAGGATTCTTAGTTGTTGGGGAGAATGTTTTAGTTACAGTAGTTGTATTAGATTGAGTCCAACCATCTGGAGCTTTAATTTCATCTTTAGATGATAATGTAATTTTAATATTATTACCACTTAATTCTGGTTTTTGAGTTATTTTTGGTTTAAATGTCGCTTCGGATGTAGTATAGAATTTATAACCATAAGTGTTATCTGTTTTTCTTGTGGCATAACCAAGGTATAATTTATTGCCTTTAAAACTTAGTGATTCAATTTCACCAATTTGGTCACTTATATGAAAGACTTTAACAACTTTACCAAAATTAACGTTAGGTGTTCCATTTTGATTTAATTTGGCATTATATACAATTACGTCTGATGTGGCATGAGGTTCATAACAATACATTGAGTATTTGTGATATCCTGCATTTCCTGGAGTACACGAATTCGTTGATTGATAAACAATTGTATATAAATATCCATTATGATATTCAATACCACCAGTAACACCTAAGGCAATTGAATCGATAGAATATAATCTTTGTTGAAAATCTTTGGAAACAATATAATATCTTCTGGCATAACTTCCTATATATTTATCATGGAATTTATCGTATGTTATTCCAGTGTAAGCGATAGGAGTTTTAATAACTGAACTGTAACTTAAATCCGAGTCATTATTATATAGTGAAACATAGTTGTATTTATATGGACCAACTACTAAAATCTTCTTTAGTTTTGTATCATATGTTAAATCGTTACCATGGCCACCAACTATTTTTCGATAATTTAAACCTTTATTGCCATTAGTTACTATACCGGCAGTAACTTGTTCAGTTGAATAAGTACCTGATTTATTTAGGTTATAACTTAATAATAAACCTTGGGCTTTTTCATTTTTGTTGGAATAAAATATTAAATTATCACCAGCCCAAGTAACTCCTTGAAGTTGAGTATATTTACCTTTTTCTTTGTTCTTATCATCTTTTAAAGCTTGACTTAATTCTTTAACTGGAGCAGTATCAATCATACCGTTTAAGATAGATTCATTAGAATAAGTATATTCTTTATCAACATAGCCAAAATTAGCATAATTGGTTAACTTTATATTGGTTTTACTGGCTTGCTTGCTACTAAATATTTTCTTATTCAAAGTTATAACTGGTCTAATTCCTCTAGAGCCGGTTTTTTTCGCATAATTAATATTACCAGTATAAGTAACGCATAAGGCGTAATTACTATCGTCAGTAGCAGAATTATTCGTCCAATATCCTGGAGGACTAGCTTTTTCTTTACCATTTAAATATTGTTTATTATTTAAAAAATAGAATGAGTTAATATAAGTAAATGATACTTTTACATCTGGGGAAATAGCTGAATAACCATCAGTTTTTTTGGCAGGTGATTTACTAGTATCAATTTTTAATATGTTATATATTTGTTTTTTAGTTATAATAGATGGAGTTAATTTTTGACCTTTTTCATCAACCCAATTTAATTTATTTAATTCGGTTTTTCTATCTGTCCAAGAAGCAAAACCAATATCGTGGTCCAACATAACTTTAACTTGAGAATTGCTTGTATCACTATCCTCTATGACAAAGAAACGGTAGCAATTGACATTATTATAAGGTGTCCAGTAATTACTACAAGTAGTACCTTTAATAGGGTTATAATATACATATTCGCCGATTCTATAAACTGGATATGTTTCAGAAGACAAAAAATCTTTGATTCTTGTAATTACAACAGATATTTGATTTCTAAATATAAAAGAAAATATTATAGCAATCATTACAATTAACAGCATTGTAAGGGAAAGAAATGTTCTTTTTTTACTTCTCATAACTCACACCTCTATTCTTTATAATTATACAATAAAATCATATAGCCAAATCATTATTTATATTTTATTTTACGTGCTTTAATAAAATTTATCGATATATTATAAATTCTTAAATGAGCTATGAATAATGAATTTTGAACATTTAATTAAGTTATTAAAATTCTATTTAGTAAAATGACCGTAACGTGATAAAGGTTCATATTTAATTTTCTTTAAATTTAATTTTTTAATAATATTTTGTGGTTCACATAATTCATACCAACTAGATGGTACTTCATAATCACCTGAGTTAGTTTTAGCATAGATAGCTAATGGGTTTTTTAGACCAATAGCATAAGATATCTGAATTTCACACCAATTATATTTTGAATTGGTTTTAACTACTTGTTTAGCTAGTTCTCTGGCCATATAGGCACCTGATCTATCAACTTTGGTTGGATCTTTACCAGAAAAAGCACCACCACCGACTGAAGCAAATGACTGGTAAGTATCAACAACAATTTTACGGCCAGTTAAACCGGTATCGCCTTCAAAACCACCAATTAAAAAACGACCTGTTGGATTAATAATAAATTCTTCGATTTCAACATTGTATTTTTGGCATATTTTTAAACATAAATCCTTTATTATTTGATCAGTTTCTGCACGATTTTCTTCAGTATTTTGATAGCAGATAGTAAATGTTTTTATTTTTTGTAATTTGTTATTTTCATAAAGGCCGGTTATTTCAGCCTTACCATCAGATTTAAAACGAGAATCTTTAATTCTTAATCTATCGTATTCCTGACTTAGTTCCTGTAAGATAACCATGGCAGTTGGGAGATATTTATCTGTATCTTGACAAGCGTAACCAAACATCATGCCGTTGTCACCGGCACCTCCTACTACGTTGTTTGTTCCAAGAGCTATATCTGGGCTTTGTAATCCTAAGTTATTAATTATTTCATAATTGGTATTATATCCAACATCTTTTAAAACTCTTTTGACTACTTTTTCGATATTTATTTGGGCTTTACTAGTTACTTCACCACTAATAAATATCTTGCTTTTTCCGCCCATTACTTCAATACCACATCGGCTATCAGTATCTCCTTTAAGATAAGCATCTAATAGGGCATCGCTAATTTGGTCACATACTTTATCTGGGTGACCTCTAAAGACTATTTCATTGGTGAATAATTTCATTTTATAAATTCCTTCTTTCTATCTTGAAATCCATAAAAAAGATGTTCAAGATAACCTTGAACATCACATAGTTTAAAGTTATCTTATCGATCTAGCTTTACCACCTAATCTAATAGGTTGGTGTGATTTCATAGGGCTAGTCCCTCCATCACTCTTTATAAGATTTCTAGTTAAATTATACTACGATTGATTATTAATAACAAGATATAGTAAATAAACACACTGTTGATTTGTTATATAAATTATATGTACATTATTTTCTTTAAAAATTTATTCATCATGATATAATTTTAATGAAAGTAGGTTTTAAAATGAGAGAAAAAACCAAAAATTTAAAAAAGGAAAAGATAGATACTAAAATTGATAATATTCAAGTTTTACGTCCTCTTAATGATAGTAATTCTTTAACTTCAATCATTTTAGGTATTATAACAATTATTATTGCTTTATTTTTAGGAATTATTGCTTTACCTTTAGGAATTGTTGGCATTATTTTAGGAATTATAAGTAAGGCGAAAAATAAAATAGTCGCAATTATCTTAAATATTATTGGTATGAGTATAGCTGTTTTTACAACTATATTATTGGGAACATTACTTTTTAGTTTCTTCGAAAATGTTAAAAATGATTTTACTAATATTGATTTTGATAATTCCTTATATAATACAGACAACTTTGCTTTACCACTTAATAAATCGTGGTCAAAAGTTAAAGTTGAACCAAATGATATAGAAAGTCTTATGTATAAAGACAATGAATTGTATTTAATACCAGTCGGTGTTGAAAGTCTTGAAGATGTTGAAAACAAATTAGCATGTAACTATGAAAATGTTGATTGTCAAAAAAAATTATATGATAATTTCTATAATTACTGGAACAATAATGAAGATATAAATCAGTTACTTGATGGAGAAGAAAAATTTAATAAATTAAAATATGATGCAGATTACATAACAATTAATTATGGAGAGACACCTGATACGGTCAATGGTAAATTATATTTAATTGTATCTGACTTTAATAATATGGTTATTTGTTTTATTTCTAAAAGCGATCATTATGATAATAGTTATGATTATGTAGTTATAGACTTATTAAAAAATATATTAATAACTAAGAATTAGTAAAAATGATAGTAATTCGTAATAAAAAAATATAGAGTTGATTTTGAACTCTATATTTTATTTTTGTAACGCTTGAATTAAATCGATACGTTCACATCTATTTGTGTTTTCGTTATATAAAAAGTTATCTCCTAAACAAGTTATAGTAGCGGCTTTCTTGCTAGTTATAAGACATTCATCATCAGTTTGGAAGCCTTCTTCGCAAACTAAAGTGTCTATTGGTTCAGATGTTTTATAGCACTTGCCTTTGTATTCAATTGTATCACTAGGACAAGTCTTGGTAATTTTAAAATCGATGGCAATTGTTTCTTTAGTAGAATAAGCTTTTAAGGTTTCATTATAGTTTTTCCAATAAGTAAGGTAGCATGTTCCACCATCTATATAAGTTTCATTTTGCGTTGTGATAATACTGCCTGATTCTAAAACTTTAATTGTGCCTTTGGCAATATCGGATGGTATTTCACAGGCAGTCAATATATCTTTAGGGTAAGTCTCATCACTTATACATTGTTTCTTATCATTAAAATGGAAGCCTTCTTCACAAGCCTTAGCTGGCACAGCAGGAACTAATTCAACTTTAGTACATGTTCCATCAACAAGTTTAAAGCCATCTTCACAAGTTAGAGCTGCATCTTTAGAAACCGCAATGGCACAATTATTAGCTCTAAGTTCTCCTTCTTGACAATAATATTCACTTTTACCATTTTCTTTTTGATAGCCACATCCAGTTAAACATAAAGTTAACAAAATAACTAACAATAAGGTTATTTTCTTTTTCATGTTTTCACCCCACGGATTGATATTATATGTTATATATTGAAAATATGTCAACATTTGGTTTAGAGAAATGTAAAATTTAAGACGATATTTTTCTTGTTAAATCTTTTTGTTATATAATATAGTATATTTAATTAATTGTTTGGGATGAATATAAATGAAAAACAAATATAAACTAGTGATTATTGGTGCTGGTCCGGCGGGTATTAGTACAGCTTTGTACTTAAATGAACTAGGTATTAAGGACATATTAGTTGTTGAGAAATATAAGTATCCAAGGTATAAATGCTGTGCTGGGTATATTACAGATAAAACTAAAAAGGAATATGAAAAATTAGGTCTTAGTATAGATGATTGTCATTATTCACTTATTAATGATTTTAAATTATTTTATAAGGGAAAATTAAAACAAACGATTGTTAATAAGTTCTTATTTACTAACAGAAAAATTGATAGAGTTGAACTTGATTATGAATTTTATAAGTTATTAAAAAAGAAAAAAATTAAAATATTAGAAAATACTTATATTAAAGATAATGATATGGAGAAAAATACTGTGTTGTTATCAGATGATAAAAAGGTTAATTATGGATACTTAGTCTTTGCTGATGGAACTAATAGTTTTGGGAATAAATATCAAAAGGAATATAATAAACATTTAGCTATGCAAATGACGTTTCAAAGTGATAAGGAAGATGAAATACAAATTCACTTTGGTTATTCTAAAAAAGGATACGTATGGATAAGTTCTTATCAAGGTATTACTAATGTTGGTCTTACAGATGTTTATAATAAATCAGTTAATTATCAAGAATTATATAAAAAGATATTAGATGATAATGGATTTAATGTTGATACTAAAGAATTAAAAGGAACTTTTACGCCGATTGGAGTTAGAAAGCCTATTATTAATGATAATATATTTTTTGTAGGGGATGCAGTTGGTGCTTGCGACCCATTAACATTATCTGGTTTGAAATATGCATTAAAGACAGGAGAATATGCTGCTTTAGCAATTAAAAATAATAGCAATAAAATATATCTTAAATATATTAAGAAATTAAGATTTAAATTTGGTTTTATGAAGATATTATTAAAAATATTTTATCTTAAAGCTATATTGTTTTGCGTTTTTGAAATAGGCTGTCGTTTCTTTGGAAAGATTATTGAATTTGCATTTAACAATTTCTTTATTAATAAAAAGTAAAAGAAGACAAATATTTGTCTTCTTTTGTTATCTATTATTTCTTTTTATGATTCTTATGGATAGTTAGAGCAAGAATAATTATTAATATAGTAAATAATACAGTCCCTACTATAATGGATATAATAATTTTTTTATTTAGTTTTATTCTATTATTTTCTGATGGTTCTTCTTTTATTGAATCTTGTGACTCGTTTTCTTTTTCTTCTTCGATTACTTTAACTTGGCGAGTTACATTTAAAATATATTCTTTTACTTCTTCATTTTCAGCTTTTACAGTAATTGTTATTTTATTTTGACCTTCTTGTAATTGATAAGTATCATTACCAGTAATAGTTGATTTTTCATCTTCGGGTATAGATGTAATAGTTAACTCTTCCACTTCGTTTGGTACTTCTATATTATATTCTAAAGTATCTTTATTAAATTCAATTATTCCTGTGGAAAGATTTAACTCTTTTAAATAATTATTAGAAGATTTTGGCGTTTCAACTGGTTTTGGGGTAGTTTCGGTTTTATTATTAGTTGGTGTTTCTTTTTTAGGTGTTGGAACTTGATCAAGGTAAATAAAACCTACTAGAAAGCTACTCATTTCATCCATGTTTAAATAGCCACTATTAATGCCATCTTCAGTCATAGGTGATCCACCTTCAATATAATAGACAGTATCACCTTCTACTTCAACTACATATGATACATGGCCACCCCAGCCTTCGCCATAATCCCATACCATTAAAGAATCTTTTTTAGGTTCTTTTCCTACAGAATAACCAGCTTTTTCGGCTTTACTATACCAAGTTTCAACATAGTACCACAAAGGTAGTTCTACGCCCATTCGGTCTTTAGCTTGCTGCCATGCATACCATGTACAATTTATTATTTCACCACCAAAAATATTTTCTTCCATTTTAGGATATGGATTACTTTTAGCTGATACAAAGAAGATTGAAGTTATAAATAACAGAATAATATACAAATAATTAATTACTTTTTTCATAAACTACCTCTTTTCACTTAAATTATATGTTTATTTTAAATGAAGAACAATATTAAAATTATCGATGATATTTATTCATGTATTCAATAATTGTATAGTTGGGATTTGGTAATATGTTATCTTGTTCGCAACTGCCATAAAGAGCTTTTTCTAAATCCATATCCCACTGATTATTTATATCGAAATGCCAGTATTCACCTTCAAATTCAGTAAAGCTATTATTCTTTTTGACTAAATTACAAGAATTAATTAGATTGGTAGTAGGATATTTTAAAAGGTTACAAGTTATTCTTCTGATTATTAAGTAAGTTATTTCTTCGTCGGTTAATAGATGTTCTTTCTTTAATTTATTTTCAAAATAATTAAGATGAGCTATTTTATCAAATTTATCAAATTTACAACCATAGTTTAAAGCCTTACCATTACAATCACAGATAATTAAATCAATTGCTCCACCAGTATTATGAGTTGATGGTGGATTAAATGATGGGTAGGATACATAATATGGCATAATATAGGTTTCAATATGTTTAATTAATTCATCATTATTAGTAGTTTTGTTTTCTAATTTACTTTTCTCAATTAAAAGTTTTTTATTTAAGACTTCTTCATATAACTCTTTTTGACATTCATAGGTTCTATAACCATCAAAAACAATAAAACCATATTCTTCTGGTAAAAGTTTTAAATGTGTTAAAAGGCTTTCTAGAACTTGTTCTCTGACATATATTTTGGGATAAGTTCCTTTTCTTTGATCTTTAAAATAGACAGGTTCAACAAAAATTCGAGGATGAAGAGGAATAAATTCTCTTTTAGAATAATCGTATTTATTTAAAGCTACCAATGGTTCTTTTCTTATTTCAGTATTAATAATTTCTTTTTCTTGCCAGTTATCTTTTGACCTTATTTGAATTGGTTGAAAATAATATAAATCTTTAGCAAAATAATGATAAAGTTGATTATTCTTAATTATATCCTTAATTCTAGTAAAAGTATCTGCATCTGCTTCTTTGAATAAAGTTTGTAATATTTTATCGTAATTCTTATTTATATATTCTATTTCTTCTTTTGTTTTATTAAAATTATTTAAAAGTTTTATGATGTCTTCTTCATTCATATAGTGACCTTCTTTATTGTTTATATTATAACACAGTTCTTATAAGCTAAAGAAAAACTCGCATATATAAATGTGAGTTTTATTTACTACATCAGTTTTTGTATTTTTTTCACTTTCCTAAGTGGAACATACTCCTGTTCTTAATGGTAAATATGAGTTTTTAAAATCTAAAATAAATAAAAGGATTATATTTGGAACTAATTAAATAAACAACACATATGAATAATAAACATAATAGAATAATATTCATTATTATTGTGTAAACGATATTATTAGAATATTTTTCTTGGAGTTTTTTAAATATTGGGAATGATAAGATAATAGCGGGGATTAAAAAGAATATAGAATTAAAATTTACCAGATTATTTGGTAATATAGTTAGCCAATCTGTTTTATGATATATAAACATAGTTCTGATAAAATATAATAACTCATTTAGATTATTGGCACGAAAAACAGTCCAACCAATCATAATAATGATAATGGTATATAGCCAAGAAATAAATTTAGGTAATTTTTTTAATATTTTATCTAAAAATATTTTTTCACATAGTAATAATAAGCCATAAAATAACCCCCAAATAATAAAGTTCCAAGAGGCACCATGCCAAAAACCTGTTAATAACCAAACAATGAAGATATTTCTAATCCATTTTATTTTGCTTACTCTATTTCCACCTAGTGGAATATAAATATAGTCTCTAAACCAACTTGATAGTGATATATGCCATCTTCGCCAAAACTCTGTTATTGAAGTAGATATATATGGATAATTGAAGTTTTCAAGAAAATGAAAGCCAAAAATTTTACCAAGACCAATAGCCATATCACTATATCCAGAGAAATCAAAATATATTTGGAGTGTATAAGCTAATATACCAAGCCATATTATCGATGTTCCATAAGCAGGTGTATGATTATTAAAAACCATATCTGCCATAATACCCATTTGATTTGCAATAATAATTTTCTTTGAAAGACCAATAATAAATCTTTTAGTACCATTTATAATATCATCAATATTCTCCTTACGATTATCTATCTCGTCTTCAATAGTTTCATATCGAACAATCGGACCAGCAATTAATTGAGGAAATAATGACACATAAAGAGATAATGATAAAATATTTTTTTGAACTTTAATTTTTTTATTATATAAATCAATGATGTATGATAGTATTTGAAAAGTATAAAAACTTATTCCTATAGGAAGAATTATGGATAAAATTTTAATATTAGAATTAAAAATATTATTAATATTTTCTATAAAAAAATTGGTATATTTAAAGAAAATTAGATTCCCTACTACAAGAATTATACAGATTATTAAACTTATTTTTTTAAGAAGCTTATTTTTATCTCTATCAAACTTGTCGATAAGTAAGCCAAACACATAGACAACTATAATTGTTATAAGCATCAAGAAAATATATTTTGGTTCACCCCAAGCATAAAAAAGAATAGAGAACAAAAGTAAAATAATATTTTTTATTTTACGAGATTCTACGATAAAATACAATGCAAGAAGAAGGGGTAAAAAGCCAAACAAAAAGGTTAAACTATTAAATAACATGTTACACCTCCATATTGAAATCATTAGATTTAAAGAAGCCATAATTTCCAATTAGTAATACAATATGGATATTATTTTCTTTAAGATATTTTGTATATTCAAACTCTTTTCCATTTTCTCTTTTATAACTACGTAAATCAACAGAATATGTTTTATTGAAATGTGAAGCTAATAATTTTAAAATTGCATTATCATAAGAATCTCCTAAAATAAGAATATTTGGTTTTGAATTATCGTGATTATCAATAATTATTTCTCCGAAGTCATTACCGTAATAATTAGCATATGAAATATCTGAGCTTTTTGTAGTTAAATAATATTCTTCATTACCATAATCCGTTTCGTTTCCATTTATCATAATGGTATAATCTGGATAATTAAACTTATAAACGCAAAAACTTTCTTTATAAGAGTTTTTAACATCACTAATGGAAGCTTTGGAACCACTAAAATTATTATTAAGACATATTTCATCGACTGGTTTTAATGGATTATCATCTGTTAAAATGTTAACTAATTCTGTATATGCTTTATACGATCCTTTATAATTCCAATGATGATCAGTTTTATAGAAATACTGAGAAAATTCAGCAAAATTATTTATCGCAAAATGATATATATTATTCGTATTTATATTTTTTTTGAGGTAGGAATATATATCTGTCTTTTTATTAGTAACAAAATCAATATCTGAATCTTTTTCAATATAATAAATATAAGTATTAATATCTGTTGCTTTTAAAGTTTTGTTAATATTTTTTATTCTATTATCGATTTCTTCCTGGGCATTTTTTACATATATGCCATAATAAACTAAATTTTTATTGCAGCCATAACTGGCTAGTGAATCATCTATCCTTATATACATTTTGTCACAGGTATTTTCAAAAATTATATTTGAAAAGATGTTTGAAGCAAAATTACGAGTTAAGTTGTACCCTTTTTTTATATTTGTACTAAATGGTAATTGATCAGAAAAAGCTAGTTCAATATTGTTTTGAAAATTTCCATTTAATATTTCATTTAAATTAAACTGAGGTGTTTGGTAAGCTGTTCTATTTTCATAATAATTAATTTTATTAGAATTAAATACAACACATAAAAGCCCAACAATAAATACAAAGAAAACAATTATGACAAATATAGTATCAATTTTTTGTAATTTTGTTATTTTATTGCTTTTCATAACTTTCACCTTTTTCTTGGCTTTTTTATACAATTATTTAACTTAGTTTTATGGTGCTATTATATCATAAAGGGCTGTTTATATAACTATAAAAAGATAGCAATTGATGCTATCTTTCTAAATTATTAATTACTTTCCACAACAATTTTTGTATTTCTTACCACTGCCACATGGACATGGATCGTTTCTTCCTACTTTGTTAGTATTTTTAATAGGAGTTCCTTTTGTCTTAAGGTGAGTATCATGAACTATTTTGTTATTTCTTTGATCTTTTCTTTCAGTATTTTGTCTTACTTCGGCTTTTAATAAGAAGATAGATATACGTGATTCAATACTACTCATTAAATCATCGAATAATTCATAACCTTCAGTAGTATAAGCTTGTAATGGATTAATTTGACCATATCCACGAAGACCAATACCTTCTCTTAAGTGTTCCATAGCTCCAATGTGATCTATCCATGCTTCATCAATAACTCTTAAAGCAATTGCTTTTTCGAATTCATTAATAACATCTTCAGGAATAGCTTTGGTTTTTTCTTTATAGTCTTCTCTAACTTTTTCAGTTAAGTAAGCTTTAACTTCTTCAGTTTCTTTCATATCTTCAATTTCAGAAACTTCTAATTTAGTTGTTTTGATTAAGTTAGTATTTAAGTATTCAATAATTTCACTTTTATCATCATCTGTTAAGTAACCTTCTGGTTCGATATGACTATCAACTAAGTTTGCGATATTACTATCGAATGTTGCTTGTGTTCTTTCAGAAATAGATTCTTGGTCAAGAATTTCATTTCTTCTTGAATAGATGATTTCTCTTTGTTCATTCATGACATTATCGTAATCAAGTAATGATTTACGAGTATCATAGTTGTTTCCTTCAACTTTCTTTTGAGCTGTTTCAATACTCTTAGTAAATGTTTTAGAACGAATTGCTTGGTCATCACTAAAGCCAACTTTAATTAACATTTCTTTAATCTTATCCGTACCAAAACGACGCATTAAGTCATCATCAAATGAGACAAAGAATTGAGACATACCTGGATCTCCTTGACGTCCTGAACGACCACGTAATTGGTTATCAATACGACGAGATTCATGTCTTTCTGTACCAATTACACAAAGACCACCAAGTTCAACAACACCTTCACCTAATTTAATATCGGTACCACGACCAGCCATGTTAGTAGCAATAGTTATTGCACCTTTTTGACCAGCTTGAGCAATGATTTCAGCTTCTCTTTCATGATTCTTAGCATTTAAGACTTCATGTTTTAAGCCTTCTTTTTTAAGCATTGCACTTAATTTTTCGTTGTTTTCAACAGATATTGTACCAACTAGGATTGGTTGTCCTGTTTCATGTATTTCTTTAATCTTTTTAACGATAGCAGCAAATTTACCTTTTTCAGTAGCATATACTAAGTCAGGTAAGTCTTCTCTGATTACTGGTTTGTTTGTAGGTATTTGGATAACGTACATATTGTAGATATCTCTAAATTCTTCTTCTTCAGTTTTAGCAGTACCTGTCATACCAGATAATTTATTATACATTCTAAATAAGTTTTGGAATGTAATTGTAGCCATTGTTTTAGTTTCTTCATTGATCTTAACATTTTCTTTAGCTTCTAAAGCTTGATGTAAGCCATCACTAAATTGACGACCATGCATTAAACGTCCTGTAAATTGATCAACGATAATAACTGCACCATCTTCAACAACGTAGTCAACATCGACTTTGAAACCATAATTAGCTTTTAAAGCTTGATTTAAATGATGAACTAAAACTGCGTTATCTAAATCATATAGATTATCTAAGTGGAACATTTTTTCAATCTTTTCAACTCCACTATCAGTAAGTGAAACACTCTTAGTTTTTTCATCTACGGTATAATCTTCTTCTTTTAAACTTTTAGCAGCACGATCAGCTGATGTATATAAATCTTTAGAATCGAATTTACCACCAGATATAATTAATGGAGTACGAGCTTCATCGATAAGGATTGAGTCAACTTCATCAACAATACAGAAGTTTAATGGTCTTTGAACTCTATCTTGAGCTCTAACTACCATATTATCTCTTAAGTAATCGAAACCAATTTCATTATTTGTTGAATATAAAACATCGCAGTTATATGCTTCTCTTTTTTGTTCAGGAGACATTTCACGCATATTTAAACCAACAGTTAAACCTAGGAATCTAAAAATATTTCCCATCCATTCTGAGTCACGTTTAGCTAAGAATTCGTTAACTGTTACGATGTGAACACCTTTACCTTCTAAGGCATTTAAATATGTAGGCATTGTTTCAGTTAAAGTTTTACCTTCACCTGTTTTCATTTCAGCAATATTACCATAGTGAATTGCTAAACCACCTAATATTTGAACAAAGTATGGTTTTTCACCAATAACACGGTATGCAGCTTCTCTTACAACAGCAAAAGCTGGTACGATAATATCATCTAATGTTTTACCATTAGCTAATTCTTCTTTAAATTCATCAGTCTTAGCACGAAGTTCTTCATCGCTTAAAGCTTCCATTTCTTCGCTAAGATTATCTATTTGATTAGCTATTTTTTCAAACCTTTTTAATTCTTTATATTCTGAGTCGATTAATTTTCTAAAAAATCCCATGACGCATTCCTCCACTTGTCTTATTATAACAAAAATATTAAAAGCATTAAAGCTTTCTTTTTCACGCATATAATATTTTAAGATATTTTATAACTAAATTCAACCATTTAAAGCTTTTTTTAGCACTTTTTGGCTAATTTATCCATATCGGCGTTTATATTATTATATTATTTAAGAATTTAAAGTCAATAAAAAAAGGAGCTTAGCTCCTTATTTCATATTAATTATACCGTAATTACCGTCTTTTCTTTTATATAGAACAGATACACATTCTTCATCAATGTTTTTGAAAACGAAGAAATCATGGTTAAGTAATTCTATTTGAAGCATTGCTTCTTCTTCATCCATTGGTTTCATAGATATATTTTTTCTTTTAACGATTGTACTTACATTTTCTTCAGTTTCTTCGTCATCTTCTGGTTCATAGTTAAAATTAAATTCTAAATTTTCAACGTTTTTATATTTTCTATTTAAGCGATCTTTATTCTTTCTAATTTGTCTTTCTAGTTTATTAATAACTAAGTCAACTGCTGCGTAAAAGTCTTCATTAGATTCCTCAGCTCTTAGAGTAAATCTCTTAGTTAAGGCAGTTACTTCAATTATTTGTTCTAAACCTTTTACTTTTGCAAGAACGTTAACGTTAATCTCATCTGGTTTTTCAAAATACTTATCCATTTTAGATAGTTTATCAGTTATATAATTTTTCATAGATGGAGTAACAGTTACTTTCTCACCGCGAATATTATATTTCATATTCATCATCCTCCTAAGTCCATTATATCATCAATAAATTTATTTGGCTATAAGATTATGTTAATAATTTAATAGGCATTAAATCGGGGTGTGAATAAATATAGATGTCTTTTAAAAATGTTTTACTTAAATATTTAACTAGTGGTTCATAATCTTCGTAATTACCAAATATTTTAATTGTTTTGATGTTTTCACTAGGTATAAGTTCTTTTAAATACATCGCAAGTGTTTGTTTATATTTATTAAAGTAAACGTTAAAACTCAGGATTTGATTATTATAATAGAATTTTATACTATTTGTGGATATGTCGATTAATAATTCGTGATTAGATAGAGAGAAAATATTGATGATATTAATAAAATTAATTTGATTAAACGATAATTCTTTAAATAAATCGATTAGATTTTCTTTTTCATAGTTAGAATATGTATCATCAATTATAATATTTAGATTATCGGTTATAATTTTCTTGTTAATATTATTTTCATTCATGATTGTGGTTATTTCTTCAATAAATATTTGTTTGTTAATAATTTTATAGTTATCAACAGAGGACATAATAAATTTTAAGAGTTTTTGATGGGTATATACTATTAAACCATTTTGGATAAATTCAATGGTTGTAATAGTTCTTTTTTTTAACATTAATTATTACTACTATTTAGGAATTCCTCTGGATTAGTTAAACTACCTTCTTGATATACTTCAAAGTGAAGACAGTTTTCTTTTTCACCTTCTAATTTGTTAGAGCCACTAGTAGCGATAATAGTATCTTGAGTTACCTCATCACCAACTTTTACTTTTACATCTTTAACACTTTGATAGATAGTTACAATGTTGTTAGCATGTTCAATTTCAATAATATTACCTAAAATATCATCAGTTTTAACTTCACTTACTTTACCAGGAAGAACCGGTACTATATCAAATTGTTGGTCAGAAGAATATAGGATACCAGTATTAGGCATATAAATATTTTGATAACGAATTAAAGATTTTTGTTGTTTGTCTTCTTCATCTTCATTGTTATAGTAATATTTACTAATGGTTATATTTTCACCTTTATATGGTTTGATTATTTTTACTTCTTCTTTTTCAGTTACTTCGTTTTGAACATCGATTGTGTTATCAACTAAGGCATCTGTTACGTAAGAGTTATCGGATACTAAATTGGTATTTAAGATATTACTAATTAAATAGTAACTAAATAAGGCTCCTACTAAGATAAAGATTCCTAAAGTTGGAATAACCCAATCTTTTAATTTCTTTCTTGTCATTTTATCACCTTTCTAATATTAAGTGTGGACAAGAAAAAAAGAAATATACATTTAAATACTATCTATTTCAATATTTTGATAATAGTATTTTAATATTTCTTCATAGGTATATCCTTCTTTAGCCATAGCATTAGCACCATATTGACTCATTCCTACACCATGGCCATACCCCTTAGTAGTTATTTCAATGTCATTATTTATTTTTATTGTAAAATCAGTTGATCTTAGAGATAGTAGTTGACGGATTTCGATACCAGTAAAAATTTTATTATTTATGGTTATCTCTGATACACGATTAGATTCGTCTTTAGATATATTTGAAATAGTTATTTGGTTACATGAGATAGATAATTTTTGGCAAAATTCTTCTTTAGGAATAGTAATAGTATTTTCGTTATCTTCGTCCCATGGAGATGGAATGATGTTTAAATAAGCCGTTTCATCATTAAAGACATTAATAGAACTTTCAGTATAACCGTTAGACATAGAATAATAGTAAGCTTTAATAGGTTCATTTTGATAGTACATTATTAAGTTTTTCGTACCATTAACGGCATTACTTATTTTTTGATAATATTCTGAGTATTTATCTTGCCATTTATTTTGCATCTCTTCTTTACTTAGATAAACTTGATTATCAGTAGTAGTTTTAAGAGATGGATGGTTTTTTAAGTAAGATATGGCATATGTACGGGAAGCAATGGCTTGGGCTTTTAGAGCTTCTTCTTCAAAGAGTGCGGGCATTTCGCCAGCGACAACACCAATTATATACTCTTCTAATTCGAGATTAGTTTCTTCATTATTCTTATTAATTGTTACTTCTTGCTTGTTATCAACACTCTGTTGATTATTTTCTTCCATATTAAAATTAGTTTCTTTTAGGAAGAAACTAATTATCGTTATTGGTATTAATAAAACAATGATATAAAGTAAGTTTTTAGTCAAAAAGATCATCCTTTTATGATACTGCTTACATTTATAAAATCAGTTATAAAGTTAGTAACTAAATAACTAGTAGCAAAGCTTAATAGCATTACTAAAATACGAGCTTCAATGGCTTTATTAGTTTTAATGAAGCCATCAAAGTTAACACCAGATAAAGCAAAGATACTTATTAATAAAGTTACAATATAGATATAAGCTTTATAGTTCATTATATGTACCTTCTTCGTAGTTTATGATTTTATTTACTCTTCTTTGATGTCTTTCTTCAGTTGATGGTTCAGTAGAAATAAATTCTTTAATCATGGCAATTAATTCATTTATATCTTGTTTATAACTTAAAGCGATAATATTGGCATTATTATGTTCACGGGCTAGATGAGCTTGAGATATGTTAGAACAGTGAGCACAGCGAATACCTTTAACTTTATTAGCAGCGATACTCATACCAATACCGGTACCACACATTAGGACACCTAGGTCAGCTTCTTTACTAATAATACTTTTACTTACACGAAAAGCAAAATCGGGATAGTCATCAGTTGGATTGTTATCAGGACTAAGATCAATTATTTCATACTCTGATAATGCTTTAATTATTTCTTTTTTTTCATTAACACCATTGTGATCAGTTGCGATTGCTATCTTCATCATTATTCTCCTTTTTATTCATAGCTTCTTTAAATCTTGGTAATAAACCTTGGCCATTAGAACGATGTGGTGGTAGTTGATATAAGTCATGGCCTGGGAATTCGTTGCCTTCTATTAAGAATGGATCTTTAGGTCCTAGGCAGACATCCCAACCAACATAACCTACTTCAGGAACTTCATAGGATGCTTTAATAACGAAACGTTTTATACGAGGCCATTTAGGGATTTTAAACCATATTATTGATTCACCAGTTATAGGATGTTTATCGTATATATTACCTTTTTTATCAACTGCTAGGTAATCTATAATACCTGTTTCAATGTTGATTGGGGCGACTAATCCATCATGATTAAAATTATCAACAATATTATTATTGTTACCGATTCTTAAGTAAGCAGCGACGATTATATGGTTTAAAGTAACAATTCTAATAGTATTGACTGATGATGGATGAAGAGACGCAATTTCTGGACATTGAACAGCTATTTCTTCAACTAAATATCTTTTAGTTTCTAATAAGTTATTATATATCTTTTTAACATTATGGGTATTAACTTTAAATATTTCAATGCCTTTACCACAGCTTTCAGATAAAGGTTTGACTAAGATACTTGGATGTTTTTTACAGAAGGCCGTAAATTCTTGGTAACTTTCTTTAGTATCTTTTACTTCCATCCAATCTCTTAAAAGGTATTTATGAAATTTCTGATTAAAAGTTATTTTATTACTAAAATATTTCATATATTCAGGATTATTATATTTTTTAACGATATCATTATTAATTCCGCGAGTAATGATAGTTTCTCTTTGAGCTTTATTTAAATTATACATTTCATATAATTTATAATCCATATAGCCAGCTTGATATTTAAAACCACAATTAACAATATCACAGAAAATAAATAATCGATTCTTATGATTCTTTTCATGAATGTAGTTAATGGTATCAAAAAGGCCACGATAGTTCATGCTTTTTATTCTTGTAAATAAATAACCTATTTTACCCATAATTACCACCCTGTTTATAGTATACCACAATTTTTAAGGAATGAAAAAAAGCTACTATTTAGCAGCTTCTTGATCATAACCATATCTACGGTTGAACTTTTCAACTGAACCAGTCTTTTTAGCCTTACCTTGTTTTCCTGTATAGAATGGATGACATTCACTACATACTTCAATATGGATTTCATCTTTAGTTGATTTAGTCATGAATGTAGCTCCACAAGCACAAGTTACTTTGCAATCTTTAAGTTCTGGATGGATATCTTTTTTCATTTTTATTCTCCTTCCGCCATGTCTAATATTTAAGACATAGTAATTTCTTCGTCTAATGTATTATATCATAAGAATTGAACTTATCAAGTCTTAATCTTATTTTTTCTTACTATTTTACTTCTTTTTGAAGATAGAAATAACTTTTCCTGTCATAAAAACGATAGAATCACTATTTTTAGTAGCAACATTTTTAAAAACAGCTTTGAAACCAACAGTTAAAGCAGAAATTACAGCGGTAACTAAGATAGTTGTGATAGTAGTACTAAAGTGGAAATAATTAGCAATAGATAGAGTTAGGACAGCACCTAAACTACCACTTACAATACCACATATATCTCCAATAACATCATTACATACTGAAGATACTTTAGTTGAATTTTTTAACAAGGATATAGCTTCTTTAGCACCTTTTAATTTTTTAGTAGCTTTAGCATGAAGATTAGCTTCTTTACTAGTTAAAACAGCAACACCTATCATATCAAAGATAATACCAATTGAAATAACAACTAAGATAATTATTGTTAAGACTATTTCATTAAAAGTATCAGATATTACAGTAGAAATACCACTAAATAAGATAGATAAAATAAAAGATAATAAAAAAACTTTATATATCCAGTTAACATTACTCTTCATATTAACTCTCCTTATAAAGTAATTTAATAAAAACTTATGGTATATTATAAATTAATTTTACGGCTTTGGTCGAGTTGAATTTCTCTAGCTCCTACCATCGATTACTCTCTGGCGATTTCTCTTTAAAGGATCCAATCGAATGTTACCGGTTCGATTACTCGATTACCACTTAGTCCGTACCTCAAACTTTATAATACATACACCCTAGAGAATTTCTCTATCATATAGGGATTATTCTTATTCGCTTTTGCAATTACAATTTCAATTACTATCCCTTGTAATCACTCACGACATGCACTAGTTATATCTTCACGGCAGACGGGATAAAAGGAACTCTTTATATGCCATTATAATTTGTCCTTAAATCTTAAATCATATACCCACCCGATTCTGGGCGAAACAAGCAAGTATACAAAGTGTCATATCAGCACAATTGGTAGATTTTTAGCCCCACCTTCAAATAATTTTTATGACTAGGATAATGCACCATAACGATTAAAAGTTTATCAAATCTAGGAAAAAATGTCAAATCTTCCTATACTTCTTTAATCTTAATTTTAGCACCAGCTTTAGTTAGTTTTTCAACGATATTTTCGTATCCTCTTAGGATATGTTCTATCTCATTAACAGTAGTTTTTCCTTTAGCTATTAAACCAGCTATAACCATAGCTGCACCAGCTCTTAAATCAGTAGCGGTTACTTCTTCGCCTTTTAATGGAGTTTTACCAACAATAATCGCCGTACGATCATTAACGCGAATATTAGCACCCATTTTTTGTAAGTATTTAATATGGCCCATACGATTTTCATAGATGGTTTCTTCAAAGATAGACATACCATCAGCTTGCGTTAGTAAGACACTCATCGGTTGACCTAAATCAGTGGCAAAACCGGGGAAGACTAATGTTTTAACGTTGATTGATTTATATTTTTTAGGCCTGTTGATAACTATCGAGTTATTATCAATTTTCATATCAACACCCATTTCTTTTAATTTAGATAATAAAGCATCAATATGTTCTTCGATAATACCACTTATTTTTAGGTTTTTACCAAGTAAAGCTCCCATTATAATGTAGGTTCCAGCTTCAATACGATCAGGAATAACATCGATAACGGCTTTACCTAGCTTTTGAACACCTTCAATTTTTATTTCACTAGTTCCTGCACCAGTAATTCTAGCTCCCATATTATTTAGTAAGGTCGCAATATTAACGATTTCTGGTTCTTTAGCAGCATTAGATATATAAGTAGTTCCTTCAGCTTTAACGGCAGCTAGCATAATATTAATAGTCGCACCAACTGAAGCAAAGTCTAAATAAATACGAGCTCCTTTTAATTTATCTGTTTTAAAAATATATTTATTGCCTTCAATAGTTACTTCAGCACCTAGTTTTTGAAAGCCATTAATATGGAAATCAATTGGTCTTGAACCAATATTACATCCACCTGGGAAGTATATTTCAGCATAATGGAATTTACCAAGTAAGGCCCCCATAAAGTAGTAAGATGCTCTTAGTTTTTTACTTAGTTCTTCAGGAACTAATTTATTTTCAATATGACTGGTATCGATTTTCATTATTTCATCTTGATATTCAACTTTACCGTTTAGTAAATCAATAATATCTAGTAAAGCTCTAGTATCAGATATATCTGGGACGTTATATAATGTAACTTCTTCATCTGATAAAATAGCAGCTGGTATTAAAGCTACAACACTATTTTTAGCACCACTGATTTTAATTTCACCAGTTAGTTCATGTCCCCCATCAATTATTAATTGTTTCATTTAATCACTCTCATACTTCTATAAGTAAATTTTGATAATTATTACTTATCAAATTTACTATATAATTAACAATTAATTTTGTCAATTGATTTAATTGTTATCTATAGCTTTATGAACCTAGTTTTTCTAAGATTTCTTGAATAAAGAATTTATATTCAACTTCATCATAATCTTCTTCATTAGATTCTAATAAACATAGTGGTGGATACATAACACACCACCAGTTATTACCTTGAGCTTCACCTAAAGAGATAACTAATGATTCATATTCACCTTCATTATAAGTTACACCTTTATAATTTTTGGATGGGAAATAATTAGGTCCATAATTTACTTTGTATGGTATATTATATGAATTTAAAGTATTTTTGATAATATCTTCGTTAGCAGAAATAATTTGACGAGATTCTTCTAAGGAACTTGCATTTTCAAGTAAAGGAAAGAATTGTTGTTCTAAGTCTTTCTTTATAGCTTTTTTAGTATTTTGATCAAGATCAGAGTTACTATTAGCGATTATTCTAAATCTAATTGAATCATTAGGTATTATAGGATTATTATTGTTATATAGGAAGAATGATAAGACAATTATAATTAAAACAATGTAGATTATTTTTTTCATTAAAATATCACCTAACATAATGTTGGGTGATATTAGTATATTTTATTCATTGATTATAAAAATATAACGATTTAGATGGCGAAAATCTTGTTCTAAGATAATTTTAGCGTTAGGAAAATAAGTATTAGCGATATCTTTGATAGCACTACCCTCTTCTTCACCAATTTCAAAAGCGATTATTGATTTTGACTTTAAGTACTTAGAGGATTCTTTAATTATTTCTTTATAGAAGTATAAACCATTATCTTTCGCATATAAAGCAAGATGAGGCTCATTATTTTTAACAATTGGCATTATTTCTTCATCTTCTTTAATATATGGGGGATTACTAATTATTAAGTCGAATTTGCCATCTATGTTAGAAAAGATATTACTTTCTTGAAAGTTAATATTAACATTATTTAGTTTAGCGTTAGAAATAGCTACTTTTAAAGCTTGAGGTGAGATATCACAAGCTGTAATATTTGCATTTTGAAATTCTTTTTTTAAAGCAATAGGTATACATCCGCTACCAGTACCAATATCTAAGATACTTAAATTAGATGGAAAATATTCTTTGATTAATTTAACGACTTTTTCCACTAATTCTTCAGTTTCAGGGCGAGGGATTAAGACATCTTTATTAACTTTAAGTAAGCTATTATAGAAGTATGTTTCGCCGATAATATATTGGACTGGTTCACCATTTTCTAACCTTTTAATAGCTTCTTCTAAGTTTCTTTCTGGAGGAAGATATTTTTTTAAATATTCTAATTCAGTCATAGGAATCATCTTTCTAAAAAAAGGAGATTATTCTCCTTTTAGTTTTCTTTGTAAGTCTTCAGTAATTAAAGCTTCGATGATGTCTTCTAAGTCACCATCCATAACACGATCGAGATTATTAGTAGTATAACCAATACGATGATCGGTTACTCTGTTTTGAGGATAGTTATAAGTTCTAATCTTTTCGGCACGATCACCGGTACCTATCTTACTACGTCTTTCATTACCAACTTCAGCATCTTGCTTTTCTTGTTCGGCTTGATATAAACGAGCTTTTAAAACTTCCATAGCTTGAGCTTTATTTTGTAATTGGCTTCGTTCATTTTGACAAGTTACTACTGTATTAGTTGGTAAGTGAGTAATACGTACAGCAGATGGAGTGGTATTAACACCTTGACCACCATGACCAGTTGCACAGTAAACATCGATTCTTAAATCATTAGGATTAATATCGATTTCAACATCTTCGACTTCAGGCATTATAAGAACAGTAGCGGTAGATGTTTGGATACGACCATTAGATTCAGTAACAGGAACTCTTTGAACACGATGAGAACCTGATTCATATTTTAATTTAGAATAAACACTTTCACCTTTTATTTTAGCTTCAATTTGGGAATAGCCACCAGCTGTTCCTGGTTCTGAATTGATGACATCAATCTTCCAACCTTGAGAATCGGCATAACGAGAATACATTCTAAACAAGTCACCAGCAAAGATATTAGCTTCATCTCCACCAGCAGCTCCTCTTATTTCCATAATTATATCTTTATCATCATTTTCATCTTTAGGAATAAGTAATATTTCTAGTTCACTAATTAATTTTTCTTTTTTAGCTTGGCCTTCTTCTAATTCAAGAGCAGCCATCTCACCCATTTCAGGATCATTTAATAATTCTTTAGCTTCTTTAATATTACTTTCAACTTTTTGATATTCTTTATACTTTAAGTATGTTTCTTCTAAATCTTTTTGTTCTTTAGATAATTTCCTTAAAGTATTATAATCATTTAATACTTCAGGGGTAGAAAGTTTTTCTGTTAATTCTTCGTATTTTGCTTGTATCGCTTCTAATCTTTCAAACATGATTATTTCACGCCTTTCGTCTTGTATTATATCATATTAAAATTAAATGTAAAAAACAAATGGTTACATCATGCCATTTGCTTCTTCATCTTCATCGATTATGACTAAATCTTTTAAATCATCGTCATCAGTTAAATCTTCAGTTTCATCTTCTTCATCAGAATAGATATCTTTATCTTCTGTTTCATCTTCTTCGATGTCATCTAAGTCAACATCTTCTTCGATGTCTTCATCGTCATCATCATTATCAATGATTACTTTAGTAGAATGTTTAGTTTTTAAATCCCAAAGACCATTTCCTAACATTATGAAACGGCGATCAGTTGATAAAACATCTAAGAAAGCTGGTAATTTATCTACAAATTCGTCATCAGATAAACCAACTAATTTGCAAATTTCCTTAAATAATTCGTTGATCTTCATTTGACGATTAGTTTCAGTTAGGATCATTTCTGCTATATCATCGTAGGACATAGCCTCTAATTCGGCTTGAGTTAAATCTTTTAATTTCATTTTAGTTATAACCTCCAAATATTTCACTAGACACCATTATACATATTTTTTTTAATATGACAATAGAAATTTTTAAATTTTTTTAATTTACATTCTATCTGGTACTTCGATACCTAAAATATTTAATAGCTTCATATTATTTTCATAGATAACTTTAGTAAGAATTAACCAAGATTCTTGTAAAGATTTATCTTCTTCTGTAAGTATATGATGGTTAGCATAAAAGTTGTTATATAGATTGGTTATTTTATATAAATGTTCAGTAATATCATTTAGAGATTTGACATTTATTGATTTAGTTAGAACACTTCTTAAGTTTAATAAACAGATTATAACGTCACGATCGAGATTATTATTAATTATTTTGTATTCATTATATTTTAAATTAGCTTCTTCGGCTTTTTTTAGTAATGAACGCATTCTAATTGTGGAATATAGAAGATATGGCCCTGTTTTACCTTGTAGGTCACTAAATTTAACTGGATCAAAGTTATAATCAGTTAAACGGAATGGAATTAAGTCAGCATACTTAATGGCTGCTACCGATAAGGTTTCAGCAACTTTATCACGTTCATCACCAGTTATATTTGGTAAGATTTTCTTTTCACATTCGACTTTAGCTAGATCAAGTAGGGCTTCAAGAGTCATTACGCCACCATCTCTAGTTTTAAATGGTTTACCATCGGCACCATTCATTGTACCAAAAGGAATAAATTCTAATTTAACATTATCATCAACGATATGAGATTTTTGAGCTGCTCTAAAGACTTGTTCAAAATGTAATGATTGACGAGCATCAGTTAAATACCATATTTCATCTGGATGCCATTTTTTCATTCTCTCCCAGATACAAGCTAAATCGGTTGTTTCGTATGATGCACTACCATTTGATTTAACTAATAATAAAGGAGGTATTTCATGGTCATCGTCTTCTTCTTTAACGTTAATAACACGAGCTCCTTCACTATTCTCAACAATGTGTTCGCGTTCTAAATACTCTGTCATTTCATCAATATATTTATAGCCGTCTGATTCACCTTCCCAGACTTCGAAGGTTGTATTTAATTTATCGTAAATTCTTTTAATATCAGTTTTAGAAACATTCATAATATGATGCCATAAAGCCATTAAGCCTTTTTCGCCTTCTTGGAATTTAGAAGTCATTAAACGAGCTTCTTCCATATATGTTTCATCTTCTTTGGCTTTATTACTAGCATATGGATACATTTCCATTAAATCATCATTAGTAACTGGTGATTCAGTTGGATATTCACCACTAAAATCTGGATCAAAATATGGTAATTCTGGATGACGATGCTTTAGTTCAACCATTACTAATCCGATTGGACGTCCCCAGTCACCTAAGTGAGCATCGGCAATCGTTTTATTACCTAAAGCGTTTGATAGTCTTTTTAAAGCTTCACCAATATTAGCACTTCTTAAATGGCCGACATGTAAGGCTTTAGCAACATTAGCACCACCGTAATCCATAAAAATGGTTTTAGGATGATCATTTTCGTAATTAATGTTAATATTAGTATTTAAATCATTAACATGTTTAATTAAAGATTCATTACTAAAAGTAATATTGATAAAACCTGGTCCAGCAATATTTATATCTTGATAATGATTATCTTTTTTTATACATTCAACTATTTCAGTAGCTATATCACGTGGATTTTTACCATATTGTTTAGACATAGCCATAGCTCCATTAAATTGATAATCACCAAATTCCGGACGTGAGGAAACATTTAAAACTACTTCATTACAATCATAACCACATTCTTTAATTTTACTTTTTAAATAAGTTTGTTCTTCTTCGATAAAACTACTCATTTACATCACCTTCAATATTAATTTCTATTTTAATAATATCTTCATCACTAGATAATCTATACTCTAATATTATATTATTATCAGTAAATTTAGAAGATAATTTTAAGACTTCAATGTCAAATAACATATCATTTTCTTTTAATAAATATAAACCTTCTTTAGTTATTAAATCTAAGCTAAATTTAAATTCATTATTTTCTCTAGTAAACTTCTTTTTACTAATTGTTGTTTTAGTACCATCAATTTTAAAAGTATAAGTATCATTAGTATATAAAGCTTTAATATTAAAATATTCATTTTCAATCTTTTTAGCTTTATAAAGTCTTAAATTTAATAACTTTTTCATAAAGGTCATTCCTTTTGCCAGTGATTATAACATAATATTATATAGTTTGCACTTATAATTTAGAAATTTTTTTTAATAATAATTAATGGGTGTTTTTATGAAATTATTAAAAAAATTATTTACTTTAGTTTGTGTTTTATTTATTATGGGTATTTTTGGGATTGTTGGATTATATTTATACGCTTATTTTTCACCAAAGTTAGATATTAAAAATACTAATCAAATATATATTTATGATGATAAAGAGGATTTAGTTTATCAAGGTTCAGGTAATAATGAATGGGTTTCTTTAGATAATATATCACCATACTTTATTGATGCGGTATTAAGTACAGAAGATAAGAATTTTTATAAACACCATGGATTTGATATACCAAGAATTATTAAAGCTATGTATGTAAATATTAAAAGTGGCAGTATTGTCCAAGGAGCTTCAACAATTAGTCAACAATATATTAAGAATATGTATTTAGATTTTGATAAGACTTGGAAAAGAAAAATAGAAGAAGCTTTTTTAACTTTAAGATTAGAAGTTCAGTATGAGAAAAGTGAAATATTGGAAGGATATTTGAATACAATTAATTTTGGTCAAGGTAATTATGGTGTTGAAAATGCTAGTCATTTTTATTTTAATAAGGATGCAAAAGATTTAACTTTGGAAGAAGCGATTATTTTAGCAGGTATTCCAAAATCGCCGAATAAATATAATCCAGTTAGTGATTATGAAGCTTCTTTAAAGAGAGCTAAAGTAATTAGTAAGTTAATGCTTAATAATGATTGTATTGATCAAGGTACTTATGATAACTTATTTAAAGATGATATAGCGATATATGGTAAAGCAAGTGATAATAATTTAAATATGCTAATGTATTATCAAGATGCGGTTTATGATGAATTAGAAAGTTTAGAAGCAATACCTGATTCGTTGATTGAATCCGGAGGAATTAGAATTTATACTTCACTTAATATGGATGCGCAAAAGTTAATGGAAGAAAATATCTTAGCCGAAATGAAAGATGAAGATAGTATGCAAGTAGCAAGTATTATTGTTAATCCTAAAACTGGTGGAGTTATGGCTTTAACTGGTGGGTTTGATTATGCTAAAAGTCAGTATAACCGAGCAATAAGTAGTAAAAGACAAGTGGGATCATCTATTAAACCGATTCTTTATTATGCGGCATTAGAAAATGGGATGGTTTCTTCTTCAACTTTCTTAAGTGAACCAACAACTTTTATGTTTTCATCTAATCAAGAATATTCACCATCTAATTATAATGATAAGTATGGAAATAAAAATATTACAATGGCCGCGGCGATTGCTTATTCAGATAATATTTATGCGGTTAAGACACATTTATTTTTAGGGGAAGATACTTTAGTTAATACAGCTCATAGGATGGGTATTAAAGCCGATTTACAAGCTATACCTTCTCTGGCTTTAGGTACTTGTGAATTAAGTATGTTAGATTTTGCAAGAGCTTATACAACTTTAGCTAGTGGCGGCTATAAAAGAGATTTAACGTTTATTAATAGAATTGAAGATATACAAGGAAATGTATTATATGAAAAGAATGATAGTGCTGATTTAGTATTAAATGAAGCTTATGACTATATATTAAATGAAATGATGACTTCGACTTATAATTCAGCTTTCGTAGATTATAATACACCAACGGTTATGAGTGTTGCTTCGAAGATATCAAGTAAGTATGCTATAAAGACTGGTTCATCTGGAACTGATTGTTGGATGGTTGGGTATAACCCAAATGTTTTGATGATGGTATGGAATGGTAATGATGATAATAGCGAACTTAAAGTAGCGGATGGTAAGATATCCAAAAACATTTGGGTGAATACAGTAGAAAATTTAGATATCGATAAGACTTGGTATGAAAAACCAGCTAATGTAGTTGGAGTGCCACTTAATGCAATTACTGGGGAAGAAACGAAAGATACGAAAAATTCAACAATCTTTTATTATGTAAGTGGTAGTGAATATCGTAATGCGGATACAGAAGCAGTTTTTAAAGAAGTAACTAAAGAATAAGAAAAGATACATAGTGTTGATTATGTATCTTTTTCAAATGTATATAATAAAAAGACAACTTTTTAGTTGTCTTTATGTATTTGCATTGTAATTTGATAATTGTTATCAAAGTCGATTTCTTCAACATTAATGAAGAAACCTTTTTCGCCTAATCCTTCAATACAAGAACGAACTGTAGCAATTGCATCTTTTAAATCCATCTTACCTGGAGCGGCTGGTTTTTGACCATTATTCATTAGTTGATCTACAGCTTGCATTGGATCCACTTCTTTTTCTTCTTTATTAGCTATTTCAATTTCTGGACTATTATCCATAACTGGAGTAAAGAATTTATTATTTGGATTACGATCAAAATCAGTATTTAATGGAGCACCATTATATGGATTAATTGAACTATTAACGACTGGTTTAGGTGGTTCTGGTTTTGGCTCTTCTACTGGAGTTGGATTAGGATTATTATTCATATTGATAAATGAATTACTTGGAGTTGGTGAATCAAATACTTCAAAAGTATTATTATTTTCAGCAACTGGAGTCATATTATTCATTGTATTATTCATTAGTTCTGTGGAATTCATAAAATTTGATTGTGGAGTTGTATTATTATCAAAAGTATTTGCCATATTAAAGTATTTATTTTGTTCTGAAGGTTGTTCAACGATACTTTCTGGTGGCATAATTGTACTTACAGAATTTGGTGTAGCAATATTAAATTCAGGAATCGTTGTTGCTTGAGTATATGGAGCTGGTTCTTCTAACGATTCTGGTTCATTTGATACTGGTTGAATATTATTTGATACTGGTGTTTCCTCTAATGTTTCTAATGTTTCTAGTTGCTCTGGAGGATTATTTTTAATTCGATTAGCTTCACTAATATCGATTGAATTAGCTTTGATATCTTCGATACTTGGAATTGATGATACTAATGGAACTTCACCAGTACCTTCATCTTCTTCATCGGCACTAACCATTTGATTAGCTTCATTTAATTTTTTTAATTCTAAGTCTAATTGTCTAACTGTTAAACGTTCATTAATTATACGATGTAGCCATTCTCTTTGGGCATTCTTGTCTTCTAAAGATAACAAAGTACGAGCATGACGTTCAGATATTTTTTCTTCAAGTAAGGCTTGTTGTACTTCTTCGTCTAAGTTTAATAAACGTAATTTATTAGCAATAGATGGTTGAGATAAACCCATTCTTTTAGCTAGTTGTTCTTGAGTAAGATAACCTTTATCAAGTAAACTTTTATATGAACGAGCTTCCTCAATAGCTGTTAAATCTCTTCTTTGAACATTTTCAACTAAAGCTACTTCGGCTGATTTATTATCATCGATATTAGCTATTACTGCTGGAACTGTAGTAAGACCAGCTATTTGAGCAGCTTTATATCTTCTTTCACCAGCAATTATTTCATATTTATCGCCTAATTTTCTTAATACTAATGGTTGGATAATACCATGTTCTCTAATAGAATCAGCAAGTTCTTTTAAACCTTGTTCATCGAATGAAAGTCTTGGTTGGAATCTATTAGGTATTATATCTTCAATATGTACTTGTAGTACGCCTGATTCTAGATTCATATAATCAGCCCCTTTTATCTAGTCTTTCCTATTATTAATAATACCCTATTTTACTTTTTATTTCAATGGGTACTTAACTATCTTGTCATATCTTCTTGGGTATTCCTTAGGTGTATTATTTATTTTTTTTATTTTAATTATATTTCTGGTACTTTCTTCGTATGGTAAAGAAAATTTAATTATTTCTTCAATGTTTCCACCTAGCTTTTTAATCGCATTTAATGAAGAATTTATCTCTTCTTCATTTGATCCTTTTAAAGGAATAAAATAGCCATTTAATTTAGTTAGTGGTAAACATAATTCTGATAATGTAGTCATATTACTTACAGCTCTGGCAGTAACTAGGTCGAAGATTTCACGATTTTGAAGACAGAATTCTTCGGCACGACCATGATAATAATTTATATTAGTTAGTTGTAATTTATTTCCCAATTCTTGTAGGAAGTTGATTTTTTTATTGTTAGAATCTAGCAATGTTACTTCAATGTTGGGAAATAATATTTTAATAACCATACCAGGAAATCCTGCACCTGTGCCAATATCTATTAAGTTATTTATTTTATTTAAGTCAATTGCTTTTACTAAAGTTAGAGAATCATAAAAATGTTTTAAATAGATTTGGTCTTCTTCAGTAATAGCTGTTAGGTTGGTATGAGAGTTATATTCAACTAAGAATTTAGCATAGATATCTAACTTATTTAATTGTTCTTCTGTTAGATTAAGACCTAGTTTGCTAACTTCTTTTATAAATTCTTCTTTATTCATCTTTACCATATTCCTTTTTTAAATAAACTGAAAGAATTGAAATATCAGCAGGATTTACACCACTAATTCGAATTGCTTGAGCTATTGTTTTAGGTCTTACTTCTTTTAGTTTTTGACGGGCTTCAGAAGCAATATTTTTAATCTTATCATAATCAATATCTTCAGGTATTTGTTTTTTTTCAAGTTTTAACATTTTTTCAGCTTCTTTATAAGCTTTGGCAATATATCCTTCGTATTTTAAATTGATTTCGATTTGTTCTTTGATTTCGTCAGGATATGGTATTTCAACTATTTCATTTAAAAAGTTCATTGTTATTTCTGGTCTTTTGATTAATTGTTCTAGGGTAATACCATTGTTAGGTACTTGGTAGTTATTAGTAATAAATTTATTTTTGATTTCGTCAGTTAGTTTTAATTTAGTTTCTTTCATATAGTTAAGTAATTCGTTTATAGACTCTTCTTTAGTTTGTAAACGTTTTATTTGTTCTTCGTTTATTAGTCCGACCTCATAACCATATTTTCTTAAACGTAAATCAGCATTATCACTACGTAATAATAATCTAAATTCAGCACGGGAAGTTAGTAAACGGTACGGATCTCTAATTCCTTTAGTAATTAAATCATCGATTAAAACACCGATATAAGCATCAGATCTTTTTAAGACGAATGGTTCTTTTCCTTCTAGTTTTAGAGAAGCGTTGATACCTGCCATTAAACCTTGGCAAGCAGCTTCTTCATAACCACTTGTACCATTTATTTGACCAGCAGTATATAAGTTTTCAATTATTTTAGTTTCTAATGAAGCATTAAGTTGTGTTGGATAGATAGCATCATATTCAATGGCATAACCATATTTTAAGATTTTAGCATTTTCTAAGCCTGGTAAGCTATGTACCATTAATTCTTGAATTTCAGGAGGCATAGAAGTTGAAAATCCTTGAAGATAGATATCGTCATAATAACGACTTTCTGGTTCTAAGAATAGTTGATGTCTTTCTTTATCAGCAAAACGAGTTACTTTATCTTCAATTGATGGACAATATCTTGGACCAATACCTTTAATATCATCTAGTGCACCATACATACTTGATTTATTTAAATTATCTCTAATTATTTGATGAGTTTTTTCTGTTGTATAAGTTAGATAGCATGGTTCTTGGTCTTCGATTTTATATGATGGTTCTAAATCAAAACTAAAGGTATGATATACACTATCACCTGGTTCTAATTTAGTTTTAGAAAAATCAATTGTTTTACGATCGATTCTTTGTGGTGTACCAGTTTTTAATCTAATTATATTAAAGCCATATTCTTTTAATTTATCACTTAGGAAGGTAGATGGTTTTTCACCATGAGGACCTTTTCTTGTACGAGTATTTCCCACTAAAATATCAGCTTTTAAATATGTACCAGTAGTTAGAATGACAGCTTGGGAAATAATTTTAGTACCATCTTCTAGGATAACTCCCCCTACTTTGCCATCTTCAATTATTAGGTCTTCAACCATTCCTTCTTTAATATCTAAGTATTCTAATTTATTTAAAGTATTTAGCATTTCTTTTGGATAAGCTATTTTATCGCCTTGAGCACGTAATGATTGGACAGCTGGACCTTTAGCACTATTTAGCATTTTGATTTGTAAATGGGTTTTATCAGCTACTTTACCCATAATGCCACCTAAGGCATCTATTTCTCTAACTACTATACCTTTAGCACTACCACCAATATGAGGATTACAAGGCATATCAGCGATATTTTTTAAGTTACTGGTTATTAATAAAGTTTTATGTTTTTTAGTAGCGCAGGCATGAGCTGCTTCACAGCCGGCATGTCCCCCACCGACAACAATTATTTCATACATAGTTATTCACACCTCTTTTTATTTCCCAAGACAAAATCTACTAAACATTTCATCTAGTAATTCTTCTTCATAGGTAGTTCCATTAATCATACCTAGTTGTTCCCAAATATTTTTGATATCAAGTTCGATCATATCTATTGGTTGGTTATCTTTTAAACCTTTTTCAATTTCTTCAATTGAAGTTAGACATTTTCTTAAGATACTTATACTACGACTATTACTTAGGTATGTTGGGTCAGCACTTTCTAGTTTATTTAGGTTAAATAATTCAATTATTTTGTTTTTTAATTCGTCAATTCCTTGATTATCTTTAATACTCATGTTGATAAGGCGAGATTTATCAACATTTAATTTAGTTATATCTATTTTAGAAGCTAAATCACATTTATTTAATATAACAATATATTCTTTTTCTTTAATTTTAGTTAGTAATTCTTCGATATCTGGGGTTAGTTCTTCATTATTATTTAGAACTAATAATACTAAGTCAGCTTCATCAATTGTTTTTAAGCTTTTAGAAACACCGATAGATTCTACTTTATCATCAGTTTTACGAATACCAGCTGTATCGATTATATTTAAAATTATGCCATTAATACTTATTTGACCTTCGACTATATCTCTAGTTGTACCAGCGATATCGGTAACAATGGCTTTATCTTCTTCTAGTAAAGCATTTAGTAAACTACTTTTACCGACGTTAGGACGACCAACGATGGATGTTTTAATGCCTTCTTTAATTATTTGACCGTTTTTACTTTCTTCTAATATTTTATTAATTCTTTCTTTTAAGGATGTTATTTTAGGAATAAGTAAGTCGTTTGTTATTATATCGACATCATCATATTCAGGATAATCGATATTAACGTTGATATTAGATATTATTTGAACTAAATCACTACGTAAGTTATTAATTAAATTTGAGACTTTACCAGTTACTGTATTAGTAGCTAGTTCTCTTTGAGTATCAGTTTTAGCATTGATTAAGTCCATTACACCTTCGGCTTCTAGTAAGTCGATACGGCCGTTTAGGAAAGCTCTTTTAGTAAATTCACCTGGTTCAGCTAGACGACAACCATTTGTAAGTAATAATTCTAGGACTTTATTAGTTGAGGCAATACCACCATGCGTGTTTATTTCAATAACATTTTCTCTAGTAAAAGTTTTAGGAGCTAACATAACGGATACTAAGACTTCATCAATTACTTTATTATCAGATGGATCGATTATTTTACCATAGTTAATAGTATGAGTTGCTACTTTAGTTAGGTCTTTACCTTTAAATAGTTTATTTACTATTTCAACTGACTCATCACCACTAACTCTAATGATAGCGATAGCCCCTACTCCTTGACTGGTAGCTATGGCACAGATTGTATCATTCATATTTTTAGCTCCTTTCGGCCTGTATTATAGCATACTTTAGGTATTTGGGAAATGATTTTTATTATATATTAATTATAGCAAAATTATTTCCCGGGAAATAAAAAAGAAGAGTTACTTTACTCTTCTTCACCATTTTCTTCTGGCTCTTCAGTTTCGACATATCTAATAACAATATGACGATTTGGCTCTTCACCTTCACTAGTAGTTGATAGATTTTTGTATTTAGATAAGGCATTATGAATTATTCTTCTTTCATAAGAGTTCATATTATCTAAACTAACATCTATTTTGGTTTTTAATACTTCACGAGCAATACGTTTAGCATTTCTTTCTAAATTAGATATTTTCTTTTCTTTATAGTTTTCAACATCTAATAAGATATATGGGTATGTACCAATTTCATTAAAAGCTATTTGACGTAGAACTGTTTGGATAGCCATTAATGTTTGACCATTACGACCAATTAAAATATTATTTTTATCAGAATACATTTTAATGTTGATTTGTTCATCTCTAACATTTGTTTCGAATTGGCATTCGATTCCCATATTTTTTAACATTTCAGCTAATTTTTCTTTTAAGAAATTAGCAACATCAGTTATTTTAACTACTTTGCAAATATAAGTTGTAGCTTTGAATAATTTACCCTTTTTTTCTTCTTCTTTAATGAATACTTCATTTTCTGTAACATTTAATTCAGCTAAAGCTTTTTCTTTAGCTTCCTCTTTTGTTTTTCCTTCAAATACTTCAATCTTCATACTACTTCCTCTTCTCCATTAATTTCTTTATAACAAAATTTTGAATGACAGCAAAACCATTAGTTACGATCCAATATAAAGCAATGGCAGTTGGTAAACTTAATGATGCTACTGAAACCATTAAAATCATAAAGATAAACATAAAATTAGTTTGTTGAGCTATTTCGGAGTTTTTATCTTGACTGGCCATTGATATCTTAAATGATAAGAACGTTGTTAATATAATTAAGATTATCAACAATATATATAAATAATTATGTTGCATAATACCAGTTACTGGAGTCATACCTAAGTTCATTGTTAAGAATTTCCCTTCGAATATTGCTGGTACTCTATTAATTGCTTCTAAGAAAGCAAAGAATAACGGCAACTGAATGAAGGCTAGTAAACAACCACTAACAGGATTTATTTCATATTTTTTATATACTAACATTGTTTCTTGGCTCTTAGCCATTAATGATTCATTATCTGTTTTATTACGATATTTTCTTTCAATACGTGCTATTTCTGGTTGAGCTTTTTTCATATTTTCTGATTGTTTGACGGTTTTAATTTGAATTGGTAACATAATTAATCTTATTAATAAACCGATTATCATTACTGATATACCCATATTCTTAACTAAGTAACCAAATTTTAAGATGATATAAGCTAATGGTTTAATAAAGATTGATTCCCATAAACCTTGGTATTTTAATTTGCCTGGCGTAAAATTTTTACATGTTGGTAAATCTTCTAAACTTACTTTTAAATTATCATCATATTTCTCATAAGTTTTTAATAAATCTTCATCACTTGGTTTACATAATATGTTAGAAGTAAGAGTTTGACCAGTTTTTTCATTGGTTACAGCTTCCTTACCATCTTTTAAAGTTTGGGTACATCCGGTTAATAATATTAGTAATAATGCAATAATAAATATTTTTGTTTTCTTTTTCACTGTATCACCCTTATTGATTTAATAAATCTATTAAAGCTTGTTCTAAGATTGCATATTTTACTTCTGAACAGCTCCTTCTTATCATTATAATATAATTATGGTTATTTTTAAATAAATTTCTGTTTTTATCAATAATAGATCTTACTTGTCTTTTTAATTTATTTCGTAAATGTGCTTTACCGACTTTATTACTAATAGCGATACCAAAATTTATTTCTGGGTCTTCTTTTTTAGAACTATATAAGACAAAATATGAATTTTTTATATATTTACCATTCTTTATTATATTATTAAATAATTTTTGGTCTTTGATGGTTTCAGCCCTTTTCATATTCTTTCATCCCTTTTAATACATAAAAAACCACTTAAGATAGTGGCTTATTTAACTACGACTTTTTTACGTCCCTTTTTTCTTCTTGAATTTAGAATATTACTTTCTTTTCTAGCAAAGAATCCATGTTTTTTTGCTCTTTTTCTATTATTTGGTTGATAAGTTCTTTTCATGTATTACACCTCCACATCTAAATAAGCTCCCTTATTATAATATTAAGATTTAAAAATTGTCAAGAAATATCGGGCTATAGTTCAATTTTGGCATGAATTAGACATTTATCAACAGCATCCTGTGAATATGTGGATAACTTTTTGCACATGTTTATTTGAAATTTGTGGATAATGTGGATAAATGGCTTATTCTTAGGTATTTTGTGTCGTTTTTTGTCGATAAGCTTGTTTATATATTTGTGGATGAAAAAATTTTTAAAAATATTGCTTTTATTTTTCCACAGGTTGAGTTAAAATATTTGTACATAAATGGCAAAGTGGGGTGATGGGATTGAACTCAGAAGAGATCTGGGCACATTTTTTAGATATAATTAAAGAAAAACTTAACCCAGTATCTTTTAGTACATGGTTTAGAGATACTAAATTACATGAAATTACTGATTCAAAGATAGTATTACAAGTACCAATGCCTTTACACAAAAAATTTTTATTATCAAATTATTATGATTTAATGGATGAGGCTTTTTCTAAAATTACAGGGGTAAAAAGGGATATAGAATGTTTATTGGAAGAAGAAATTGAAGCTCCAGTTACAGAATTAATTAATGAGGTTGTTAATGAACAAGTAGATATTCACAATGATGATACTCCTTTTGAAACTAATTTAAAACCAAGTTTAAATTTTGATAATTTTGTAGTAGGGGATACGAATAAATTTGCAAGAACAGCGGCTTTTGCCGTAGCTGAGAATCCTGGAGTTCAATTCAATCCGTTATTTATATATGGAAAAAGTGGTATTGGAAAAACTCACTTAATGCATGCAATCGGTAACTACATTACGGAACATCATAAAGAACTTAAAGTATTATATGCAACTAGTGATGATTTTAGAAAAGATTATACTGGTAGTGATAGTAGTGATAATAAAGAATACTTTAATAAATTTAAGAATAAATATCGTAATGTTGATGTTTTAATTATTGATGATATTCAATATTTAGTAGATGCAAAGAAAACCCAAGAAGAATTCTTTCATACTTTTAATTATTTACATGATAATAATAAACAGATTATTATAAGTTCTGATAGATCACCTGATGATTTAAAATTATTAGAGGATAGACTTAGAAGTAGATTTGCTTGGGGATTACCAGTTGATATTTATCCACCTGATTTTGACTTAAGATGTCGTATTATAAAAGATAAAATTAATAGAATACCTAATTTAGCGAATAAAATTACTGATGAAGCAGTAGAATTTATAGCTAATAATTGTGATACTGATGTAAGAAGTATTGAAGGAGTAATAAATAGGTTAGTTGCTTATACGGCAATCTTTGTACCTAATAAATTAGATTTAGAATTTACAAACGAAGCACTAAAAGATTATTTAACAAAGAATCCTTATATGACTAATGATATTGTAAGTATTCAAAAGGCGGTAGCTGATTATTATAATATTACAGTTGAAGTATTAAAAGGAAAGAAAAGAAGTAAAGATATAGCTTATGCTAGAATGTTAGCAATGTACTTATGTCGTATGATGACAGATCAATCTTTTCCAAGAATTGGCTTAGAATTTGGTGGTAAAGATCATTCAACAGTAATACATGCTGTTAATACAATTGAAGAAGACTTAAAAAATAATAGTCAATTAAAAGAAATTATTAATGAAATTAAATCTAAATTATAAGTTTGTTAATTAATTGTTAGTAAAAGAAGAATTATTAACAGGAAAAAATGAACGTTTTTTATAGATAATTGTGAGTAAAATCGTAGTTATTCACATTATTCACGTTGTAATAATAATAAAACTATAAAAAAATAAAAAGAAAGAAGGAAAATAAATGAAATTTACGATTGAAAAAAATATTTTATTAGAAAATTTATCAAACGTTGTTAAAGCTATTTCTACTAAAAATATTATTCCAATATTAAATGGTGTTAAATTTGAATTAAATGATGAAGGTTTATTTTTAACAGCTAGTGATAGTGAATTAACAATAAGAGCATTTATTGATAAGAAATCGATTACTAATGTAGAAAAAGAAGGATCTATAATAATTCAAAGTAAATATATATTAGATATAATAAGAAAGCTACCTTCAGATTTAATTAACTTTGAATTAATGGATGGTTTAAAAATAAAGATATCATCTGATAATAGTCAATATGATTTAAATTGTTTAGATCCTAAAGAATATCCAAGTTTAAAATTAGAAGAAGTAGAAAAACCTATAATTATTAAGGGAGATACATTTAAAACAATTATCAGTCAAACAGCTTTTGCAATATCTACACAAGAATTAAGACCTTTACTTACAGGACTTAACTTTAAAATAGTAGGGGACTTACTTGAATGTATTGCAACTGACTCTTACCGTCTTGCTAAAAAGAATATTACTTTAGATGTACCTAGTGAAGAAGAGATTAATATTGTTATACCTGGTAAGAATATAATGGAATTAGATAAAATAATAAATGAAGATGAAGATGTAGAAATGCATGTCTTTACTAATAAAGTATTATTTAAATATAAAAATATAATCTTTCAAAGTAATCTTCTTTCTGGAACATATCCTAATACTTCTAATTTAATACCTAATGATTTTGCCATTATTGTTAATACTAAATTAGATAATTATTATAATGCTATTGATAGAGCAGCTTTACTTACACAAAATAAGGATAAAAATATTGTTAAAATGAGAATAAAAGGCAACCAAATGATTATTAACTCTTATGCATCAGAAATAGGTAAAGTAGAAGAAAAACTTGATATTGAAACGGCAGCTGATGCTAATATAGATATTTCATTTAGTGCTAAATATATGTTAGATGCTTTAAAAACAATGAAAGATGAAGAAATATTAATTTTACTTAATGGGGAAGTAAAACCAATTGTTATTAAATCAGTATCTGATGAATCTTTAATTCAATTAATTTTACCTATTAAAACATTTTAATTAAGAGAAAAATTAAATCACTTTCTGTAAAAGAGAGTGATTTTTTTGTGAAATAAAAAATTTTTGTAATTAATCGACAGAATGTGACAAAATTCGACATTATAATAGAGTATAAGGTTGGTAAATTTTGGAAAGAGGGAGGTTTTGGATATGGATTCTTATGAAATTAATAAGAATACAGTGGCTTTAGTACCAAAAGATGATCATCATACAGTAGTATATGAAGTTGAAGATTCTTTTACTGTTGATAAACCAGTTTTAAAGATAGTAGAAGAAAGTTGTGAATATTTTGGTAGTTCATTAGAAGGAAGACAGATAGGAACTTCTAAATTAGTTGGTTTTACTCATAAAGTACCAGTTATTATTGAAGAAACATTTAATCTAATCTTTTTTCCAACGTTATCACCAAAGAATAAAGAATGTTCATGGTTATCTTATGAACATATTTATAAGCCAAATAAGTTTAAAGATAAAACGATTATTGAGCTTAAAAATGGGAAAAAGTTACTAGTTGATGTATCGTCAGCGATAATAGATAATCAACTTTATCGTTGTTCAAGATTAAAAGATACATTACAAATGCGAAAAATTGCGAAAAAATGATTAAAAAGCTACTAAAAGGTAGCTTTTTGTGTTATAATTTATTTGAGGTATGGGAGTACTCAAAAAATACTTTTGTTAATCTATGGTCGTAAAAGAGGCTAAAAAATGAAGATACAACATTTGAGATTATTAAATTTTAGAAATTATGAAAAAATGGAAATTAGTTTTGATCCTAGTTATAACATAATATATGGTAATAATGGTTCAGGTAAGACTAATTTAGTAGAAAGTATTTATGTGCTTGCACTTACAAAGTCTTTTAGGGGTTCTGTTGATAAAGTATTAATTATGAACAACAAAGATGTTTGTCGAGTAGAGGGGACAATTGCCGAAAAATACACTAATGATTATAAAATAATAATCAAAGATGGGGGAAAAAAAGTAAAAATAAATAATACTAAAGTAGATAAATTAAGTGATTATATATCGAAAGTTAGTGTTGTACTCTTTAATCCTGATGATTTAAGATTTATAAAGGATTCACCGACAGTAAGAAGAAAAGCTATTAATTTAGAAATATCGCAAATAAATAATAGTTATCTTAAAAATTTAAATAATTATAATAAGTTATTAAAACAAAGAAATACTTATTTAAAAACAATGAATATAAATGCTAATAGTTCTAGTGATTATTTAGAAATATTAACAGGTAAATTAATTGATTTAGGTGAAAAAATTTATTTATCGAGAAAAAAATATATAGATTTATTAAATGATAAAATAGGGGAGTTTTATAAAAAGATATGTAATATTTCTGATTTAAACTTAGAATATATTTCAGATTTTAATAATTTTGATAAAGAAAAGATATTAAAGAAATATAAAGAATGTTTAAATAGAGATATTATCTTAGGTAAAACGACATTTGGAGTTCATCATGATGATATTAAATTTAAGTTTAAAGGATTTAATATTAGAGATTATGGATCTGAAGGTCAACAAAAGAATGCGATTATAGCTTATAAAATGGCTGAATTAGAGATTTTTTATCAAATAAGGGATGATTATCCAATTTTAATATTAGATGATTTATTTAGCGAATTAGATAGGTTTAAAATAAATAATATTTTGTCATTAATAAATGAAAATGTTCAGACATTTATAACAACGACTGAGATTGATAAAATAAATAGTGATATTTTACAAAAAAGTAAGTTGTTTGAAATAAATGATGGTGTTGTGAGGGAGGAATAATATATGAAGGAAGAATATAATGATAGTGATATTCAAGTTCTAGAAGGGTTAGAAGCAGTTCGTAAAAGACCTGGTATGTATATTGGAACAACTAGTGAAAGAGGACTTCACCATTTAGTTTGGGAGATAGTTGATAATGCTGTCGATGAAGCTTTAGCTGGTTATTGTGATGATATCGAAGTAATAATTGAAAAGGGTAATATTATTACAGTTAAAGATGATGGTCGTGGAATGCCAACTGGTATGAATGCTAAGACTGGTTTATCAACAATTGAAACTATATTTACTGTATTACATGCTGGTGGTAAATTTGGTGGCGGCGGATACAAAGTATCTGGAGGCTTACATGGTGTAGGTGCTTCAGTAGTAAATGCTTTATCTGCTTGGTTAGAAGTTAGAGTTTATAGAGAAGGTCATGTTTATTTTCAAAGATTTGAAAATGGCGGACATCCTGTTGAACCACTTAAAATTATTGAAGATTGTGATCCAGAAAGAACTGGAACAACTGTTACATTTAAAGCAGATCCAACTATATTTAAAGAAACAACAGTATATGATTATGAGACACTTGCCACTAGATTAGAAGAATTAGCATTCTTAAATAAAGGATTAAGAATCATTTTAGAAGACTTAAGAGAAGATGAAAAGAAACAAGAATTTGTTTATAGTGGAGGAATTATTGAGTTTGTTAAAAAATTAAATAAAAACAAAAAGGTAATTCATGACGATGTTGTGTATGTTGAGGGACAAGAAGATAATATATCTATCGAAGTTGCGTTCCAATATAATGAAGATTATAATTCATGTTTATATTCGTTTACTAATAATATTAGTACGCATGAAGGTGGTACACATGAAGATGGAGTTAAGAGAGCTTTAACAAGAATTATTAATAACTATGCTAAGAATGCTAAATTATTAAAAGATAATGATGATCCTTTAACTGGTGATGATGTTAGAGAAGGTTTAACAATGATTATTTCTTGTAAACATCCTGATCCACAATTTGAAGGACAAACAAAGACTAAACTTGGTAATGCTGAAGTTAGAAAGATTGCTGATGATGTCTTTAGTGAAGGATTAGAAAGATTTTTACTTGAGAATCCCGAAGAAGCTAGATTAATAATTGAAAAATCAATGACGGCTTCAAGAGCGAGATTAGCTGCTAAAAAGGCAAGAGAATTAACTCGTCGTAAAGGTGATTTAGATATTACTAATTTCTATGGAAAATTATCTGATTGTAAGAGTAAAGATCCATCTGAATGTGAAATATTTATCGTCGAGGGAGATTCAGCTGGTGGTTCGGCTATTAAAGGTCGTAATAGTATGACGCAAGCAATCCTTCCTTTAAGAGGTAAAATATTAAATGTTGAAAAAGCTAGATTAGATAGAGCTTTAAATAATGAAGAAATTAGAACAATAATTACAGCTTTTGGTACTGGTATTGGTGATGAATTTGATTTATCTAAATTAAGATATGACAAGATAATTATTATGACTGATGCCGATGTTGATGGAGCACATATTAGAGTATTATTATTAACATTGTTCTATAGATTCTTTAGACCAATTGTTGAAGCTGGACATGTATATGCTGCTCAGCCACCTCTTTTCTGTATTAAACATGGTCAAACAATAAAATATGTTTTAAATGAAAAAGAAAGAGATGAATATTTAGCAACATTAAAACCTGAAACAAAGAGAGATATCTTACGTATGAAAGGTTTAGGTGAAATGGATGCTGAAGAGTTAAATGAAACAACAATGGATATTGAAAAACGTGTATTAAGACAAATTACATTAGAAGATACTAGAGCAGCTGATGAAGTATTCTCTAAATTAATGGGTGATGAAGTAGAACCTAGAAGAACATTTATTGAAGAAAATGCTGTCTTTGTACAAAATTTGGATGCTTAGGAGGTGAATGGTTGTGGATAGATTAGAACAAAATAATATCGTTAAAGAGGTAAGAGATTCTTTCTTAGATTATTCAATGAGTGTTATTGTTGCTCGTGCTTTACCTGATTTAAGAGATGGTCTTAAACCTGTTCAAAGAAGAATTTTATATTCAATGTATGAATCTGGATATACACCTGATAAACCTCATAAGAAGAGTGCAAGAATTGTCGGAGATGTAATGGGTAAATACCATCCACATGGTGATTCGAGTATTTATGAAGCAATGGTAAGAATGGCTCAAGATTTCTCTTATCGTTGTATGTTAGTTGATGGACATGGTAATTTTGGTAATATTGAAGGTTATGGCGCAGCAGCTATGCGTTATACTGAATCAAGACTTTCAAAGATATCTTTGGAATTATTAAGAGATATTAACAAAGATACTGTTGATATGATACCTAACTTCGATGATTCAGAAAAAGAACCTGCTATTTTACCATCTAGATTTCCTAATATTTTAGTAAATGGTACGATGGGTATTGCCGTTGGTATGGCAACTAATATTCCACCTCATAATTTAGGGGAAGTTATTGATGGATGCATTGCTTATATTGATAATCCAGAAATTACATTAGATGAATTAATGAAGTATATACCTGGACCTGATTTTCCAACAGGAGGTATTATTTTAGGTAATTCTGGTATTAGAAAAGCTTATGAAACTGGTCGCGGAAGTATTACGATTAGAAGTAAAGCGACGATTGAAGAAAAGAATGGTCGTCATTATATTGTAGTTACAGAAGTTCCTTATGGAATTAATACTTTAGATTTAAAAAATAAGGTAGCTGATTTAGTTCATAATAAGATAATTGATGGTATAACTGATTATCATACTGATTTAAAAGATGGGGTTAAGATTACTATTACTTTAAAGAAGGATGCTAATCCACAGGTTATTTTAAATCAACTTTATAAACATACTGATTTTCAAGCTAATTTTGGTATTATTTTCTTAATGTTGGATCAAGGAGTACCTAAAACTCTTGGTTTAAAGGATATTATAGCTAAATATATTGATTATCAAAAAGAAATTATTATAAGAAGAACAAGATTTAATTTGGATAAAGCTGAGAAAAGAGCTCATATTTTAGAAGGATTAAAGATTGCATTAGATAATATTGATGAAGTTGTTAAATTAATACGTAATTCAAATAGTGATGAGGATGCTCAAACTGGTTTGATGGATAGATTTGGTCTTACAGAAGTTCAAGCTCAAGCTATTTTGGAAATGAGATTACGTCGTTTAACAGGATTAGAAAGAGATAAGATTGAAGCTGAATTAGCTGAATTAATGAAGGAAATTGATGAGTTAAGAGCTATTTTAGCTAGTGAAGAAAAGGTATTAAATATAATTAAAGAGGAAATGACGGAAATCAAGAATAAGTTTGCTGATGAACGTCGTACACATATTGATATGACTGCTATTGATTATATTGAAGATGAATCTTTAATTCCTAATGAAGATGTTATGATTGCTTTAACTCATAAAGGTTATATTAAGAGAACAACATCTGATACGTTTAAAGCGCAAAATAGAGGTGGCGTTGGTATTAAAGGTATGGCAACAAATGAAGAGGATTTTGTTGAACAGATGATTAATATTCAAACGCATGATCATGTTTTATTCTTTACTAATAAAGGTAAGGTTTATCGCTTGAAAGGTTATGAAATACCTGAATTTAGTAGACAATCTAAAGGATTACCAATGGTTAATTTATTACCTTTAGAGAAGGATGAAATGATTAATTCAATTATTAAGTTATCACCAGATGAAAATATCGATAATTTATTATTTGTTACGAAGTCTGGTTTAGTTAAACGTACAGCTATTTCTGAATTTGATAGTATTAGAAATGGCGGTAAGATTTGTATTACGCTTAAGGAAGATGATGAATTAATTGCTGTTCGTAAGACGACGGGAAATAATTTTGTATTATTAGGATCTAGTAGTGGACGAATGGTTAAATTTAATGAAAATGACGTTCGTATCATGGGTAGAACAGCATCTGGTGTTAAAGGTATTGAACTTGGTGATGCTAAGTGTATTGGTGCTGAAATAGCTTCTGATGATGATAATGTAATTATTGTTACAGTTAAGGGTTATGGTAAACAAACATCTGTTCGTGATTATCGTGAAACTAAACGTGGTAGTAAAGGTGTTAAAGCCTTAAGTATTACGGATAAGAATGGTGATATTGCATCATTTAAGATTGCTAGACCTGATACTGATTTAGTTATAATTACTGATGCTGGTATGGTAATGCGTATGGGTACTGAGAATATCAATACTTTAGGTAGAGTTACTCAAGGTGTAAGATTAATCAGATTAAAGGAAGAACATACTGTTGCTACTATTTGCTTAGTAGATAAAGAGAAAGAAGAAGATAATTCTACTGAAAGTGAAGTTATTAACAACCAAAACAGTGAAAATGTAGATGATTTGGGAAATAATTATAACGATTCTGAAGTAAGTTTGGGAAATAATTCTGATGATAGTGATATTGATTTGGGAAATGATTTAGATTTTGAAGATGAAGATGATGTCGCTGATGATATTACTGATGATTTAGATGATGAAATTTAATTTATTAATAAGTATATATTAATTATATGTTTCACGTGGAACATTGTATTTAAAAATTACTAAAAATCATATTATTTTTAATGGTCATGATATTAAATATTTCCCGAGAAATAAAGTGATTGATAGAAAATTGTAGATTTTGAAATAGGAAACGAAATAATAATAGTTGATATGTTATTAAACTCGTTTCCTATTTTTGATGCAAAAATTTTGATTGTTTATGTTAATAAATGTTCCACGTGAAACATTGAATAATTATATTTTTTTAATTTATTTATATTTATGATCTTGAATAATTTATTTAATATTATTCTTCTTTTCTTGAGTAATTATTTTTATATGTTGTTGATAATGTTTCACGTGAAACATAATGAGTTAATAAATTTTTATAAGTCTATTATTTTTTTTGCAAATATTTAAATTGATAAAATAGTTTATTTTTTTTAATTGTGGATAATGTTCCACGTGAAACATTGTGTAACTTAACTATTTTATATTAATCTTTTTTTATATATTTTAATCATTAGTTAGTATTTTTATATTTTCATTTTTATTATTTAATGTTGTGAACAATATTTCACGTGAAACCTATAATTCTAAATTTTATATTCTAATTCTTAATCTATTGTTACTGTGAATAATGTTTCACGTGGAACATAGGTAAGAATGAATAAAAAATAATGAATGTTTCACGTGGAACATTAAATTATATTGATTTAATAATTAATTTTTGTTATTATCTATACGTGCAACAAATATATTGTAACCTGGTCAGGACTGGAAAGTAGCAGCCACATCAATCTCTGTTTGTGTGCACGTTTTTTTATGGAGTATTGATATGAAGTTAGATAATAAAGTTATTGATATATTAATAAATGATGCTAAAAAAGCTTATAAAAAAGGTGAAATACCTGTTAGTGCAGTTATTGTAGATCAAGCTGGAAAAATTGTTTCACATGCATATAATAATCGCCAAAATAGTTTTAATGTACTTGGTCATGCGGAAATAGTTGCTATTTTAAAGGCAGAAAAGAAGATTAAGGATTGGCGATTAGATGGATATAAGATGGTTGTAGTGTTAGAACCATGTGATATGTGTTCAATGGTTATTTCTAAATGTCGAATTGATGAAGTTTATTATTTTGTTTTACAAAAAAGTCAGGATGTAATTAATGATTTTAATATTAACAAGAAGGTTATTGATGGTTATAAAGATGAGAAGGTTTTGCTAGAAAATATGTTATTAAATTTTTTTAATAATATGAGGTAAAAACCTCTTTTTTTTGGTATAATTATCAACAGGAGGGTTTGAATATGAATTATAAAGTTTTATATAGGAAATATCGCCCAGATAACTTTGATAATGTAGTAGGTCAAGAATATACAATTGAAATGCTTAAGAATGCAATTATTAGTGGAAAGCATGCTCATGCTTATATTTTTACTGGTCCTCGTGGAACTGGTAAGACAAGTTCTGCTAAGATTTTTGCTAAAGCATTAAATTGTGAGCATCCAGTAGATGGAAATCCTTGTAATGAGTGTGCTAGTTGTAAGTCTTTTAAGGAAAGTCCTGATATTATTGAAATAGATGCTGCTTCAAATAATGGTGTAGATCAAATTAGGGAGCTTATTAATAATGTTAAGTTGGTTCCATCATCTTCTAAATATAAAGTTTATATTATTGATGAGGTTCATATGCTTAGTGATAGTGCTTTTAATGCTTTGCTTTTAACTTTGGAAGAACCACCATCTCATGTTGTGTTTATTTTAGCTACTACAGATATTCAAAAGGTACCAATTACAATTTTATCTCGTTGTCAAAGATTTGATTTTAAACCTGTAAATAAGGAAGCACTTATTAACAGATTGAAGTTTGTTTGTTCTGAAGAGAATATTAAGATTACTGATGAAGCATTAGAGGAAATTGCTTTGATTTCAGCTGGTGGTATGCGTGATGCGTTAGGAATGGTTGATCAGTTAGCTAATGATGATGAAGAGATAAGTTTGGATTTGGTTTCAAGTTATTTTGGTAGTGTTTCAGTTAAGAAGATTGATGAGTTATTAACAAGTATTCAAAACAATGATTCTGAAAGTTTAATTAGTATTTTGGGAAATATTAAAAGTAGTGGAACTAATTATTCGGTATTTATTGATAAAGTTATAGCTGAATTAAGAAATATGGCAATTGCTATTAAGTCTGGTCGCTCTTCTTCTAATATGTCATTTGAGGTTATTTACAATTTAATCTTTGATTTGAATGAATGTTTATCAAATGTTAATTTGAATATTGATCCTTATACTTTAATTGAAATTGTATTGCTAAAATATATTAAATCAGGAGCCTCTATATCATCTACTATTAATCAACATAGTGTTGGTTTACAAAGCGATATAAATGAAGATAAAGCTGCTTTGGGAAATAATTTTGATGAGGTAAAAGAAGATTTGGGAAATAATTTAGTTATTGATAATGAATCATTGGAAAATAATGAAACTGAGGATGAAGAAGCGGAAAAGGAACCGGAAGTATGGAATAAATCAACTACTGAAGATGATAGTTTTGATAGTGTAAAAGAGGTTTCTATTGATATAAATATTAGGATTAATAATTGTTTTGTTGAGGCTTCTAAAACTAAGAAAAATGAGTTATCTAGTAAGTGGATTGACTTTATGAATTTCTTAATGAAAAAGGATCGTAACTTAACTTCGTTGTTAGCAGATACTTCGGTATTAGCTGCTTCTGAAACTTATGCTTTGATTCAAAGTAAGATTGATTCGACTAATGAACTTATTAACAGACATATTGCTAGTTTAGAACAATATTATGAAGAATTTGCGGGAAATAAAGTTAGATTTGCAGCGATTAATGATGATTTGTGGCAAAAAGAAACAGGAAAGTATAGATTAAATTTAAAGAATAAAATAAAATATAATTATATAGAAGAAAAAGAAGAATCTTCTGTTACGGAAAATGTAGATGCTAAACCTAAGTTAGATGAATCTGAAGAGTTAGCTAGTGACATTTTTGGTACTTATGAAGTAGAAAATTAGAAAGAGGGAAATAAATTATGAATATGCAAGCTATTATGCAACAAGCACAAAAAATGCAAAGGGATATTACTAAAAAGAAAGAGGAATTAAATAAGAAAGAATTTACTGGTTCTTCTGAGTTGGTTGAAGTTGTTTTTACGGGAGATAAGAAATTAGTTTCAACTACTATTAAAGGTGATATTGATAATGATGATAAGGAAATAATTGAAGATATGTTTGTTATTGCCGTCAATGACGCAATGGCACAAATTGATAAAGAAACAGAAAAAGTTTTAGGGGCTTATGGTAGCCAACTAGGCGGATTATTATAATGAAAAGTTATCCTACAGCTTTATCTGATCTTATTAATTGTTTTCGTAAGTTGCCTGGTATAGGTGAAAAAAGTGCGGAAAGAATGGCTTTATCTTTATTAGATTTATCAACAGATGATATTGAAACATTTGCTTCTTCAATGGTTGACTCTAAGAATAATTTACATCGTTGTCAGATATGTGGTCATATTACTGATCAAGATATATGTAGTATTTGTTCTGATGAAAAAAGGGATAAGAATGTTATATGTATTTTAGAGGATTATAAGAGTGTTTTTGCTTTTGAAAAAGCTGGTAATTATAATGGTGTTTATCACGTTTTAAATGGACTTATATCTCCAATAGATGATGTTAATCCTGAAGATATTAATTTAAGTAGTTTAGTTGAAAGAGTAGAAAAGTTAGAAAAGCCTGAATTAATTATTGCATTGAAGTCAACTATTGAAGGTGAAACTACTACTTTATATATCAAGAAAATATTTGAAGGTAAGAATGTTGAAATATCTAGGTTATCTTATGGTATTCCTATGGGTACGGAAATAGATTATTTAGATGAAATTACTTTAGATAGAGCATTGAGTGATCGTAAGAAAATATCTGAATAATTTTTTTTCTTTTTCATATAGTTAGTAAGGTGATTATATGAGTAAGGTATTTGGTATTATTAAAAGAATATGTCTAGGAATATTTAGTATTTATGGAGTTAATTTGTTATTTGGAACGATAAATATTTTTGTTCCTATTAACTTAATTACGATAGGTATTAGTTCTTTTTTAGGTATATTTGGTTTAATGGCATTAGTGTTAATTCAGTTTTTGATATAGTTATCGAGGTGGTTTTTTGGTCGCTGTAAGAATGAAAGATGATATATTAAAAAAGTACCATGAGGGAAAATTAGCTCATGCTTTTTTGCTTGAAACTAATGATATGAAAAGATGTTATACTGATGTCTTAGATTTAATAAAAAATATTAATTGTCCTCATACATATAGTGATGATTGTAAGTTAGAATGTAATTTATGTTCTTTAATAGATAGTGATAGTTTACCTAGTTTAATAACTATTAATCCAGATGGACAGTTTATTAAAAGAGATCAAGTTAGTAATTTAATGAATGAATTTAGTACTGTTCCAGTATTTACTAAGTATAATGTGTATATTATTAATGAAGCACATCGTCTTAATAATGAATCAGCTAATGCTTTACTTAAATTTTTAGAAGAACCTGAAGATAATATTTTAGGATTTTATATTACGAATAATAAAGAAAATGTTATTTCAACTATTAGAAGTAGATGTCAGTTGTATTATAATAATTATGGTGATGATAGTTTTATCATTGATGATGATATATTAATAGATGTTAAATTATATTTAAATTCGATATATAAGAATTCTGAAGATTTATTATATAATAAAACACATATGAGTGGTTTTTATAAAGATAGAACTGAATGGGAAATGTTTTTTAATACCATGCTTTATTACTTAAAAGAATGTTATAATAATAAGAGAAATGATAAAATTAAATTAGTTGAAGAAATAGATAAAGATAAAATAATTAAAGTTATTTTATTAATAGAAGATGTATTGAGATATATTAGAAGTAATGGCAATATAGATTTAATTTTAGATAGATTTGTAATTGAAATGAGGGAGTATTATGAGTAATATTTATGGAGTTACTTTAAGGTCCGAAGGTAAAATATATTATTTTAATGGAGAAGACTTAGAAATAGAAAAGAATAGTTATGTTGTAGTTGAAACAGAAAAAGGTATTCAACTAGGTAAAATGATATATATACCTGATGCTAAAAAAGTTAATATTCCAATCGAAGAAATGAAGAAAGTTATTCGTATTTCGACTGATGAAGATTATGAAACTTATCTTAAAAATTTAGCGGATGCCGAAAAGTGTTTAAAGAAAGCACGTAGTATTGTCGAAGAACTAAAGTTAGATATGAATATTTTAGATGCTAGTTATACATTAGATAGAAAGCAATTATTGTTTAATTTTGTGGCTGATGAAAGAGTTGATTTTAGAGAATTAGCTAAAAGATTAGCTGGTGTTTATAAAACAAGAATTGAATTACGTCAGATTGGGGCGCGTGATAAAGCTAGAACTGTTTGTGGTCTTGGTCAATGCGGTCGACCTTTATGCTGTTCAACGTTCTTAAGTCATATAGATTCAGTTACAATGAATATGGCTAAAAATCAAAACATTGCTTTAAATCCATCAAAGATAAATGGATTGTGTGGTAGATTACTATGTTGTTTAACTTATGAAGATGATGAATACGTTAGATGTGGTAATGGAATGCCTAGTGTTGGTCAGACAGTTAAGACTGATTTTGGTTCAGGAAAAGTAATCTCTGTTGATATTTTAAATAGAAAATATAAAGTAGATTTAGATGGTGTAATAAAGGAGATTGTCCTTGAAGATGTCGATAGTACTAAATGATTTATTTGATTATGATGGTTTAAAAATATATCAATATGAAGATCGATTTAAATTTTCGTTAGATTCAATATTACTTGCTGAATTTGTTGAATTAAAGAAAAATACTAAAGTGATAGTAGATTTTTGTACGGGAAATGCTCCTGTACCTTTAATTTTGTCTACGAAAACTAAAGCTAATATATATGGTTTTGAGTTACAAAAGAATATTTATGATTTAGCTAAAGATAGTGTTAAAGAAAATAACTTAGATAATCAAATAAAAATAATTAATGATAATTTAGTTAATGTAGCTGAATACTTAGGGGATGAATGTGCGGATGTAGTTACTTGTAATCCACCATATTTTAAATATGATATAAATAGCTCATTAATTAATGAAAATGAAGAGAAAGCGATTGCTCGTCATGAAATAGCAATGAATTTAGATGAACTAGTAAAAGCTGCTAAATATATATTAAAAGAAAAAGCACCTTTATATTTAGTTCATAGGTGTGATCGTTTAGAAGAAATAGTTGATACTTTAAATAAATACGGATTTAAAATAAAAAAGTTACAATTTATATATGCGGGTTTTGATAAAGAAGCCATTATGGTTTTAATTAAAGCGACTAAGAATGGTAAGAGTGGTAGTTTAAAAGTATTACCACCAATAGATATATTAGAATGTAAGACGTATAAGGGTATATTTGAAAAGAGTGATTAAGATGAAATTAATTGTTGGATTAGGTAATCCTGGTAAAGAATATAAAGATACTAGACACAATGTTGGTTTTATTGTACTTGATAATTACTTAAAAACTGATGATTGGAAAGAAAAATTTAATGCTATGTATCATGAAACAAGAATTAATGGGGAGAAAGTTATTTTTGTTAAACCATTAACTTATATGAATTTATCAGGTGATGCTGTAGTACAATATGTTAATTATTTTGATATAGAACTTAATGATATACTTATTATTCATGATGACTTAGATTTAAATTTTGGGACTTATAAATTAAAAAAGAATAGTAGTGCAGGTGGACATAATGGGATTAAATCAATTATTAATAGATTAGGTAGTGAAGATTTTGCTCGTTTAAAAATTGGTATTTCCCATGATAAAAGTATTGATACTAAAGATTATGTATTAGGAACATTTAGTAAGTTAGAAAAAGATAAATTTGCTGAAATGCAAAAAGATTTTGATAAAATAATAGAATCATTTATAATAGATGGAATCGAAAGGACTATGAATATTTATAATGCAAAAAAGTAGGGATCTAAATGGATTTTTTAGCTGATTATTTTAAATTTGAAAATGGTTTAACTGTTACGGGTTTAACAAAAGAGTTAAACGTTTTTTACATGTTAGAATTATTTAAAAAAGAAAAAAGAAATTTAGTTATTTTAACTAATACTTTATATGAAGCTAATATGTATTATGATTCATTAAAAACTTATACTGATGATGTTTATTTATTTCCCATGGATGACTTTTTAACTAGTGTAGCGGTAGCTATTTCACCTGATTTAAAGATAAAAAGACTTGAAACATTAGAACAGATTAGAAATGGTAAGAAAGCAATTGTAATTACTAATTTAATGGGTTTTTTAAGATTTTTACCTGATAAAAACAATGTTAATAATCTAGAATTTAATTTGAAATTAAATAAAGAGATTAAAAGAGCTAAAATAGAAGAAATATTAGATAAATATGGCTATGTAAAAGAAAGTATTGTTACGACAACTGGTGAATATGCTGTTCGTGGTTATATTATTGATGTATTTATAATTGATGAAGAACATCCGATTAGAATTGAGTTCTTTGGTGATGATGTAGATTCAATTAGATACTTTGATGAATCAACGCAATTATCAATTAAAGAAGTTAATAGTATTAAAATTAAACCTTATACTGAAGTAGTTAGTGATAATAATAGTTCATTAGTTGATTATTTGAATGATCCTTATGTAGTAATGATAAATAGAGATCAAATTGATTTAGCTTATACTAAATTATTAAATGATATAAGTGAATATAATGAAAATGAGAACATAGATAAAAAGCATATGTTTGAATGGGAAGAAATCAGTTTTAATCATGTTATTTATTTAAATGCTTTAAATGATAATGACTACGGCAAAGTAGTTAGTTATAAAGCCCAAGAAATAGAAAACTTTAATAGTGATTTTGAATTACTTGGGAAATATACTAGTAAGCAAATAAATAGTGGTAAAACAGTTATTATTTGTTTAAGTAGAGAAAATCAGTTAAAAAGTTTAGAACCTTTTTTACCTAGTTATCATGTGGTAAAAAAAGATAATATTATTTCCCGGGAAATAAATATTTTGTATACTAAGATTAATAGTGGCTTTGTTTTTGATCAATATGTAGTGATTGGTGAGAATGATATTGAAAAGGTTAAAAACTCAGTAATTAATTATAAAAATTCTTATCATATTGGTAAAAAGATAAAAGATTTTGGTCAACTTAGTGTTGGTGATTATGTAGTTCATAGTATGCATGGTATTGGAATATATAATGGAGTTATTACTTTAACGAAGAATGGATTAAAGAAAGACTATATTCAAATTAATTATCAAGGTAATGATAAGATATATATTCCGGTAGAAAAGATTAGTACAATTTTTAAATATGCTGGTAAAGAAGGTAGTATGCCGAAATTAGACCGATTAAATAGTACTAGTTGGGTTAAAAAGAAAAGAGAATTACGTAATAAGATTAAAGATATTAGTGGTGAACTAATTAAATTATATGCAGCACGTAGTAGTGTTAAGGGAACACCTTTTAATTCTTATGCGGAAGAAGATGTCTTTGGTTCTGAATTTATCTATGATGAGACTGCTGATCAATTAAAAGCCATTAAAGATATAGATGAAGATTTATCTAGTGAAGTTCCAATGGATAGATTATTATGTGGTGATGTTGGGTTTGGTAAAACGGAAGTAGCGTTTAGAGCAATGTTTAAAACAATTTTAAATAATAAACAAGTCTTCTATTTATGTCCAACAACTATACTTTCTAAACAACAATATGAAAATGCAATTGAAAGATTTAAAAATTATCCTATCGAAATTGCTTTACTTAATAGATTTACTAGTACTAAGGAAACGAAAAGAATATTAGAAGGTCTAGAAAAGGGTACGATAGATTTAGTATTTGGAACACATCGTTTATTATCTGATGATGTTAAATTTGCTAAGTTAGGTTTATTAATAGTTGATGAAGAGCAAAGATTTGGTGTTCAACATAAAGAAAAGATTAAAGAATATAAAAATGATGTTAATGTTTTAACTTTATCAGCAACACCTATACCTCGTACTTTAAAGATGGCATTAAGTGGTTTAAGGGATTTATCAATTATTGATACACCACCAACTAATAGATATCCAGTACAAACTTATGTTATTCAAGAAAATGATTTGATTATAAAAGATGCTATTTATAAAGAATTATCAAGAAATGGTCAGATATTTATTTTATATAATAAAGTTGCTTCGATTGAATCTAAGATGGAACAATTGCATAAGTTAGTTCCTGAAGCACGAATTACTATTGCTCATGGTCAAATGAGTAAAAGAGAACTTGAAGATGTAATGGAATCATTTGTTAACTATGAGTATGATATATTACTTTGTACAACAATAATTGAAACAGGTATTGATATAAGTAATGCTAATACTTTAATTATATATGATGCTGATAACTTTGGTTTGAGTCAGTTATATCAAATTAGAGGACGTGTTGGTCGAAGTAATCGTATTGCTTATGCTTATTTAATGTATGATAAACAGAAGATGCTTAATGAAGTAGCAGTTAAGAGATTACAGGCGATTAAAGAATTTACAGAATTAGGTAGTGGTTATCGAATTGCGATGCGTGATTTATCAATTAGAGGTGCTGGAGACTTGTTGGGTTCTGAACAAGCCGGTTTTGTTGATACAGTAGGTATTGAACTTTATATGCAAATGATTGAGGAAGAAATGCGTCGTATGAAAGGTGAAGAAGTTCCAGAGGAAGATGAAGATACAGCTAATTCTAATAGATCTTTAGTTGAAGTTGAAACGCATATTTCTGATTCTTATGTTTCTGATGAAGATATTAAGATTGAAATCCATCAAAAGATTAATGAAATAGATGGTTATAAAAAATTATTAGAAATAAAAAGAGAATTAGAAGATCGTTTTGGTAAGATTAGTAAACAAATAGAAATATATATGTATGAAGAATGGTTTGAAAAACAAGCGCAGACACTTGGTATTAATACAGTAAGACAAAGTGATAGAGAAATAGAAATTGAATTACCGGTAGAAATATCTAATAAAATAGAGGGTGATAAACTATTTGTTAAAGCTTATAGTATTAATCCTAGATTTAGATTAAGATATCATCATAACCAAGTTATAATTGCGTTAACTTTATTAAATCAAAAAGATCATTTCTTATATTACATTGTTCCATTAATGGAAGAAGTAATTAGCGAAGTAAATAAATAAAGAGTATAGATTTCATTGTCTATATTCTTTTCTGTTTCTATATTTGACAATTCATCTTTTGTTGATATAATACAGGTAAGAAAGAAGTTTATATGTTTAGTGTAGGAAGAGGTTTGATATATGGCTTTAATTGAATGCCCTGAATGTGGCAAAAAAATTAGTGATTCAAGTGATAAGTGTATTAATTGCGGTTATGTTCTAAATAAGAAAAGTAAATGTCCAGAATGTGGAAAGAGTGTAAGTCCGACAGATAAAGTTTGCAAAAATTGTGGTTATAAACTTAGTGAAAAAAAATCACAAAATAATATTTTTGAAAACAGATTTTTAGTAATTGGAATTTGCGTATTATTAATTTTAGTGATTGCAATACCAGTAATTATTAATAATGCAAATATGGTTGAAGTTCCTGATGTTTTAAATGTTGATGTTGATACTGCTAAAACAATTTTAGGTTCTAATGGTATTATTGCTGATGTCTCTTATTCATATTCTGATAGTTATGAAGAAGGTATGGTTTATGATATGAGTCCATATGCGGGGACTAAGATTAATAAAAATAGTCGAGTTACAATTTATATTTCAAAAGGACCTAGTATTATTAATTCAAAGGATTCAGTTATTGAATGGCATCATATTGGAAGTAAAGAAGATAAATGGGAATTTGCTAATCCTTACATAGAAGATGGTTATTTAATGATTGATTGTTCTCCTGTTTTTGGTACTAGTTTTAAATGGAAAGATAATGGATTTGGTCGTGCTTCTATTACTGATACCTTTGATAAGACAGTTCCTATTTCTTTTACTTTCTCTGATCAAAATGTTAAGGCAGGAGTTAAACAAAGTGTTGTAATTAAAGTTCCTACACAAGATTTAGATGTGTCTAAACCAACAACATTATATTTAAGTTTATCTGCTGAAAATAGTAAAGGTGATCCTTTAAATATTAATATTAATTTTTCTATATCATGGTAATTTAAAAAACCTCTATTTAATTAGTGGTTTTTCTTTTGGTTTATTATCAATTTCAACATCATCAAATAATTGTCTTATATCTATTTCTAAAGCATCGGCAAATTTGCCTACTGTTTCAAGTAAAGGAGTTTTATCGATACTTAAACATTCTAGATCTCTTACATATCCGTGGGTTAAACCTGTTAAGTCAGCAAGCTCTTGAAGTGTATACTTTCTCATTTTGCGATATTTACGAATATTTTTTCTAACTATTAATGATAATTTTTCTTTAGAATATCGGCTAGTCAAAGTATCTCACTTCCTTTTTCTTAGCTATTATTTCATAAAGTTATTAAAAAATATGTCGTCTGTGTGAAGTTTTTGTGATATACTTTTGCTATGAAAGGAGTTTGTCTTTATATGGAAGAGGTTATTAAAGAAGGAAAAATTTCGCCAGTATGTATTTGTGTTAGATTGATTGTTGATTTATTTGCTATGTGTATTATTATTGGTTTTGTATGGATAGTTAAGGATGTCATTACTTTTTGCACAACTAAATTAGTTATTACTAATAAAAAACTTACTGGTAAAACTGGGTTGGTAAATACTAATCAACTTGATAGTCCTTTAAATAAAGTTAATGGTGTTCAAGTTGAAAAAGGTTTATTTGGTCAAATGTTTAATTATGGAACTATTAAAATAACTACTGCTTCAACTGTATTTGTTTATAAATATATTGCTAAACCTGATGAATTTAGAACAATTTTAAATAATCAAATAGAAGCATACGATGATGAACGTATAAAAAAACAAGCTAAAGAGTTAGCTTCAGCGATGAAACAATAATTATAAAAATATAATGGAGGTTTAAATTTTATGAAAAAATATATATTAGGAGTATTTATTCTTGTATTATCTATTTTAGTTTTAGTTGGTTGTGAATCAGATGCAACTACGAGTGGAGAAAGTGATGGAACTGAATCTAAAACTAAAGAAATAGCTACTTATAAAATTAATGATGATATTTATGTTACTAACGATTCTGGTAAATACAGACTTAAAATTACTGGTGTAAAAGAAACTAAAGAAAGAAATGAATATTCTGATAAAGAAGCAAAAAAGGTTGTTGTCGTTTCATATGAATATGAAAATATTTCTTCTGATTCTGATTTGTATATTAGTAGTATGGATTTTAAAGCATATGATAAAGAAAATAATAGTCTAGAAACATATGAAGTAATTGATTATAAATATCCTACTGAAATATCTCAAGGACGTAAAGCTAGTGCAGAAATGGTATTTGCTTTAAATAGTGATTCTAATTATATGGAACTTGAATATTATGATAATACGTGGAATTCATCTGCAGATTGTAAGATAGTTCTTGAATGGTAATTGTTAATTACCATTTTTTAATACATAAAATTTCTTTATTAGCTAAAACTATATAGTGAATGGAGAATTTTATGAAAAATGTTAACTTTGTTAAAAATATAGATAATTTAGGTAGAATAGTTATTCCAATGGATATAAGAAGAAAATTACAGATTAATACTGGGGATGTTTTAAGTATTACATGTAATGATAAAGATATAACTTTAGCTAAGTATAGTAATTTAGATAATAATTATAAAGTTATAGAAATTATAAAGAGTTTTATAGAATTATTTAATTTTAAAGTAATATTAACTAATAAAGAGTGTGTTATATATTCTAATTTAGTTAATAATGGGACTAAGTTAGATAAGAATACAGGATTATTAGTTAAAAATGGGACTAATATGAAGTATCAGAGTAATGAATTGGTATTTGGTGAGAATAAAGTAAAAGGGATATATAATATGTTACCTATTGTTACTAGTGAAGGAATTGAGGGAAGTATTATTGTTTTTGGGGAGATTAAAGATAGAGCATATGAAATGTGTACATTTTTAAATAAAATTATAATGTTAGAACTTAATATTTCTTGATAAAGGTATTATTTTGTGTTAAATTATGTTTAGATTTAGCAATGAAGGAAAGAGTACCTTTAAATTAGGAATAAAGAGAGGTTCTGGTTGGTGAAAAGAATCTTCTGAAATATTGGGAACATGGCTCTGGAGCTGAAACGTTAATTTCGCGTTAAGAAATAAAGTGTATGATAATTCATAAACTAAGGTGGTACCGCGGGTTTTACTCGTCCTTAGATTATGAATTTTTTTTATTTAGTAGGTGATTTTTATGCGGATGTTTAAGAAGATAGCATATGAACAATTTATAAAAGATTTTAGTGATGATAAAGAATTATATGATAATTATTTATTACCTAGAAGATCGACTATACATGCTGCGGCTTATGACTTCTTTGCTTTAAATGATTATACTTTAAAACCTGGGGAAATAAAAAAGATTCCGACTGGAGTTAAAGTTATAATGGAACCCGATGATGTATTATTACTTCTTGATCGTAGTAGTATGGGATTTAAATATAATGTTAGATTTTGTAATCAAGTAGGGGTTATTGATGCTGATTACTATGATAATGAAGATAATAATGGTCATATGTGGATATGTATTCAAAATGAAGGTAATAAAGATTATATTATTAAAAAAGGGGATAAGATGTGTCAGGGAATGTTTGTTAAATACTTAAAAACAGATGATGACGATGATACACAGTTTATTAAAAGAAAATCAGAATATTAGGAGGAAAGAAAATGGATAAAAATAAAAAATATTATATTAGTACAGCTATTGCTTATACTTCTGGTAAACCACATATTGGTAATACGTATGAAATAGTATTAGCTGATGCTATTGCAAGATATAAAAGATTACAAGGATATGATGTTTATCTACAAACAGGTACAGATGAACATGGAGAAAAAATTGAGTTAAAAGCTAAAGAAGCAGGAGTTACTCCTCAACAGTATGTTGATGAAGTAGCAGCTCAAATTAAAGATATTTGGGATATTATGAATACTAGTTATGATAGGTTTGTTAGAACGACAGATCCTCATCATGAAAAGGTAGTACAACATATCTTTAAATATATGTATGATAAAGGGGATATATATAAAGGGGAATACGAAGGACTTTATTGTGTTCCTTGTGAATCATTTTGGACTGAAAGTCAATTAGTTGATGGTAAATGTCCAGATTGTGGTAGAGAAGTACAACCACGTAAGGAAGAAGCTTATTTCTTTAAATTATCTAAATATCAATTAGCTTTAGAAGATTATTTAAATGAACATCCTGAATTTATACAACCAATTGCCCGTCGTAATGAAATGATAAATAACTTTATTAAACCTGGATTACAAGATTTATGTGTATCTAGAACTAGTTTTAAATGGGGGATTCCTGTAGATTTTGACCCTAAACATGTTGTTTATGTATGGTTAGATGCTTTAACTAATTATATTACAAATATTGGGTTTGATTTTGATGAATCTACTAAAGAATTTGAATATAAATGGCCAGCTGATCTACATTTAATTGGTAAAGATATTATTAGATTTCATACTATTTATTGGCCTTGCTTCTTGATGAGTTTAGATTTACCATTACCAAAACAGGTATTTGGTCATCCTTGGTTAATTATGAATGATGGTAAAATGAGTAAATCAAAGGGAAATATCATATATGCTGATGATTTAGTTAATGAATTTGGCGTAGATGCCGTTAGATATTATTTCTTACATGAAATACCATTTGCAGCGGATGGAGTATTTACTAGAGAATTATTAATTGAAAGAATTAATGGTGATTTAGTTAACATTTTAGGTAATTTAGTAAATCGTACGGTAAGTATGAATCATAAGTATTTTAGTGGAGTTATTCAAAAACATGATGTTAAAGAAAATATTGATATAGATTTAATTGCAGCGGTTGAAGGCTTAGGTAATAGAGTTACAGCTAAAATGAATGAATTAAAAGTAGGAGAGGCTTTACAAGAAATATTCGATGTATTACGTAGATGTAATAAATATATTGATGATACAATGCCTTGGTCTTTAGCTAAAGAAGAAAATAAGAAAGAAAGATTAGGAACAGTATTATATAACTTATTAGAAAGTATTAGAGTATGTGCTGTTTATTTAAATCCTTTCTTAACTGAGACTTCAGATAAGATTTTTGAACAATTAAATACAGATGTTAAAGATATGGAATCGACTAAAGAATTCGGTGGTTTAGAGGTTGGTAAGACCTTAGCTGAGCCAGTTCATTTATTTGATCGTATTGAAGTTAAATAAGGTGGCAGTAGCTGCCTTATTTTTATTTCCCGGGAAATATTGGGGCCTTATTTTTATTTCCTGGGTTATAAAAAGCTGGGAAATGGCCTAAATATGGGGTATTTCCTGGGAAATTAGTATTTCCTGGGTTATAAATTGTTATTACTTGGAATATAAATTAATTTCCCGGGTTATAAAATTGTTGGTGGGAAATACAAGGTTTGGTATAATTTTAATGAGGTGATTGGATGTTTACTGATACACATTGTCACGTATATAGTGAGTATTATGAAGATATTGATCAATTAGTTAAAGAGATAAAAGCTAATAAAATTAACAAAATTATCAATAATGGTTGTGATGATAAATCAAATAAAGAAGTATTAAATTTAATAAAAAAGTATGATTTTATGTATGGAGCGATTGGTATTCATCCGGAAAGTGCTGATACTTATCAAAAAGAAGAGTTAGATTACTTAGAAAAGCATTTAAATGATGATAAAGTTGTCGCAATAGGTGAAATTGGCTTAGATTATCATTATGGTAAAGAAAATAGGGATAAACAAATAGAATTATTTGAATATCAACTTAAATTAGCTGAAAAATATAATAAACCAGTTATTATTCATAGTCGTGATGCAACTTTAGATACGATTGAAATATTAAAGAAGTATCATATAAAGGGTGTTATGCATAGTTTTAGTGGAAGTTATGAAACGGCTTGTATTTATCTTAAAATGGGCTTATTACTTGGTATAAATGGAGTGATTACGTTTAAAAACTGTAATTTAAAGGATGTAGTTAGTCGCTTATCAATAAAAGATATTGTTTTAGAGACTGATTCACCATATTTAACACCTGTTCCATATCGTGGTAAACAAAATAATCCTGGGCATGTCTTAGATATAGCCAAATACATTGCTGAACTTAAAAATATTAGTTTAGATGAGTTAGCAACGGAAATTAATGGTAATGTAAGTAGGTGTTTTGACATTTAAGATAAATGATGCTAAGATAAACGTTATCTTTTGAGGTGAAATTATGAAAGTAAGATCCTGGATAAAGATGGGGTTTAGACTTAGTAAGTTTATTATACTAGTGATAGTTGTTTTATTAATGACAGCTACAATTAGTGAGAAAAAGATATTTAGGGTAGAAAATTTTAATTTTAATAAATCATTAGGTTTGACGGCGATGGCTTTAAAAGATGAAGAAGAAAAGCCAGTGGTTAAAGAAGAAATTAAAACTGGTACTAAAGTAGATAGTACTAAATTAGTAGTTAAAGCGACTTATTCGGGTGATTTAACTGGTTATGCAGCTGATTGTCCTAAATGTAATGGGAAGTTAGCTTGTTTAAGAAATTATAATGTATATAAGAATAATGTAGTTAATTATGAAGATAAAACCTATGGTAGTGTTAGAATAGTAGCTTCATCTAAGAATTTACCTTGTGGTTCAATAATAAGATTTAATTCTAAAAGAGTTGCTCAAGAAGATACTTATGCAATTGTTTTAGATAGAGGAGTATTAGGTAATAGTATAGATTTATTAGTACCAACTGAAGCTTATGCTAGTAAGTATATTGGACGTAGTAAAATAAGTTATGAAGTATTAAGAGTTGGTTGGTAGAGAGAAGGAATAAAATGGGTGAATTTAAGCATAAACATAGTTTAGGACAGAACTTTTTAAAAGATAAGAAAGTCTTAATTAAGATAATTGATAGTGTTGATGTTCAAGAAGATGACTTAATTATTGAAGTTGGTCCTGGTCAAGGGGCTTTAACTAAGTATTTAAAGTTATTTCATGCTAATTTAAGATGTTATGAGATAGATACGAGAGTTAAAAAGTATTTAGATAGTTTTGTTGATGAAAAAACACAGATTATATATGATGATTTTTTAAATATTGATTTAAAGAGTGAAATAAAAGATCTTAAGTATAATAATTTATATGTTATTGCTAATTTACCTTATTATATTACGACTCCTATTATTGAGAAGATTATTAATGCGAATGTTGATGTTAAAGCAATGGTTTTAATGGTTCAAAATGAAGTAGCTGATCGCTTGGCGGCTAAACCTGGTAGTAAAGATTATGGAGCTATTTCTGTATTATTAAACTATTATTTTGATGTTAATAAATTGTTTGTTGTTAATAGAAGTTCTTTTGAACCTGTTCCTAATGTAGATAGTGCTGTAATTAAATTAGCTAAGAAAGAAGAAGTAGCTAAAGTAGATGAAAAAGAGTTATTTAACTTCGTTAGAGATGCTTTTGCGATGAAACGTAAGAACTTAAGAAATAACTTAAAGAAGTATGATTTAAAGATTATAGAAACTATTTTAAATAAATATAATTTAACGTTACAAGATAGAGCTGAACAAGTATCTTTAGAATGTTTTATTGAGATAGTAAATAATTTAAGTAAGTAATAAATACTTACTTTTTTTCATATCATTAATGAGGTGATGATATGGAATTTAAAATAGGAGATTATGTAACAAGAGAAAGTTATAATAATGATGTTGTTTTTATTATTACGGATATTATTGATAATGTGGCATTATTAAAAGGTTTTAATGTACGATTAATTGCGAATGCGCCATTAGATGATTTAAATCTATGCGATGAAGATATGCGTAAAGATGAATTTATGGAAGAATTAGTTAATGAAAGTCTTTTAGATAGATCAGAAACAGAAGATTTTTTTTATTTACCACCTAAATTATTGCAATTAGATGGCGATCCCTGACTATTTAGAGAAATGTTTATCTTTTTATAAGAATAATCGAGTAATGGCTTTTGGTAAAGTAATTAAAGAGAGTGAACTAGAAAATAACGTTTATAAATATTTAGAAGAATATAAACCAGATATTTTAATTATTACAGGGCATGATGCGTATTTAAAGAACAGTGATAATAAAACTGATTTAAAGAACTATAAGAATTCGTTAAACTTTGTGAAAGCGGTTAAAGAAGCGAGAAAATATGAAAAGAGTCATGATAAATTACTAATTATTGCGGGTGCTTGTCAAAGTGATTATGAAGAACTAATTAAAGCTGGGGCAGACTTTGCTAGTAGTCCTAAAAGAGTTAATATCCATGCCTTAGATCCAGCGATTATTGCTACAACAATATCTTTAACGGAAAAGAATAAAGAAGTAGATGTGAGAAAGTTACTAGAAAAGACTAAATATGGTAAAGATGGAATGGGTGGTTTAATAGTTAATGGCTTTATGTATGTGGGGTATCCTAGATGAGAACAATATATGAAGCTAAAGACTTAATCAAAGCCAATTATGGTAAAAGAGCATTAGTAAAAGTGATAGGAATTCGTAATAAAAATGAGATGTTTGAAGGGATTATTAGTGAATGTTATGATAACGTATTTATCTTGAATACGAAATTTGGGAAAAAAAGTTTTAGTTATTCGGATGTTTTAGTCGGAAATATCGCAGTTAAGGTAAAATAATTATGTTAAGATTTTTTAGAAATGTCAGTTTTTAATTAATTATAGATAACAAACAAAGACAAGCTTTGTCGAGAA
>CANQQV010000006.1 GCA_947626095.1 uncultured Bacilli bacterium
ATTTTCGTGTTTTTAGTCGTGGTATAATATTAATATAAATTTAGTGTTGACAAAACTTAGATAGTCAATTTATATGAGTAAATTTTTTATAAAAATGTCAATTTGCTATTCAATAAATATCAAAAATATGTTATATTATTATTAGCAACGGAAGATTATATAAATTCTTTCGTTATTGGAAATGAGTTGTAGATAACTACGACACTCGCTCCATTTGAGAAAAATCATCGCACTAAGCGATGTTAAATAAAACTCAATTCAAAAAGAATTGAGCTTTTTTTTATAATTTCTTTTTATCTCCTAAACTTTCGGCATATGAAGTTATTTGAGTTGCGATTTCTGTGTAATACATTTTTTCTTTTTGCCTATTGATAAAATCTCCTTTGGCTGGATCTGATTTATATAAACTAAATCTAGGTATTGTTTTTAAATATTCATAAATTTGTTTATATCTTTCACTAAAAACAAAGCCAGGAATATGTGTTGCATATTTTCTAAAAACTTTTTCTATTGTTGTTATTCGTTTAATGTATTGTTTAGCTTTTTGATCGCTCGGTAGTTCTGATACCATAAATTCTTGCAATGCACCTTCAAATAATTCTTCTGTATGATATAAGTATTGTTCGCTTTCAGTAAAATCATTTTTTTTCTCATCAATTTCATTTCGAGTATTTAACTCAAAGCTGTGATAAAAGTTTGAATCTAAGCTTATTGGGAAATTACCATGTTTTAAATCACCAAAATTAGCAAGAGAACACATTAATTTTAAAGAATATAATATTTTTTGGTAAATTTCTGGTTGCATTAATTTTTCTTGGTGTTTAATAATGTAATCATTAACAATACTATTTGAAGCACCACCAAATCTTCCTTCTGAGTCAAAAGAATAATTATTAATATTACAAATATCTTCTATTTGAGCTTTTTCTTTGGATGATAAGCTGGAATAATAACTATCATCTTCTCTGATTAGTTTTGCACATACGTAATTAATGGCATGTGATGAAACTCTATTAATCCAGTAGTTATATGTTGCCCCTTGTCTGCTAGTTGCAATTGCATAATATGAGTAATTTAAACCTGTTGTAATGGGACTTCCAAATTCGGAAATTAATTCTGGTTTTTCAGTTTTTATTTCTTCAAGAACTGCGATTGTTTCATCAAAATATTCATCAAAGCAGTAAATAATAGTTCTGTCTTTTTCAGCTGTTTTATGTTCTTCTCCTTTCATTTCATAAGGAATATTTCTATCTATACATTTTCTAACAAATAATTCTAAAAAATCAAACCTACTTGGCCCATTTGGAGTATTAATATATATTCGATAATCAGCATCTTTTTTATGTGGAATATCATTTCCGTATGGAACATCTCGTATTGCTCCAATTCTATCACCTTGAAGTTGTGAGTTATAAATGAGTTTGTTTAAAAAACTTGTGTTTGGCTTACCATCATAGTTCTTTATTCCTTTAATAATATCTTCGTCTGATAATGCAAATATTTGTATAAATTGTTCGTAAGAAAAATTGTCTTTATAAGCATTTGGTAGATTAGCATATACATTTTTATGGCCATTCAAATCACTTAATTTTAGCAATTTATTAATTAATAATTTTACTATTCTAAAAGTATATTCTTCTAATTGTTCAACTGTTGGATCGGAAGAATCGTTGGGTCTTTTATATGATGATAATTCTAACTTTCTTGTATTATATGTTTTACTTTCAGTTATTGCCCTTATATATTCTTCTAATAAATGTTTATTTCCTTCTAATGAAAGAACAGGTGTTGTTCCATCATCAATAATAGTTTTTCTTATTGACTCCATTTATTTACCTCTGATTATTACTAAATTAATTATATCATATATTTAATTTAGTAAAGACAAGTGATTTATTTTTAAGTGTTTTAAAAAGATGTTAAGGTAGAATTTGGTTCAAAAAGAACTGGTTTTTAAAAATTTTATAAACGGATATAACATAATATAAGAAAGTGAATTGATAAATGTATAAATTGTAATTTTTTATTGCTCATTTTTGCTATAAGTTATAGTTATTACCTAATATATTACTGAAATGATATAATTAAGTAAGAAAGTAGAGGTATGATATGAAGAAGTATTTAGATTTTATTATAAAAGGTATATATGCTGGTATTTTAATAAGCATGGGTGGTATTGCTTATTTAGCTATAGAAAATAAAATAGTTGGTTCTTTTATATTCTCGTTTGGTTTATTAACTGTGTGTATGTATTCATTTAATTTATATACTGGAAAAGTAGGTTATTTACTTGATAATAAATTAAGCTACATAATTGAGCTATTATTATCTTTAATTGGTAATTTTATTGGAACTTTAGTAGTTGGGAATGTGATGCGTTTAACAAGGTTTAGTAGTTATATTGAGAAGGCTCAAAACTTAGTTAATATTAAGTTAAATGATAGTTTGTTAAGTATTTTTATTTTAGCTGTATTTTGTGGTGTTATTATGTATATTGCAGTTAATAATTATAAAAAGCAAAAAGACGTAATAGGGAAGTATATGACAATATTTATGGGGGTTATGGCTTTTATATTATGTGGTTTTGAACACTGCGTAGCTAATATGTTTTATTTTAGTATAGCTGGAGTTTATTCATTTAAAATGTTTTATTATTTAATTGTTATGATATTAGGTAATAGTTTAGGATCGTTAATTATATCATTCTATGATTTAAAGCTAAAAAAATAAGAACCATTTAAAGGTTCTTATTTTATATTCTGTATAATACAGTTTTCTTCTTAGATACGTATAACATACCTCGAGCTAGAAGATAAGCTAAGATTAAAGCTATAAAGCTTATGAATGCACCTGTTTCTGGATTTTCTAATTTAGGTGCAGCTTTAGCTGTCTTAGTTGGCTTTTGACTACTAGTTGTAGTAGTTGTAGTTGTTTTAATCGGATTAGCGATAGATATCTTTGATATTCTTGATGATTTAGGAATATTATTAAAATTAGTAAAATATGTAATATGATCTGAATTAAAGGTTGCATCACTTAATGGTTTTAAATAGTATTTATTATCTTTGTTATTTATTAAGTCTTGTCTTCTTGATTCAACGTCTAACCAAGTAGGATCTATACTATACCATTTGCCGTCGATAGCAACAATATTCCAAGCATGGACTGTGCCATCAGGATTATTTTTATCAGTATATCCAACAACGTTCATTGTCATAATACCTAGTTTATTTAAAATTTGACTTTCTAGATGAGCATAGTGTTCACAGACACCCATCTTTTTTTCAAATATTGATTCATTTAAACTTAAGTCTTCATATAACCAATCATCGTCATATGTTATATTATCTATAACGTATAAAGTTGTTTTTTTGATTATATCTTTAACTGTTTTGTTACTTTTATTATATATTTCTTTGGCTACTTCATTAATTTTAGCATCGTATTGTGGATCAATAGAGTATTCTTCATTTAAGAATGAGCCAGTACCATAGTTAACTTTGTTGTACATAGTACTACCTAGATCAAAGGAATCATATACTTTGACACGACTTATGGTTGTTAAATCGAAGGTCGTCATATTAACAATAGAATTATTGATATATAAAGTATTTATTTGGTCATTTGGTGATAATTTTAGTAGCTTTCCGTTCTCTAAGTATACATTATCAAGAGTGATATATACTAAGTCGTTAAAACGGTTAAAATCAACGCTATTCAAGTACGGTAAGTCATCTTTTTCGATAAGCAAATCATAAGCAGAACGGTATAGACTACCAGAGCTATCATTGACAACGTCTTTCAGCTTTGTATAATCTGCATTGACATTTATTACCCAAATTAACGTAAATAACGAGACTATTGACAGTATATGTTTAAGTCTTTTTACCATTTTATTTGGCTCCCTTCTTATTCTTTTGACATTTTGTAATAATACAGTTATCTATATTATCACTATTAATATATCAAATATTAGGATGAAAAGCACTATATTTCGATAGTAAAAATGTAAAGTAATTTTTGAATATTTTACGTTTTCCCTTTGCACAGCGTAAATATTTACAATTTCCTATTTACACATAAAAAAATTAGCTTTCGCTAACCTTTTTATAATTCAATATAATTATGGGAACAAGCTCTAATTAAACGGTTCATAATAGCAAGGCCTAAACCAGTTGTTTCGACACCTTCGATAATTACTAATTCTTTATTTTCTTTATCAATACTTCTTAAGATACGGAAGATATTATGAGATATTTCTTCAAGAGTTTTACCGTATCCAATTGCATTTTTAAATTTAGTTATGTTTTGATTATTTGTTATTACTAGGGTGTTATCGTTTTCAAGTTCTTGCATTTTATTAAGCATTTTGTTCTTATCATCACTATAAACTAAGACGCATTTCGTTTGAGGAGCATAGTGTCTGTATTTCATACCTGGAGATAGAACTGGTTCGTTTTTTTCAACCTCTTTTAGGACGTGACTGGAAACATTAACTTTAGCAAATTTGCTTAGATCTTCATAGGTTATTTTACCTGGTCTTAAGATATTAATTTCATTATTTATGACTCTAATAACTGTTGATTCTAGACCAATTTTGGTGTCACCACCATCAATGATGTAATCAACACGATCATTTAGTTCATTAAAGATATCATTAATATTGGTACCACTTGGTTTACCGGATATATTAGCACTAGGAGCAGCAATAGGGGTGTTAGATAGTTCAATTAAATCATGAGCTATTTTATTTTCAGGCATTCTGATACCAACAGTATCGAGGTTAGCTGTAACAACATTTGGAACAATATCTTTTCTATTTAAAACAATAGTTAATGGACCAGGGAAAAAGTTATTAATAAGTTCGTATTCTAAAGGGGAAATGTCTTTAGCTATTCTTTCAATCATTTCAATATTGGAAACATGAAGAATAAGAGGATTATCAGAAGCTCTTCCTTTAGCAATAAAAATATTTTTAACGGCTTCTTCGTTTAAACCATCAGCCCCAATTCCATAAACTGTTTCTGTAGGGAATAGAACTAGTTGGCCGTTTTTGATACATTCAGCGGCTTCTTTTAATAATTCTTTTTGATAATTAGTTCGAACATCTAAGTATTTAGCCATAAAAATCACCAATGAAGATTATACTATTATTTTTTAAAAACTACAATTTTATTTAAAGATATGAAAGGTTTCTTTTAGTTCGTTAAATGAAGCATTGTTATGACCAACTATATCAAAGACTTTAGCATATTCGGCAAAATCTTTTTCGGTATTTTCATTTAAAAAACCAATTTTTAGTGTTTTATCTTTTTTATCTTCACTAACCATTTTAATATCATCGATTCCATCACCTAGTAAAACGATATTCTCTTTATCTTTGATAATTTCTTTGATAGTTGGAGGAAGACCAATATCATTTTTATTTAGGGAATGAATAATGTTGTTAGAGATACCAGTGGCAATGCCGTTTTCGAATTTAATGAAGTTTGCAACAATATGAATGTTATCATATAAAGCATTATTTTGAATTAGGAATTCTTGGATAAAATTACCAATACCAGCAGAGATGATAATTACGGGTATATTTTTAGCATACATAGTTTGTAAGAATTCTTTAGCGCCATCTCTAAATTTCATCATATGAGAATTTTTGGCAGTAGCTTTGATAACTGATTCTGGTAGTTGATACTTAATAAATAAATTAATATGATTCGTCCACCATTCAATCATTAATTTATTTTTAGTTTCGTAATCTAAAGTTAAATTAATTTCAATAGGGCGATATTTATTATAAAGGTTTTGTCTTTCTTTAATATAATCTTCAGAGACGTTACCACTTTTTGAGAGCACTCCCCAAGAAGACTCACTATCGCCGGCTGTTATTGTACGATCAAAGTCAGTTACAATATAGTAGTTATTGTTCCAATTATTTACGGAATCTATAATTTTGTCTTTAATATATAGCATAATATCACCAGTAAATATAATAACATAAATAGAATAGGGGGTGTGGTATAATTTAAGTGAGGTGTAACGTATGGATAGATTTGTCATTATAGAAATAGGTAGTACTAATACTAAGGGATATGTTTATGATAAAGGTGAAGTTAAAAGCTTAGGATTTAGGACGATTGAATTTAAAAATCATTATAAAAAAGAGAATAAAATTGCTGAAGATGATAAAGAATTACTATTTAGTTTTGTTAATGAAATAAAGGAAGATAATACTTATGTTTTTGGAACAAGTATTTTTAGAAATTTATCTAGTGAACAAAAAGATGAGTGGTTAAAAGAATTTAAGGATAGGACAGGAATAGATTTTAGAATTGTAACACCAGATATGGAAAATGAGTATACTGTTTATGGAGCGATTGCAGACATCAATTATAAAGGAAAGATAGCAGTTATGATTGGTGGTGGAGGCTCTACGGAATTATCAATTGTGGAAAATAAGAAAATTATTGAAAAAGCTAATTCTTCGTTTGGAGCAATGGACACTACGGATATGTTTCCAGATATTAAAACAGATAAAGCAAGTACTGATTATGATTTAATGGTAGAAGAAACTAAAAAGTTAGTAAATATACCAAAGAATAAAGCAGATATTTTAATTTTAGCTGGAGGAGATTATATCTATTTTTATGAAGAATTAAATTATCCTGTTACCAAAAATAAGTTTTATGATAATCCCTTACAACCTTATTCTTTAGATACTAAAACAATGGATAGATTAGATCGTAATTTCTTTTATGAAGTATCTTTAGATGAAGTATGTGAAAGAACACAGAATGAAGGTTGGTGGCGTGGAGCACGTGGAATGCGTTTATGTGTTAAAGCTTTAGTTGATATTTTAGGGGTTAAAGATATAATTCCAACGAGAATTACAATGGTTTATGGAATTGTGGAGAAGATAAAAAATAAAGAATTAAAATAAAAAAGTGGATTTGATTATAATACCTCCAAAGTTCTTTCTAAATATATTTTAACATATCTTTATGTTCTTTTTATTTAGTGAGTACTTGACGGGTACTAGTATCTTTGGTCTACTTTTTGTTTAGAATTTTAAAGCTTTTTTAGAATTAGTATTTGGTGTTGGAGAGGGATTACTTGGTATATCAATAGCTGCAAGTTCCATAATAAGTTTTACTAATTCTAAATTTTTTATTTTGGTATTATCGTATTTACTTAAGAATTCGTTTATGAAGTATTGGCATTTATAAAGTTGTTTATTTTCTTTGTCAATATTCTTTAAAAGTTTTAAAAGTTTAATTGTAATATTTAGTTTATAGTTTAAAGCATTAATAGCACTTTCCTGGTTAATGTTGGTATTAGGTAATGTTAAGCTGTTTAGAAAATCCCTAGTAATTTCAAAGATAACACGACAATAGTTTTCGCTTTCTTCAGAAGGTATTTGAAAATCTTGTTCAATAATAATAAATAAGATAAACTGACGATATACGGCTTCTTTTTGATGAGCTATTATATTAGAATAAGTAGAGCGTAATTGGTTATATTCATTAATAAGGATATTTAAAGGTTTTAAAGTAATATGAGATGATTGATCTTTTTGGAAAAAGTTTCTTAGTAATTGATTAGTATTTAGGAGAGAAGGATTACTTTGAATAGTATTTAATAATTGTAATAAATCAGAATATATATTTGTATATGCGAAGGTAAGATTATAATTATTTAGTTGCATCCATTCTTGATATATATAATCAAGATGTTTTTTGTTAGCGTACTGATATTGAGATAGGTACTCTAAAGTATTATTTATAGCATGAGAATTGGCATGATTTTCTAATTCTTGGTAACTAATATTACAGAATGGTAATGTTACTTTAGAAGGTTGTGGTGTAAGAGTATGTTTAGTATAGGCTAGTGATTCTTCACTAACTAAGTTATTTTGTTTATCGTTATATTGATGATAGTGTTCAATAAGGTGATTAATTATAAAGATAATTACTAGCAGATTATTAGTACTTCTTAGAATTGATGTTTCTGGTAATAAAGTTGTTAATTCGTTGCCGTATAATTCATATTGTAAAACAGAAGATGAAATATTTAATCTTTTATGATGAGGGATAAAACCATTAACTTTATTTGAGAATTCTACATAATTAATAGAGATAGGTGGTAAGTTATGTTTAGTACATGCTTTATTCATAACGTGTAATAAAAGAAGTTTTTTTCCTTCGAGACATATTTCTTTTTTGCAGTTAATAATGAAAGTGATTATAACATCAAGCATAGATTGCTCTAGAGATTGTAAATTAGAAAAATTGTTATAAAAAAAAGTGAATATTGTTTGTTGATGTTCTAAAGATAAAGTATAATTAGGATTGTTTAAGTTATTACTTATTTGTTGATAGATTTTAACGATGTTTAAGGTTGGCATGTTGTCACCTCCGGTAATAATATATTATTTTAATTTATAATAAAAAACAAGTCATTATTTTTTTGACTTGTTTTTAGTATTTTTCTTTTGGCTATCAGTAACTTTTTTGGTCTTTTCTTTTGTCTTTTCTTCTTTTATTTCATATTCTTTTTCATCGTTGTTTTTTGTTACTTTTTCTAATTCTTCATCATCAATTTTAGCAATACTTATTAAGTTAGCTTTCTTTTCAGGATTTTCAATATCGATACCTAATTTATTATATATTTCATCGATACGATCATGAATCTTATTATTTTGTGAATTAATGAATAAGATTATGATTAATGTAGCAATTGCAACTGTAACGATGTTTGCAATAATTATTCCTAAATTTTTGGCATTTTCTTTCTTTTCAGCTTCTTTTTCAGCTTCTCTCATTGCTTCAAAGATATCATAACGATCTTTAGGATCTTTAGCATATTCAGTATCTATTGCATTTTTGACTGCTTCTTCATCGAAACCTTGTAAAACTGTTTCACCAATGATGATTACAGGAACACCATTACCATTTTCTATGTCACCTTGAATTTTACTTGTACCAACAAAGTCTTGAACAGCTTTGGCTAATTCTCCATTTTCGGCTGCTGATTCTGTTCTCCATAATTCAAAAGCTTTAAGTTGAAATTTAGCATCGTATTCTGGAGCTATTTCGTTTAAGTAAGTTAAAAAACTATGACAAATTGAACATCCATAACCGATAAAAGCATATACAGTTACTTGATCGTCAGAATCATCAACTTTGTTAATTGATAAATCAATTGAAGTATAACCGTCAGCTCCACTAAATAAACTTTCTTCACCATTGATAGCTTCAATTAAATTCATTGAAGTATAGTCATCAGGATTTGGAGCAGCAAATGTAATTATTGGTAGAAGTAGACCAGTAATTAACAATAATATTTTTTTCATTTAAAACACCACCTATTAATAATTATAACATAATTTAGAGTATTGTTAAAAAAAGTTACAATAAAAAAACTATTAATAAGGGTTATGTTATTAACAGTTTTAAAGTTTAATCTAATTTAAGTGTTTGTTCTGGTGTTACTAAGTTATCAAATGGTTCAAAATCAAAGTTTATATCAAAGCTAGCAGCAAATAAACGAGCTCTTTTAATATCAGCTGGGGTTGTTGCTTTACTTAATAATGAGTAGATAATACTTTTTAGGAAACCATGATAAATATTAGTTCTTTCGTCATAGGCTGTTATGATTTTATCTAAATCATTAGTTATTGGTAAAAGACGCATTTGTTTTAATAAATCTCTAGCTTCTTTAATAGTAAGACCAGTAAATAAGTTGTTTATTTTTTGATTGCGTAGAGAAGGTAATAAACCTGGTAGTACTTGAACTTCTTCAGCTTCAGTTATTTTATTTCCTTCAGTATGAAAATGAGCTGAATATGTTCCTCTTAGGACATCTATAATACCTGGATATGTAGGAATTCTTAGCATTTCAAAAGTAAAATCTGATAAATTTTCGTACATATCTGTTACTTCGATTTCGACAGGACAGTTACTATTTAAAGAACTTTCTGGAAATTTAGTTATTAAATAATTAACTATTTCTGATACGGCATTATTGTATTCAGTCATTAAATTGTTTTCTCTTTCTTCGTTACTTTCTATACCATATTTTTTAAAATATTTTTCATTAAATCTAACATATTCATTTAGATTATTAAGGTATTTTCTTTCGATTACGTCAATAGGAGATAATTCTTTTTTTTCTTCTTTTTGTTCATTCTTTTTAAACTTACCAAACATTATAAAACCACCTACTGCGTATTGTAGCACAAAAGATAAAAAGTGTATAGTTTTGCTCTTTTAAATGGTATAATATAAATAATAAGGTAGTGTGATAAGATGAAAAAAGGCTTAATTCTATTATTTTTATTATTTATACCAGTAGTTTGTTATGCAAATCCAGATTATACAATAGATAAATATAAGATAGATATTGATATTAATAATAATGATTACATAGTAAAAGAAAATATTGAGGTGTCGTTTCATAAAATAGTAACTAATATGAAGATGACTTTACCATATGATATTAAAGATTTAAAGATTAATACTGAATATGATACTGTTACTAGTGATAATAGAATAATAACAATTAGTAATGATAAAAAAGCTAATAGTAGTTATGAAGTAAGTTATTTATTACCTAGTAATAGTGAGGGTAATAGCTATAATATTGAGATTGCTAATAACTATGATGGAATAATAAAAGAAACAGAATTTGTTGTTAATCTACCTAGTTCAGTGACTAAAGAAAATATTAAATTTTATTATGAAGATGAAGATGTAACTAAGGATATTGAATATAAGTTAGAAGGAAATAAAGTTGTTGGTAGTTATAAGAAGGCTTTATTAAATGGTGATAAATTAGTTTTAAATGTTAAATATAATAAAGTTTATATTAATGGGTTTAATTTATTAGTAATTGTTTTACCTATTATATTATCTATTATTAGTTATTATATATGGTATATGTATGGTAAAGATTTAAAAGTTAATATTGTTAAATCATTTAGTTTACCTAAAGATTTAACACCATTGGATATAGCTTTAGTTAAAAATGAAAAAGTAGTAAATGATGATGTATTTGCTTTCTTAATATATATGGCTAATAAAGGGTATATTAAGATAGTTGAAGAGAAGAATAATGAATTTTATTTAGAACGAGTTAAAGATTATGATGGTGATAATTATCAAGAAGAAGTGTTTATTAAAGCGTTATTTAGAAAGACAATGAAAATTACTTTAGCCGAATATATCGATTTAGTATCAGAGAAAAAACAAATTGAAAAGGAAGAAAAGTTAGAAAAGAAAGTAGCTTCTACGGATTTGGTTTATTGTTATAAGAGAGCTTTAACTAATTTATTACCAGCTATTAATAATGATGAAGAAAAAGCAACTTATTATGAATTAGAATCTGATCGTAAGAAAAATATCTTAATATTCTTTGTTGCAGCTATTTTAGTTTTTATTACTCTAGTTCCTTTTGTTGAAATTAATAAATTGTATTTATTTCCATTTTCGATTATATATAGTGTTATTGCTTTAAAGATTCTTTTGATGTTAGTTAATAGTATTAATATAGATGATGAAAGAAATAAAAATAAGAAAATATATATGTTGTTGTTAAGTATATTAGTAATAATGATATGTGTAATTGTTCTTATACCTTCATTTAGAAGAAATTTAATATATTCATTAGCTTTTATCATAAGTTTTATAAGTGTTGTATTTATATTAATTTTGTATAAATATATGCCAAAGAGAACTTTATATGGTAGTAAGGTGTTTGCTAAAATTGAAGGATTAAAGATATTTGTTGATACTTGTGATAAGAGTGATTTAGAAATAGCATTGAAAAAGAATAAAGATTATTTATATGATTTGTTGGCTTATTCTTATATTCTTGGTAAGACAAGTAAAGTATTTAGTTTAATGAAAAATAGTAATATTAAAGAACCAAAATGGTATAAGTTAAAAGATGAATTTACAGTTGTGAAGTTTTATAATTCATTAAATAGATTAAAGAGTAATTTAATGAAAGAACTTAGTTAAATAGTAGTATAATAGAAGTGTTAAGGATGTGATACGATGATATTAATAATAATATTAGGATTTGTTATCTTGGGATTTATTATTGGTGAATCAATTGAAAGTAGGCCAAAGGCTGAAAGGAAATTGGTTGCTTATAATACAGTTAATGGTCAACCAATATATTTAGATCAATGTCGTTTTATACGTTATGATACAGAAACAGGTAACCCAATATTTGAAAATCCATATCGAATAGTTAAGTATGATTCACAAACGGGTAGACCAATTTGTGCGCAATTTGAAGTTGATAAAAGTGAATATAAAGATAATCGCTTTAATAGGGTTGAAGTTAAAAAACCATTAACAGAAGAAGATAAAAATCGTTTATCTAATTCAATATTGATGATTGTAGGAGCTTTACTAGTTGTTATTGCTTCAGTTATTTTCTTGGCAACATCATGGGAATCAATTTCAGGAATTATTAAAACTTTAGTATTAGTATTAGTTCAAGGAATGTTTTTCTTATTTGGTTATTTGTGTAAAAATAAGTTAAAAATTGAAAAAGTAGCAAAAGTATTTAATTATTTAGCTTTATGTTTTGTACCAATTGTTTTAATATCTTTATCAACGTTTGAATTAATTGGAAGCTTTTTATCAATTCATGGTGAAGGATTCCGTTTGTATGTAACAATAGTTGGAATAATAGCTGATATTTTGTATAAAGTAATAGGATACTATAAGAAAGATAAAGTATGTAAGATAATGAGTTATGTTGCTGAAGTAGGGGCTTTATTCTTTATAACTGATTATATTAGTAATGATGCATTAGCTAGTACGATTGTAGCTGTTTATAATATTTTAATTAGTTTTTTAATTAATAAGAATATTTTAGATAAAAAGGCTTATAAAATACCTAATAATATATTTAGTTATATTGCTTTATTATTAATTGTTATGGTAATTATTGTAAATAATGGTAGTTTATTGGTTTATATACCAATGATATTGTATACAATATATTATTATATAGAATATATTAAAGATACAGAGGGTAAGGTATATAATTTTGTATTCTTTATTATTACATATGTCATTAATTTAACGTTAGTAAATAGAATAGATGGATCACCATATTTTGTTTATATCCTAAGTATAATGCCTTTAGTATTGTTAACTAAAACAATGAAAAATAAGAATAGTAAAAATGTTTTATATATAGTTGAATCAGTTGTTGCTCTATTATTTATTATGTTTGCTTTAGCAACACCAAATAAAACAGTTTATTATTTAATGACATTTATAATGGGATTTGGTTTCTATTTAATGATGTATGTATTAACTAAACAACCAATATATAAAGGAGCTGCTTATTTATTATTTACAAGTATTTTTATAGATATATTCTATATAAGCGATATATTAGATTATGCTAAATATATTCCTTTAGTCGTAGTAATATTAATATATTTATTTGAAAATGTCTTTGATGAATTTAAAGACAGGGTTTCAATGGGATTAATTATTGCGATTCTAATACTTGAATCATTCTGGTTAATTCAAACATACTTTGTATTAGCACCATTAGTATTAATGCTAGCTTATATAAAACTAGAAAAACTGGATGAGACTTTATTAGTGATTCCAATGTTAACAAGTTTAACTTTATTTGGAATGAATGATAATATAATTACGTTGGCATTAAGTTATATCTTAATTTCTATTTATACAGTTATGTCTTTATTACATAAGAAGTTTAATATATATTCAGTTGCTTCAGTATTAGCAATTGTAATGGCAGCGATTGTATTTAAATATAAAGACTTAATTTTATTTGCTATATTATTAGTTTGGAGTATAGTTCATTTAGTTAGAAATAGTAAAGAAAAAAATTATTTATTTAAATTTGTTAATATTATAAGTGTATTAGGATTATACGTATCTACTTTAAGATTCTTTGATATTGATTTAATTGCTTTATATTTAGTTGGTTATTATATTGCGACTATAGCAATATCTGTATATGTTCTTAAAGATATTGGCGGCGACTTTGATAAATTTGCGGGATGTTTTGTCTTTGCAATTATTTCCTTAGTAAGTTTATTTATTGTTAAAGAGATTCCAGATGCTTTAATTTTAATAATATTCTTTTTCTTAGTTTCTTTAATAAGCTTTGTAGTGAAATGGCGTCATTACTTATATGAAGCTTTAATTATTATGATAGTTAATATAATTTATTTAACGATAGAATTCTGGGCGCAAATACCATGGTATTTCTATATCTTAGCAATAGGTATGGGCTTAATAATCTTTGCAATGTTTGATGAAAGATTTAAACAAAAGAAGGAATTGAAAGGTACTAATGAGGAGGCTGTTACACAAATACCGGTTAATGTTGTACCAGTTAATAATGAAGTTGGTATGCCTGAAGTAAATACGGCTGAAGTAGAAGAGCCTGTGCCTCAAGTAAAAGAAGAAGTTTTAGAGGAAAATAAAGTAGTAGATACTGAAGAAAAGAAACAAGAAGAAAAAGAAGAAGAAGTAAAGAGAAATACGCCAAAGAGAAGAGGACGTAGAAAGAAAACTGATAGTAAAACAACATAGTCAACTATGTTGTTTTTTGGTGATAATCTATATACAAATTTGACAAATTTAAGTATAATGATATAAGAGGGTAGAAAGATATGGAGGTACTTGTATGAACATAGTTATTCCAAAACCAGTTAATGAAGTTTTAAACATTATAAATGAAAAAGGCTATGAAGCATATATTGTTGGTGGAGCTGTTCGTAATTGGATTATGCAACTTAAACCAACTAATTATAATATAAGTACTAATGCTTCTTTAGAAAATATAAAAAGTGCTTTAAAAGGATATAATACTTTCTACTGTGGAGAAAATGATTCGCACTTAGGAATAGTTAATTCAAAGTTTCCAATGGAAGTTGCGAAGTATCGTGGAAAGACTAATACTTTAGAAGCTGATTTAGCTTCGAGAGATTTTACGATGAATGCTTTAGCTTATTCTGATGAAGATGGTTTAATTGATTATAGTACTGGTATACGAGATATAAATAATAAGATAATTAAATTAAATGGGGAAGATGATGAAGTATTTATCAATGATCCATTACGTATTTTAAGAGCTATTAGATTATCTGGAGAATATGCGATGCGTATAGATATGGGGACGCAAGTCTTTATGAAAGATGATAAAGATTTACTTAAGAAAGTTGCCCCAGAGAGAATAAGAGATGAGTTATGTAAGATTTTGGTAGTACCAAGAGCTGATTTCTATATTAAAAAATATTTTGAAATATTTATTGAATTTATTCCAGAATTAGCGTTATTAGAAAATTTTAATCAAAATGATCCACAACATATATATGATGCTTTGGAACATACTTTTGTCGCATTAAAGGTTGTTGAACCTAAACTAGAATTAAGATTAGCAGTATTGTTCCATGATATTTCTAAACCATTTACTTATGTTAAAAATAGTGAAGGAATAGGAGAGTATCCTAATCATGCTAAACGTAGTGCTGATATGGCTAGAGAAATAATGAATAGACTAAAATTTAATAAAAAGATGATTCAAAAAGTTACGAAGTTGATTGAATATCATGAATATAAAGTACCTGAAAATGATGTTTTAGTTAAACAGTTTTTGACGAAATTTGGCACAGAAAATATTGAAGATTTATATAAAATAAAGAAAGCTAATCAATATGCCAAACATCCAGCTTATGTAAGTGAAATGGCTAATATAGATAAAGAGTATGAAAGATTAAAGAAGTTTTATCGTAAAACAGCCTTTATTAAGAAGAATGAATTAAAATTAACTGGTAAAGATTTATTAGAACTTGGTATTAAGCAAAATGAAGTTGGTAAAGTATTAAATAGTTTATATCAGGATATAATAAATGGTAAGTTAAAGAATAATCGTGAAAAATTAGTTGATTATGTTGTCACTAATTTGATTCCAGAAAATTAAAAAAGAGAATTAATTCTCTTTTTTTGGTTGTTCTTCTTCCGTTTTAGTTTCTTCTTGTTGAATTTCATCTTTGCGGTTGTATTTTACTACTTTACCATTATAATCATCAATAAAGTTACGATTGATATCTTCAGTAACGTGAATTTCTGTACCATCTTTTAACTTAAAGGTGTGTTTATAATGAAGAGTTTTATCGTCGGTACATTTTTTAAACCATAATGTTTCACAGTTATTAATATCTTCATAAACATATTCGGTACTCTTAGTAGCCATTATTTCTTTTTCGTCAAAACCGTATCTTTCAATTAAATATTTTTTAGCAACTGATGCTTGAATATCAGTAGAAGCAAAATAACCGATAACGACAAAAGCAATTACTAAGATGATAATAATGATAAACAGAATAGATCTTTTGATAAAATTTTTCATATTTTCTCCTTACTATAACTATTATATATAATGAAATTATATCATAATTTCCGCATAAAATGACAAGAAGTGGTATAATAATGACAAGGAGGATTTGTTATGATAAAAAAATGGATTTGTGAATTTGTAGGAACAATGCTATTAGTTATTTTTGGTTGTGGAACTGCTGTAGCTGTTAACTCTTATGTTAATGGAATCTATGGTATTGCATTACCATTCACATTATTAGTTATATCTTTAGCATTTGGCCTTGTATTAACTGCTTTAGTTTATACAATTGGTAAAGTGTCTGGAGCTCATGTTAACCCAGCGGTATCAATTGCTTGTTTAATTGATAAACGTATGAGTGTTCTTGAATGTGTTGAATATGTTGTACTACAAATTCTTGGAGGTATAGCTGGAGCGGCAGTATTAATGTTAATATTTGGTAGTTCTGAAAGTTTAGGAGCTAATGGATATGATACATTAAGTGCATTACAGTCTTTTGTTCCAACAATGAAAGTTACAGCTGGTATAGCATTCTTAGTTGAAGCAATTTTAACTTTTATCTTTGTTTTAGTTGTATTAGCTACGACAAAGAAAGAAAATTGTTTTTCAGGTGTAATTATTGGCTTAACATTAGCTTTAGTACATATCTTTGGTATTGTATTTACTGGAACAAGTGTTAACCCAGCTAGAAGTATTGGTCCTGCATTACTATCAGGTGGAGAAGCATTATCTCAATTATGGGTATTTATATTAGCTCCACTAGTTGGTGGTATCTTAGCTGCTTTATTCTATAGATTTGTTCTTAGTGAACCAGAAGAAGTTGCTACTGCAGAAGCGCCTAAAGCAATTAAAAAAGCTAAAAAGTAAAACATAAAAAAAGAGCATTGCTCTTTTTTAATTTATTTCGATAACTTTTTTTGATTCGATTTTTTTAGTTTTAGGAATAGTAATTTTTAGAATACCATTATTGAATTCAGCTTTAATTGCTTCTTCATCAATATCAGCAAAAGAGAAGGTTCTTGTAACTTTACCATAAACTCTTTCACGTCTAATATATTTTTTATCTGGATCTTCATCATTTACTTCATCTTTCTTTTCAGCAGTAATTGATAAGATACCATCTTCACATTCAAGAGTTATATCTTCTTTGTTATAACCAGGTATATCTAATTCAATGTTATAATTTCCATCCTTTTCATATACATCACATTTCATCTCATTCATTCGAGGTGTTCTTCCTAAATCATCAAAAATGTCATCTAAATAAAAATTTCTTGGAATTAAACTCATTAATTCTTTTCCTTCTTTCTATAACTCGATTATAGTACATTAATTAGCACTTGTCAATAGTGAGTGCTAATTATATTTACATTATATGCTTTTTTTACAAAAGTATACATGGTATAATATTTGGCAGTTAAGGGGCTTTATTATGTGGAAGATAGGGAATGTTGAAATTAAAAATCAAATTGTTTTAGCACCGATGGCTGGAATATCTAATACATCTTATCGGAAGATTATTAAAGAGATGGGTGCTGGTTTAATATATGCCGAAATGGTTAGTGATAAAGCAATTATGTATGCTAATTTGAAAACTTTTGATTTATTAAAGATGAGTGATGAGGAAAGACCAATTGCGCAGCAGATATTTGGCAGTGATATTGAATCTTTTGTGATTGCGGCGAAGAAGATTGAGGAAGTCATGCATCCAGATATTATAGATATTAATATGGGATGTCCTGTACCTAAAGTAGCGATTAGAGCTCAAGCGGGGAGTGCTTTACTTAAAAATCCAGATAAGATATATGAAATAGTTAAAGCAGTCGTTAATAGTGTTTCAGTACCAGTAACTGTTAAAATACGTAGTGGATGGGATGAACAACATATTAATGCTGTAGAAGTGGCTAAGAAATGTGAAGAAGCTGGTGCTAAGGCGATAACTGTACACGCAAGAACGAGAAGTCAAGGATATAGCGGAAAAGCAGATTGGAATATTATTAAACAAGTTAAAGAAGCAGTTAATATTCCTGTTATTGGTAATGGTGATGTTACGAGTCCAGAACTTGCCAAGAAGATGCTTGATGAAACTAATTGTGATGCAGTAATGATTGGTCGTGGAGTATTAGGTAATCCGTGGTTAATTAAAGAATGTGTTGAATATTTAGAAAATGGTAAAGTAACAACTAAAGTTAGCTTTTTAGATAAAGTGGAAATGATGAAAAGACATTATGAGTTGTTAATTCAAGATAAATGTGAGAAAGCAGCTTTGTTAGAAATAAGAAGTCATATTATTTGGTATTTAAAGGGAATGCCAAAGAGTAAAGAGATAAAGAATTTAATATGTCAAAGTAAGAGTAGTGAAGAAATGTTTAAAATTATTGAAGATTATAAAAATTATTTATTAAATGAAAAAGTAGATATTGAGTAATATCTACTTTTTTAAACCTTTAATAAGATTATCTTCGTATTCATCAAGGTGGTTGGTTAAGATAATTTGATGGTTGGCTAAAATTGATAAAATATTATGATCAGTACCATTCATGATAATATCTTCAAGAATTGTTAAAGCTTTTTCTTTATCTTTAATATATATAAAATATAATTCAATAGCAGTTAAGTGAGCAATGATATAGTAGTAATCTTCAATAATACAATATTTTTCATATTCTTCAACTGCTTTTTTACTAAAGCCATTATTTCTTAAAGTTGCAAATAATCTTTTTTTAGATTCATCTTGATGTTCACCATATATTTCTAGTAATTGGGTTTTTCTGATAATAGCATGGGCTTGTTCTTTAATTAAGCCATGAAGATAAGCTCTTCTTTTAATGTTGTCGTTACCGAGATTAAGTTTTTGCGATAAGTAATCTGAAGCGACTATTTCCATAAACATAGAACTTATTTCTCTGATTAATAATTGTTCATGAAAATCAGGATTGTTAAATGCGTCGATAACATGAGTAAACTCGTGAGATGAAATAGTTAATTTGCAGATGTTTGGATAGTTAGCTATAGACACGAAAGCTTCGGCGATACTCCTTAAAAAGAGCATTTCACCATCCATTGCGTTATTAGGATTAACATATTCTAAATGATCATCGACTTCAGATAAGAATTCAATAAATTGATTATAGAAGAATTCACCTTGTTCTTGAAAGAAATCTTTCATTATGTCAAGGGTTTGATCGTTATTAATATAGATATTATGATAATCTTTGGTTGAATAAAAATCATTTGGAGTAAAGTTTGTACTAGTTAAAGCAACGGCAAGGGGATAAAAAGGTTTGTAAAAAGTAAGTTTTTCGTAATCAATTTTTAATCTTTCTAAAAGCGAAGTAACAGGATCTGGAGAAACGTAATTATGTTTTAGACGATTAATATAATCGGTTATTTTTTCATAATCAGCACGAATCATTAAATCGTTACTATATGATGAAAACATATCTGCTAGTTGTTCTAGATAACTAAGACTGATAGTATAGTCTTTTGCCATAACCTAATTCCTTTCCTCTATTTATTAGAATATCAACGTATTCTTTTATGTGTTTGCCTGGGGTAATACCTAGACTTTGAACATATTTTAAATATCCTTCACTATTTAAATCTTTAGCTTTGATGATCTTAGTTAATAGTTCAAGAGCCATTTCTGGATCACAACGATAAATCAAATATAATTCAATGGCTGTTAAATAAGAGATACCATAATGATAAGTTTCTTTTACTTCTTCATATAATACATCTTTGATATATTGGTTATTACCTTTATTATTATTTTTTATATAGTTAATTAAGGCTTTTTTGTTTTTGAATTCTGGAATTTTAAAATGAGTTTGTAGATCATGTTTAGCACAGATGATATCAGCATCGTATGAATAATCTTTTAAATACATTTAGCTAATGATAAATGATCAGTTAAATAATCGTAACCGACTAATTCCCAAAAAAGGGTATCTGTCTCAATAAAACAATATTTATCATAATCGTATAATAGTTCAGGATTTAAGTAGTTGGCGATACCATGACCTATTTCATGAAATAAAGTTATATAGTCTTGGGCATTATTTATGATACCAATGTCATAGTATGAATATCTACTACCATAGATGTTTAATGTTTGAGCATACGAAACGTTAGTTCCGGTTAATCTTCTAAATTGAAGATGGGTTGGAAGACTAGTTTGAATTTTGGTAAATGTTTCACTTATTTCACCTTTAAAGGTACTATAAAAGTCACTTGTAACAGTTAGAAGGTGATTAGTGTCGGTATTAATTTGTGGTAAGTCTTGAATTGGATTGATGACTAGAGAATCTAAAGATGTTAACATTTGATCAAAATATGGATAATATGGTTTGAATTTTTTGAAAATGTATTGATCAGAAGAAGCAATGACTTTAGGGTTAGGACGATGATGATATGGTATAAGTTGTGGTGTGTTAGTATCATCATAATAATCTATTAAGTATTCTAGTGATGATTTTATACGATTTAAGGTAATAAGTGTTTCAGCATCTGTTTCGTGGTTAATTCTTCTTTCACATTCAATTAGGCGGCGATTAATTCGTTTGATATTCCATTCATACATGTTTACCACCCCATCTTTCTAATTCTAATTTCATATCAGAAACAATAGTTGTTGCTTCGGTTAAAATATGATTGTTTGCAGTGATAAGCTTGTGGAAGAATGGTAATAAATCTTGATCAGCTGGGATACTTAAAAATTCTTTATATAAAGTTAAAGCTTGTTTTTTATCTTGTTTATAGATATGTAGTAATTCTAAAGCAATGATATAACTTAAGATATAAGTACCTTCAGAAAAGAGAGTAGTATCTAAAGAAAGAGCAAGTACTTCGCTATCAATATCATATTCTTTTTCTAATAACTGGTAAAAAGAATTGTTAGTACGATAATTATTTTCTTGCCATGCATTTAGAATAATTGTGTGTAGGACTAGTGCATCAGCATGATTGTAATAAGTTATAAGAGTAGAATACTTTTGGAAAGCAATAAAGAGTGGGTTTAAACTACCTATGTTTTCTTCTAAAGCAACCATTTCAGGGAATATACCATCTACTTCTTCAAATAAGCACTCGTCATTTGAATAGGCACGTTCTGGATTATATAGATTTTTAGTAGCATGACCATATTCATGAATTAAAGTGTGAACTTTAGAAGCACTTCTAGTACGACAGATATTGATAAAGTTTTTTCTGACTCCATCGATAAAGGTTGTTGTTCCATCAGATGATTTTAAATCGTTACCAATATGGCCATTAAATCTTAGGGTAGTAAAACGATCGTTATATGCCTCAGTAAAAAAAGGTAGTAAGTCTGAATCAAAGTCTTGGTAAAATAATTGAGTTAGACTTAAAGCTTTATCATTAGTTAAATAGGAGCCGGTAATAGCAGATATATCGAATTCTTCACCAAAATAACTTTTTAATAAGCTTTCAACTTCATCTATTTTATCTTCTAATGATTCTAAAGAAAAGTAAAAATCTTGAATTAGAGAATAATAGCGACCATATAAGATACGTTCACTATTGATGTTATATAATCTTTGTTTAAAACTTTCACTTGGTCTTTTGATTGAAGATAGATTTTCAAAGACAAGGTGTTCGGATGAATCTAGGACTTTTTCTAGATATAATTTTCTTTGAGGGTTAGTTTCTTTTTCAATTATTTTGCGTAATAAATTGATTTGTTTTAAGAAGTCATCGGTCGTCCAATTATATCTCATAAAATCCCCCTCCATTTAAGTTGCTATGATATCATAGGTCTTCTTAAATATCAATTATTAAGTGAAATTATTGGTTGACTTAAGTATTAAAAAATACTATAATGATTATAGTAAGGAGGTATATAGAAGATAACATTTCTAATATCTTAGTATATTTTAGGGCATAAGCTTGAAAAATAGCGAAAATATAAAGAAATTTATATTTCATTTTGTGAAAAAATATATTTTTTAACGATATTAAAGAATAGTCTTATGACTATTATGGTTCTTATGAACCCCTCAACTTTAACATGTGCGATTAATGCATTTGTATATTAGTAATAGATTACTAAGCCAAGAAGTTGATTTTCCAGCATATTTATATATGACTGAAGAGAATAATTTATAATTATTCTATTATCTTCTATTAATCGTTAAATGGTAATTTTGTTCATCCCCATTTAATCATTATCTGAAAAGAGTACTGAATACCGTTATATTCTACTAATAGTTAGCATTTTCTATTTTTCCAATATGGATAGTAGTTATATAATGAAAATGATGAATAGCTTTCGTACTAGCTTAGGTTTTATTTTGATAATAAAATCGCAAGTATGTTATGCATTTTGATTTTTGTTTAGTAATTAACAGTTATCTTATATGAATTTAGCTTTATCAAAAGTAAAGCTTTTGGGATTATAAGGTAATATGGAAATTATTTGAACATGATGAAAGCGTTTGAAAATGATGGATCTTAAACTTGTCTTGCAAGGGAATCAAGTAATCCAACCGTTGAGTATAGGTTGGGAGGGTAGCTCCCAAACAACTTATACAATATACTATATCGTGTGAGCTCATATAAATATAATTTAGCGATGAATTGGAGAATCCTTATACGAAAGTATAGTTTAAACGTGAATGTAAAATTTACTTGAAATATCTGAATAAAAACAGATATTTATGATACTATCAAAATAGAATGTTACATTACACTATACGGAGGTTCATTTAAAACGGACAAATGCAAATGTAGGAACGATTAATGTTCCTATTTTTTTGTGATTAATTTTATAGTAGCTATTGAATTAATGACAAAAAAATTATAAAATTATAATGTATAATAAGATATTCTTGAATAAAAGAATAAAGGGGATGTTAATGTGAAAGCAGTTGTTGGTTCAACTATTCAATCTAGCAGTTATGATGCAGGAATAGAATTAGCTAAAAATGCAACTAAAGGACTTAGATTACCAAAGATAGGATTTTTATTTGGTTCAACTAAATATACCCAAGCTGAGTTACTTAGAGGGGTTAAATCTTTTAATCCTGATATAAAAGTTATTGGTTGTACTTCAAATGAAGCAATTATGACACCAGATGGAATTATTTGGAATGAAGATGGTTTTGCAGGAATGTTATCTTTAGAAGATAATGAACTTACTGTTGGGGTCGCTTTAACAGAACGTGGAACTGATGCAAGAGTAGCAGGTAGAAGAGTAGCGAAAGAAGCAATGGCAAATGCAGAGAAAAAATATCCACCTTTAGCATTTGCTTTATTTACAACACCTGGTAGTGAAGAAGAATATATTAAGGGTATTCAAGATGTATTAGGAGAAATACCAATGTTTGGTGGATCAGCTGCCGCTGAAAATAGTAGTCTTAATTGGAGTGTTATTTGTGAAAATAAGTCGACTAATGATGGATGTGCCATTGCTATTTTCTATACAACAAAAAAAGTTAAGAATGTCTTTGTAAATAATTATGAAAAAACAAAAAATATGGGTATTATTACTAAAATGGATGGACCAAGAAAAATTGTAGAAATAGATAATTCTTTAGCATTAAAGAAATATGCTGAATGGAATGATATCGAAGCTGAAGATATAATGGATGATAAGCTAGCTTATGCAGCTATTTCTGTACCATTAGGAGTAAGTACAACAAAAGGTGAGACTGTATTAAGTCATCAATTACTTAAAGGTAATCATGATTATTCGTTAGAAATTGGTTCAAATGCTAGTGTTGATACAGCAGTCATGCAACTTAAGATAACTGAGGATGGAATGATTGAAGGACTTGTTAAAGGAATTAATCAACTTAAAAATGAATTTAAAGCAACAGCAATAGTTTTATTGCATAGTAGTGGTCGTAAAAAATATTTAGATGAAAGAATAGATGAAGATTTTGTAGCATTGAAAAATGCGATTGGGGATATTCCTTTTATTGTTACATTTACTAATAGTGAGTTTGGAACGGTAGATCATTCTGGAGCTTTGGTAGCTAATTTATCATTATCTATTACTGGGTTCTCTGAATAGTTATAAAAGAATATATTTTCTATAATTATATTATATATTAATGGTCATAAAAAAAGCTTGACTATTGAGCTTTTTTTAGTTGGAAAAAATTTTAAAAAAACGCAAAAATTAAAAAATGTAAATTTTATGAAAATCGATTTTTTGAAAAAAAAGTAAAATATTGTAAATCGAACACAAAAAAATCAAAAAATGCTTTGAAGTCCCTATTTTAGGGACTTTTTCTTATAACAATATTCTTGATAATATCAAAAATAAAAAAACAAAAATCCCTAAAAAACGGAAAAAATTAAAAAAATTAAAAAATGCAAAAAGGCAATTTTTGAAATTTTTTGCAAAAATAAAACTTTTCTTTTTTATATATGTTTTATATAATGAAATTAGGAAAAGGTAGAAGGAGAGTTTTTAAATATGGCAAAGAAAGAAGAAGATCTTTTTGCTACTCTACAAGTAGTAAAAAGAAATGGTAAAAAAGTAGAATTTAATCCAACAAAAATTGCTATAGCAATCAAAAAGGGTTTTGATGATGTAATCGAAAAATCAATTGATGAAACTGGAGTAGCAAAATACTCTGAAAAAGATATGCAAAAAGTATTTCATGATGTTTTAGATCGAATTGAAAAAGATTATGCTGATAAAGATAAAATTAAAATTGAAGAAATTCAAGATTTGATTGAATCATCATTAAAGAGTAAAAAATATACAGATGTATATGAAAGCTTTTCTAGTTATAGAGAAAGAAGAGCACAATCAAGAGAAGCTTTTACAGAAGATAAAAGATCTCATAAATTTTTAAAAACGTTAGAAGGACTTGCTTTAAAGAGTGCTTCAGAAGATGATACAAAAAGAGAAAATGGTAATATTGATGGTAACTCAGCAATGGGTACAATGTTACAATTTGGTTCTAATGTATCTAAGGAATTTTCTAAAACATATTTAATGAAGAAAAAATTTGCTGATGCTCATGATGAAGGTGATATCCATATTCATGATATGGATTTTGAAGCAATGGGTACAACAACTTGTTTACAAATAGATTTAGATAAACTATTTAAAGGTGGTTTCTCAACTGGTCATGGTTATTTAAGAGAACCAAATGATATTATGAGTTATTCAGCATTAGCTGCTATAGCTATTCAATCTAATCAAAATGATCAACATGGTGGTCAAAGTATTCCATTATTTGATTATTATTTAGCACCAGGTGTTGTTAAAACATTTAGAAAACAACTTAAAATGACAATTCAAGATTTCTTAGATTATTCAGATTTTGCTAGTTTTGTTAATATGAAAACAGTTGAAGATGTTATTAATAAATTAACAACTATTGAAACACCTGTTGAAACTTTTGAAAAATTTTATAAAGAAAATGAGTCATTGAAAAGATTATTTACAATGGCATTAGATAAAGCAGTTAAAAAGACTGATCGTATAACATACCAAGCAATGGAAGCATTTATTCATAACTTAAATACAATGCATTCAAGAGCTGGAGCACAAGTTCCATTTAGTTCAGTTAACTTTGGTACTGATACTTCACCAGAAGGTCGTATGGTAATGAAAAATTACTTAATGGCTGTTGATGCTGGTTTAGGACATAGTGAAACACCAATATTCCCTATATCAATATTTAAAGTTAAAGATGGAATAAATTATAATCCTGGTGAACCAAACTATGATTTATTTAAATTATCTTGTAAGGTATCTGCTAAAAGATTATTCCCTAACTTTGAATTTATAGATGCACCATATAATTTACAATATTATGTTCCAGGTAGACCTGAAACAGAAGTTGCAACAATGGGTTGTCGTACAAGAGTTATGGGTAATGTTGTTGATCCTGATAAACAAATTACACCAGGTCGTGGAAACTTATCTTTTACAACAATTAACTTAGTTAGATTAGGTATTAAACATGGTATTGTTGGTCCTAATGCTAAAGATAAAGCTGATATGAAAGGTTTCTATGAAGAGTTAGATGAAAAGATTGAATTATGTAAAGACCAATTACTTGAAAGATTTGAAATTCAATGTAATAAGAGAGTATATAATTTCCCATTCTTAATGGGTCAAGGCAACTGGATGGATTCAGAAAAACTTAAACCTAATGATAAGTTAAAGAAAGTATTAAAACATGGTACTTTATCAGTTGGATTTATCGGTTTAGCTGAATGCTTAGTAGCTTTAATAGGAGAACATCATGGTGAATCAGAAAAAGCCCAAAAGTTAGGTCTTGAAATTATTGGCCATATGAGAAAGAAACTTGATGAATATAGTCAACAATATAAACTTAACTTTACTTGTTTAGCTACGCCTGCTGAAGGATTAAGTGGAAGATTTACTAAAATAGATAGAGCAATATATGGAAAGATTAAAGGTGTAACTGATCGTGAGTATTATACTAATTCATTCCATGTACCAGTTTATTATAATATAACAATATCTAAAAAAATTAAAATTGAAGCTCCATATCATGCATTAACTAATGCTGGTCATATTAGTTATATTGAGTTAGATGGAGATGTAACAGAGAATGTTGAAGCATTTGAATCTGTTATAAGAATGATGAAAGAAGCTGGAATGGGTTATGGAGCAATTAACCATCCAGTAGATAGAGATCCAGTTTGTGGATATGTTGGAGTTATTAAGGACGTATGTCCAGGTTGTGGACGTCGTGAGGGAGATCCAATTCCAGCAGAATTATTAAAGAATTTAAATAATAAATAAATAGAAGGAAAGAGGTAAAAGGTATGAAAACAGAAAAAGTAGAAAAGGTTGCTGAAACTAAAGTTGAAAGCAAAAAAATGGTAGGTGAAGGAGTAGGATTCGAAAGAATCAGAAGAATCACTGGCTATTTAGTAGGTACTGTTGAAAGATTCAACGATGGTAAAAGAGCCGAAGAACGCGATAGAGTAAAACACACATTTGATAAGTAATAAGAGTGGACATTGTCCACTTTTATTTTGGAATAAAATAATCTTATGTTATAATGAGAACGATTGAAGGTGACTTATGAAAAAGTTAGATATAATCTATGAAGATAAAGAATTATTAGTAGTTAATAAAGAAGCGCATAAATTAACAATTGCGACTGAAAAAAGAGAAAGTAATACATTATATAATGAAGCTAGTAGTTATGTTAAAAAGCAATATCCGAAAAATAAAATATTTATAGTACATAGATTAGATAAAGACACTTCAGGAATAGTAATATTGGCTAAGAATCAAGATAAAAAGTTAGAATTACAAAATAATTGGGAGAAAGTAAAGAGAGAGTATATAGCAATAGTAGAGGGTAAATTAGAAAAGAAAAAAGATATTTTAAAAGATTATTTAGGCGAAGATAAAACGTTAAGAGTTTATATAACGAAAGATAAAAATAAAGGTAAATTAGCAATTACAGAGTATGAAGTAATAAAAGAGAATAGTAAATATTCTTTACTTAAAATAAAGATAAGAACAGGAAGACGTAATCAAATAAGAGTACAACTTGCTAATATAGGACATCCAATTGTAGGGGATAAGAAGTATGGTAGTAAAGATAATATATTAGGAAGATTAGCATTACATGCTAATTTAGTAGAATATAAAGATTATTGTTTTATGGCTAAGGATCCAAAAGAATTTAAAAAATTAATAGATTAATATTATTTAATAGTTAGTTTATGATATAATTATCTAAGAATAGGTGATAAGAATGTCAGGATTAGCTAATTTTTTATTTGGTAATATATTTCTTATAATATTAGTTGGAATTATTATTTATACTATTCGTCAATATAATGATTTGAAACAGAGAATGGCAATTATTGATGATATTTTTAATAAGACTTTAGATGCTTATTTAAAGAAGAAAATAAATGAAGCTAAAGATGTGGCTGATAAGATAATGAAAGAGCATGGAGAAGATGAAATAGTAGCAGCAGAGATTAATCGTTTGTTATATCAAATAGCAAATTTTGAAAAGGGAACAATAAATGATAAGGTAGCGACAAGTAATTCAATTAATAAGTTTAAGGTAAGTAAGAAAATAGATCGTGAAAAATACCCTTATTTAACGGTTTTAGATGATTTAGGTACATTTACTGAGGAAGATATGAATTCGCTTGAAAATGGGGTTGCAATTGCCCGAAAAGAGTATAATACACAAGCTTTTAGATATAATGAGAAAGCTCAAGAAGTACCTATTCAATATTTAACGAAATATTTAAAGTTAGTTTCACAATATTTGATTTTTGATGCTCCAACTTATGAAAAATATGAAGATGATTATGAAGTATTTGAAGAGAAAGAACCAGAAATTCATTCTTTATCTGTTTTAAATAGAAGTACAGAAGTAGAAGAGAAGGCGGAAGTACTTAAGTTAGCAGAGGATGAACAGAAGGGACCTGAAATAACGGTTATTGAACATAGTGATGTTATTTTGAAGCCAACGAGAAAGATTCATCAAGATATTTTAGCAACAGATGTAGTGGATGAAACGAAAAAAGATAAAGAAGAGAAAAGCGAAGATAAAGATAGTAAAGATAATAAAGATAATAAAGATAGTAAGAAAGATACAGAAAAAAAGAATTAGATATTATTATTTATCTAATTCTTTTAATTTGTCATATTGTTTATATAAGTATTGAACGTGATTTTCAAGATAAAAATAGTGATAGATATATAAGACAAGGAAAACAGTTAAAATCATAGCTATAGGTAAGAAAATTAAACTAAGAGCCATCATTCCTAAGAATAATAAAGTAACTACAGCATAAAATAAAGTTACATATAAATGAATTTGTCTTTCGTGTTGGAAGAAACCTATTTTAATTAAATGATTATCAATTACTTCTTTTAAATTATTATGCTTTTTTTCAGCTATATAGTTATCAATACTTAACATATATTCATGTATATATTCTCTCATAGATTATCACCAATTTAATTATATCATTTAGCCAGAAAAAAACAAACTCTTATGAGTTTGTTAATTTTAAAATGGCGCCTGATGTAGGACTCGAACCTACGACCTAACGGTTAACAGCCGTGCGCTCTACCGACTGAGCTAATCAGGCATTGCTCTTTAATTATAACATTCTTGAAAATAATGTCAATAAAAAATTAAAGGTTTTTTAAAGAACATTTTTAATTTTTACGTTTGGATATCAATACTTTTAACTTTGTTCTCACCATTTTTAATAGAAATATTAGCAATTAAAGTTATAACTAGATATTCGTTAGTACTTAGTTTTTCATTTTTAGGAGTAGGTAGAGTAGCATTTAAATTATTTATTTTAAGATCAAAAGAATAAGAATAGTAAGTATCAGTTATTTTCTTTAAATAGTTAGTATTAATTATTTCGTAATTATTCCATGTTTTAATCATATCTTTAGATATTGTTTGGTCAGTAATTATTTCATCATTAATAGAATATAAGTAGTTGTTAATAATTTCTTTTTCATTTAAATCATTTAAGATAGATGGCTTTTCAGCTACTAGTGCTGGTTGTTCTTCTTCGCCTTTTATTTCTTTAAAAGCATTTTTAATTTCTTTAGTAAGACCATTGTATTCACTTAATGAGGCACAATATGATTTGGCACCAAAAACAAGAATAGTTGATGCTCCTAGAAGACAGCTATAAATAATTAGATCGAATTTTATATTTCTTCTTAATCTCATATTATTCACCTTATATTATTATACTATAAAATATAATAATTTAAAATAAGGTCGTTTATTTACTAAGAATAGTTATTCATGGTATAATGGTAAAGGTGATTATATATGAACGAAAGTAATAATGGACGTGTTAGTTATCAAGTTGGGGGAAGAAAAAATACTGTAGAAGTTCCAACTAATAATCAACCTAGTATTAATGCAGTAATTAGTGATACTAAAGAGCCAGAAGTATTAGATGTTCCAGTTAATAATTTTGAAGTAAGTATTCTAGAACGCTATGGAAGAGATTTAACGGCGGTAGAGTATTTAACTGATCCTTCAATAGGAAGAGATAATGAAATTAAACAAGTTATTATGACTTTGTTAACACCAGAAAAGAGTGCTTTATTAGTAGGTAAAGCTGGTGTAGGTAAAACATCTATTGTTGAAGGGGTAGCTTATCGTATTCAAAAACATATGGTACCACAAGCATTAGAGGGGTATAAAATATATAAATTAAATGTAACTTCATTACTTGGTCAGACTGAATCTAATGGTCAAATAGAAAATAGAGTTGATTTGTTAGTTAAAGAGTTAGCGAAGAAAAGTAAGACAATAGTATTTTTAGATGAAACCCATGTCTTAGTAAATAAAGATGGAGCAGAAAATGGTATCGATTTTGCGAATATGTTTAAAGCAGGATTAGACCGTGGGGAAATAAAAATGATTGGTGCAACAACTGATGAAGAATATGAACAATATATATTAAAAGATAGAGCGTTTTTAAGACGTTTTCAAAAGATAGATGTTGCTGAAGCTGATCAAGAAACAACAGTTAAGATATTAATGGGAACATATCCTAAAATAGAAGCTAAAACGGGAGTACATTTTGAATATACATCATTTGTTATTGAAAGAATAATGCGTTTTATTGTAGATATGACAGATGAATATAAAAGAATATATGAAATATCTAGTAGATATCCTGATATTTGTTTAACAATAGTTTCTAATGCTTTTACTTATGCTTTATTTGATAATGAGAATGTTTGTCGTATTAAACATATTTATAAAGCAATATGTAATGCGAGAAATGTTTATGACGATGCAAAGAAGAAAGCAATTGAAAAGTTTAAAGTAGATTTTGCTGATTTAATTAGAGAAGAAAATGTTGATTTAACGGAAATAGGTTAGAGAATAGAAATGGGAGATAAAATGGAAAAGATTAGAGTTTTGCAAATTGGTTGTGGCAAGATGAGTGTTTTTACAATGCGTTATGTATTTGAACATGGGGCAAAAATTGTCGGAGCTGTAGATATTAATCCTAAACTTATTGGTAAAGATATTAGTGAGGTAATGGGTGGAGAAAAATGTAATGTTACAATTGCTGGAGTTAATGATTTAGCCAATTATATTAAATCTAGTAAACCACATATTGCTATAATTACGACAATGAGTTTATTAAATGATATTAAAGATTTAGTAAGGACTTGTGTTAGCTTAGGGGTTAATGTTATTACGACTTGTGAAGAAGCATTCTTTGCTAGTAATTCTAATCCAACTATTTATCATGAATTAGATGTTTTAGCTAAAGCTAATAAAGTTACAATCACAGGATGTGGATACCAAGATATATTTTGGGGCAACTTAATTAGTACTTTAGCAGGAACAACACATAAAATTACGAAAATAAAAGGTTCTTCGTCTTATAATGTTGAAGACTATGGAATAGCTTTAGCTAAAGCTCATGGAGCTGGCTTAACTTTAGATGATTTTGATAAGTTAGTAGCGGCTAGTGATAAAATAAGTGAAGAAGAACGAAATAATATTATAAAATCGGGTAATTATGCACCATCTTATATGTGGAATACAGTAGGGTGGTTGGCTGATAAATTACATTTAAATATTACTAGTATGAAACAAGAATGTATACCACAAACGCATGTGGAAGATTTAAATTCTAATACTTTAAATATGACAATTAAAGCGGGTAATGCAACAGGAATGAGTGCTTTAGTAACAGCTGAAACTAAAGAAGGTATTACAATTGAAGCTGAATGTATTGGTAAAGTATATGCACCTGATGAAGTAGATACTAATGAATGGACAATTGTTGGCGAACCAGAAACAACAATTACAGTAAGACAACCTAATACGGTAGAACTTACTTGTGCAGATATTGTCAATAGAATACCTGATGTTATTAATGCTAGACCTGGTTTTGTATCAACTAGTGAAATGGGTGAACCAACTTATCGTGTTGATAGTTTAGAAAAATATCTTAAATAAGATATTTTTTTCTTGCATAATTCTTAAGAGTTTTATATAATGAAAGTGACTTTTTTGCAAGAAAACTACATTTATATATTTTTACAACATGGGCTAGATAGAAATATCTGCATTTTTGCGTTGTAGATGTAGCTAGATTTTATAATCTAGTTTTTTTGCGTTGTAAAAAGGTTAGAAAGGAGTGTAAAAATGTCTTTCATCAATGTTAAACACATTAAAAAAACTTTTAAAGTAGCAAAAAAACAAACAGGAATAAAAGCTACTTTAAAAAACTTTATTAAAAGAGATTACAAATATATTGAAGCGATAAAAGATATCTCTTTTGATATTGAAGAAGGTAGTATAGTTGGTTATATTGGCCAAAATGGAGCTGGTAAATCAACTACTATCAAAATTTTATCAGGTATTCTAATACCAGATAGTGGAGAAGTTACAGTAAATGGACTTAATCCATGGAAAGATCGTAAGAAGTATGTTTCATCAATTGGTGTTGTATTTGGGCAACGTTCACAATTATGGTGGGATATTCCAGCAGAAGATACTTTTGATTTATTAAAAGATATCTATAAGATTGATGAACAAAAATTTAGAAAAAATAAAGAATACTTAATAAAATTATTAAACATTGAAGATATCATTCGTATTCCTGTAAGACAATTAAGTCTTGGTCAACGAATGCGCTGTGAAATAGCTGCTTCACTTTTACATGAGCCGAAAATATTATTTTTAGATGAACCGACAATTGGATTAGATGCAATATCTAAACAAATAGTGAGAGATTTTATCAAAAAAATAAATAAAGAACAAAAAGTGACAGTTATTCTAACCACTCACGATATGAGTGACATTGAAGCCTTAGCCAAAAGAATAATAATGATTGGTAATGGGTGTGTTGTTTATGATGGTACGTTAAATAACTTAAAGAAAAAATATGATCATCATAAATATGTATCGGTTACAACAAAAACAAAATTAAGTAAATTAAGAAAGAAAGGAATTATTAAGCAAGAAAAAACAGGAGAGGGCTACAAATTTATGATTGATTCTGATACTTTAGCTATTTCTGATTTTCTAAACTATTTATCACTAAAAATTGATATTAAAGATTTAGAGATTGATGATGAATCGTTAGATAATATCATTATTAATCTTTATCAGTCAATTGAATGAAACAATATATATCATTTTTTAAATTAAAATTTAGTGTTGGTTTACAATATAGAGCAGCAGCAATAGCTGGACTTTGTACACAGTTATTCTTTGGTTTAGTATTTATTATGGTTTATATAGCTTTTTATGGTTCAGGAGATGCAAGTAATGTTGATATTAGTTTAAGGCAGTTAATTACTTATATGTGGTTAAATCAAGCTTTCTTTGCCTTAATATATATTTGGCATAGAGATAATGAAATATTAAATATGATAAGAAATGGAGATGTAGCTTATGAGTTATGTCGTCCACAAAATCTATATTTAATGTGGTTTACGAGAATATTATCTTCGAAGTTATCATCAGTAACATTAAGGTGTATTCCACTTATTCTAATAGCTTTAGTATTACCAGAACCATATAACTTAACTTTACCATGTAGTATTAGTTCATTTATAATATTTTTAATAGTTTTAGCATTATCTTCATTATTAGTAACAGCCTTAGTAACTTTAATATACATTCTAACTTTTTATACAACTGATGGTAAAGGAGTTATGGGGATGTATTCAAGTATAGCTGAAATATTAAGTGGTCAAATAGTACCTATTCCTTTATTTCCAACGATTTTAAAAGGGGTTGTTTCGCTTTTACCATTTGCTTATATAAGTGATTTTGCTTTTCGTATATATTGTGGAAATATAGTAGGTATAGAGATGTGGCAAGGAATTATAGTACAAATATTTTGGGTAGTAGTAATAATCTTTATAGGAATGAAGTTAACGGATAAAATATTACAAAGAGTGGTAGTTCAAGGTGGATAATGAAAGTATATAAAGATTACCTAAAATTACATTTAAAATCTATTTTGGAATATAAAGCTTCGTTTATTTTATCGTTAATAGCACAAATATTTGTCTTCTTTACCTATTACTTTGTTATTTTAACTTTATTTGATAAGTTTAAGAATTTACAAGGATTTAATATATACGAAATATTACTTACTTTTAGTATAATTCATTTTGGTTATTCAATGAATGAAACATTTGCCAGAGGAATAGATCAATTTGATCGTTTGGTTGTTAATGGAGATTTTGATCGTATTTTACTTAGACCACAAAATATTTTAATGCAAACAATGGGATTTCAAATAGATTATGTTAAAACAGCTAGAATCGTTCAAAGTTTAATTATTCTTATTTATGCACTGATTAGATTAGATATTGAATGGAATATATTAAGAATATTATCTATTATATTAATGATTATAAGTAGTATTATTATATTCTTTTGTATCTTTTTAATAGCTGCTTCATATTGTTTTTTAACAGTTCAAGGTTTAGAAGTAAGAAATGTTTTTACAGATGGTGGTAAGCATTGTGCTCAGTATCCAATTGGGATATATAATAAGGCATTTAGAAGAGTATTTACCTTTATTATTCCTTATGCTTTAGTTAATTATTATCCTTTATTATACTTAATTGGTAAAAGTAATAATGCTTTATATGCTTTACTTCCTTTAGTAGTTATAATTTACTTAATACCTAGTATTTGGATCTTTAATAAAGGCTCAAAAAAGTATTTAAGTACTGGTTCATAAGAAAAAAGATTTTAGTTAATTCTAAAATCTTTTATATTTTCATCTTTTTATAAAATAATTTAATATAGATGATTAAATAAGCCATAGATATAGCATAACCAGCTAAGACATCGCTAGCGAAATGAACACCTAAATAGATTCTACTAATACCGATTAATAAAACTAATAGAGCGATTAAAGAAGAATATAATAGTTTGTATTTCATTTTCATTTTTTTATGATCAATGATATAAAGAAAAAAGCCATAATAAGCTAAACTAATCATAGAGTGTCCTGATGGGAAACTATAGCCGTTTTCAATTATTAAATTAATATCTAGTGGACGATCACGAACAAAGATAAACTTTAATGTTTGATTAAGGATATAGCATAGTAAAATATTTAAAGCAATTAGAAAAGCATTCTTTTTACTTTTACTAAAGATCATGATTAGGATAGTTGATATTAGAATAAACCAGGTACTACATAAGAAAGATATAAATTTAAAGAAGATAGTAACTGGCTTACATTTTAGTTTGATAATCATATTATAAATATAATTATCGAAGTTACTTACATTATTTGTAAGAAGTAAATACATCATAAAAAGGAAAATTAAGATACTTAAAGTAAAGATAACTTTTTTCCAATATTTACGGCATAAAGACAAAGTTTTATTCATCACTATCACCAAAATAGATATCTAATATTTCTTTATATCTTTTAATTAACTTAGGATTAGCTTCTTTCTTCTTAGCTATATTGTAGACTTCACGATATAACCAACAATTTTCTTCTTTGGTACCACCGGTTGTTTTCCAAATACGATCGCCGTTTTTTAAGTAGTTATTATAATATGCTAACAAAAGATGTAATTTGTCAGCGACCATGATGTTAATAACATTGATATCATCGTTATTTCTTATTCTTCTAATATATTCTTTTTTTCTTTCTAACCATTTAGTTATTGACATATCTTCCGATAAATCAGAGACCATATCTGCTACTAAAGTACCAAATTTTTCTTCAATCTCTTCATAACCATATTCTGTATCATTAATAATATCGTGTAATAAAGCGGATACTAAAACATCTTCAGCAGCGTTAATGTCTCTAATCATTGTATAAACAACCATGGCGTGAAAGCATTTATCTATATTTTCGCTTTTCATTTTAATTCCGCGATTAGCTTTAACCATAAAATATATGGCTTCTTCAACACTTGAATACATATTACCACCCATTCTCTACCTTATATTATATATTTTATATTAAAATAGGGGATTTGCCAAAGAAAAATGTCAAATGAGAAGAAATACTTGACAAGTATAGACTAGAATTAGCTTATGAATGAAAAAATTATTTAAAATATTTAATCGTTTAATTTGCACTATGTGCAATATTACTATCAGTAGTTACTGTTAGTGCAGCTAATACTTGCGATCTACCAGCTGATGGTAAAAACTGGACAAAAGCTGGTGAATGTGAAGCAACAGTTAATGGTGTTGATTTTGACGATGCAACTACAGCTTGGGGTGTTGCAGCTAGAGATGGTGGAACTATTAAACTTTATATTGATATTCCAAGAAATACTGCATCTGCTATAGCAAAATCTTTAGTAATGGATTTAAACGGACACAAAGTGACTTTTGGTGCTGGTGGTCAATATGCAGCAGACAATGGTGTAACTTTAACTGTAAAAAATGGCGAAGTGGTTCTTGGTAATCCTACTGTAGTTGCATTTATTGTAAAAACTGGAGGAAGTTTGAACTTAACAAACCTAAAAATTACAGGTGCTGCTTATAGTTGGTCTTTAGTAGAAAATAGCGGCATTTTAAATATCGCTAGTGATGTTAATGTAGATTTACCAAAAGCTAATGTTGTTTATACTTCTAAAGCTGGTGCTAAAACTACTTTAAATGGTAAATATAATGTTAATACTATAGTTGGAGTTGATCCTAGAACTGATGAAGTAGAAAGAAAAGGATCAGTTTCTACAATAGCTGTTAATGGTACATATACTACAGCAGCCAATGCATTAAGCGTTACTGATGGTGTTGTTGTTACTGTTGCTGCTGATATTGAAAGTGATAATTCTATAGCAGTTGTTAATGGTGGTAGCTTAGTAGTAAATAGCGGTGATTTATATTCTGCTGCAAGTGCTTCTGCAAATGTTCCAGCTATTAAAGTTGCAGGATCTACTGATGCTACAAAACTAACTGTTAATGGCGGTACTATTGCTAGTAAAAACAATTATGCATTATATTTAATGAATACAAAAGCTGCTTATTCAATTACTGATGGTACATTTGAAAGTGCTAAAGCTCTTAGTGCTGCAATTGGACTATACACTGGTTTCACTGAAACTAAAGATGGTGAAACACATGTTGTTCCAGCATTAAAAGGAATCTTAACTGGTGGTAAATATTTGAATAATATTATTGCTAAAGTATTAAATGCTGATCAAGGTACTGTTGTTGTTTCAGATGAATTAGTTGCAGAAGGTTACACAGTTAAAGAAGAAGATAACTACAAAGTAGTAGTTTCAACAAAAGCAGAAAATGATAAGAAACCTGCTGCTAAGCCAGAAGAACAAGCTCCAAACACATATGATGCAGGTCTTGTATATATGGGATTAGCATTAAGTGCAATCGGTGCAAGTGTTGTTTCTGTTAGAAAATTAAGAAATAACTAATTATTGATTTAAGAAAACGAAGTATGTGCAATATTACTATCAGTAGTTACTGTTAGTGCAGCTAGTAGTGCTTGCTATATTGAAGGAAAAGAAGCTCAATCATCATCTAAACCAGTAAAATGTGTTGCTGAAGTTAATGGTGAAGGTTACGACAATGTAGGTAATGCTATGACTGAAGCTATAGCAACAGGTGGATATATTACTTTATATGATAATGTAACTTATTCTACTGATAAAACTGTAGCAAAAAATTTAACAATGAATTTAAATAATCATACTGCAGTATTTGGTACTAATAAAATGACTGTTGCTAAAGATGTTACATTAAGTGTTAATGGTGGTAAAGTTACTGCTGGTAATGTTGTTCCATTTGTTGTTAATGGTACTTTAGTATTAGAAAATGTTACTGCAACAACTGATACTCAATTGCTAGAAAATAATGGAACAGTTACTATTACAAATGGTACTTATACAACTGAAGCTAAAACACTTTCAGTAATTGAAAATAAAGGTACATTAACTGTGACAAATGCTAAATTTGTTGCACAAAAATTAACTACAGGTAGTCTTGTTAATAATGCTGGAACAGTAACTATGACTAATTTAGATGTTGATACAACTGGTGCATTACTTACAGTTGCAGCTCATGGTTCAAAAGCTACATTAGCTGGTGGATTATATGATGCTACTGCTGTTGTAAAAACAGCTTTAAGTGCACCACCTGCATCTCATGGAGGTGTAGCAGCTACTGTTACTATCAATGGTGGTACTTATAACACTACAGGTACAGCTTTATATGCAAATTATGGCATGAGTTTAAATGTTACTGGTGGTACTATAACTTCTAAAGATCAAGGATTACATTTATATGATGCTACTGCTGTTATTTCAGGTGGTACTATCAATTCTACTACAGCTACAGTTATAACAACAGGTGCTGGTAATGCTTCTTTAACAGTATCAGGTGGAACTCTTAAATCTGAAGGTTCTTATCCATTATATTTCCAAAATAATAATGCAACATATGCTATAAGTGGTGGAACATTTGAAGCTAAAATTGAAGATCGTCCAGCTATTATGATTAGCAACTTAACAACTATTAAAGATGGTAAGACTGAAGTTGCTAAAGCTTACAAAGGAATTTTAACTGGTGGTAAGTACTTAAATAATATTATCGCTGGAGCAATTGTTGATAATAAAGGTGCAACAGTTGATGTAACTAATGATTTAGTTGCAGAAGGTTACACAGTAAAAGAAGAAGGTAACTACAAAGTAGTAGTTTCAACAAAAGCAGAAAATGATAAGAAACCAGCTGCTAAACCAGAAGAACAAGCTCCAAACACATATGATGCAGGTCTTGTATATATGGGATTAGCATTAAGTGCAATCGGTGCAAGTGTTGTTTCTGTTAGAAAATATAAAAGAGTTCTAATTATTTTTAGAACTCTTTTTATATTTACTTTGTTCGTTTAACTCTTGATAGTATAAGACAGTATTCTTATCATAGTATCTTATTTCACCACTAGGTAACATTAACATTCTTTCAACACCTAAATTATCAACAAATTCAGGATTATGAGAAACGATTAACATAGTACCTTCATATTCTTTAAAAGTATCAGCAATAATTTTTTGGGTTTCGGGATCTAAATGGTTAGTAGGTTCATCTAAGATAAGTAGGTTAGCGCCGGTTAGAGCTAGCTTAGCTAAAGCTACACGACTTCTTTCACCAGGAGATAGGTATGATACTTTTTTATATACTTCATCACCAGAGAATAAGAAGTTACCTAAAAATGCTCTTAATTCTTTAGTACTTAGATTAAATTCAGAGAAGTTTTCTAAGATTATTTTTTCGTTATCAAGTAGTTCGTGTTCTTGGGCATAATAACCGATTTCAGTTTTTTCATTTAAGTCAATTGTGCCAGATAAAGGTGTTAATGAACCGACAATTAACTTTAGAAGAGTTGATTTACCAATACCGTTTTCACCGACAATTAAGAATTTTTCGCCTCGACTTAAATCAAAAGTTAAGTTATCTAATAAAATATGATTTTCATTATAACCAAATTTTAAGTTTTCAACTTTTAATGGAACAACGCCACTTGGATGATTAATTTTTATTTTAAATCTAGTAGTTTTTTGTTTCTTTTCTAGAGTAACTTTATTTTCTTCTAAACGAGCAAGTTTTTTCTGACGGTCTTTAGCTATTCGAGCTTTCTTTTCATTACCACCAATATATTTAGCAATTATTCTTTTTAATTTTTCTTCTTCTTTAACTTGTTTATCATATATTCTTTCTTGAGTTTTTAATCGCTCATTTCTGATTTTCATATACTTTTCATAGTTACCAGGAAATAATTCCATTTTATGAGTAGCTTTATCAACATATAATGTTTGAGTAGTTACTTGATCTAAGAATTCAATATCATGAGATATAACTAAGATAGTACCATTATAATTTCTTAAATAGTTAATAATATAATCTTTGGTATCAATATCTAAGTGGTTAGTAGGTTCATCTAAGAGTAATATTTCGGGATTAGAATAGAGTAGTCTAGCAAAGGCGATTTTACTTTTTTGACCTCCTGATAGATTGCATAGTTTCATATCAAGTAATTCACTATCTATATTCATACCGGTTACTATTTTAAGTAAAATATTTTCGGCGTTGTAAACTTCATAGTATTCTAGTTTTTCTTGAAGTTTGCCAATTTGTTTCATTATATATTTTATTTTTTGTTCATCAGTTTCTGTACTGGCATCAGTATAGGCTTTAGATAATTCAGCTTCTAATTTTTTAATTGGTCTACCATCTAAAAGATAATCAAAGACTGATATATCCATACTAGGTATTTCATCGCTGATTACTTGAGGTAAAAAACCAATACGAGTACCAGGTTTTAAAATTATTTTACCATTATCAGGTTCTAATTTACCCATAATTAATTTAAAGAAAGTTGATTTACCAGCACCATTCATACCAATAATACCAACTTTTTCTTTATCTTTAATTTGAATAGTGACATCATCGAATATTTCTTGCAAACCAAAAGACATAGATAAGTTTTTAATATTCATATGTATCACCTCGCACTTAATATAATAACATAAAAATAGAAGATAATTAATATCTTCTATTTTGGTATTCGTTTTAGAACAAAGTCTTTTTCGCCTTGACGATTAATATATTCAAATAAATTATTGGTATCATCAACTAAATCATAACCGCTTATACCTATTTCATCAATTGTAGGAATTATAATATCATTTTTTTGTGGTTTAATAATTTCTTTGATAGTTTGAAAGTTACTTGGTTTGCCATAACCAGAAGCCCAGCCACTATAAGTAGCATCTGGTGTTTCTTCGATAAGACGGAAGTTTAGTCTTCTAATCCAGGATGGATGACATAGAGGGAAATATAATTTTTGGGGATTTAAACGTTCGTTTTCTTGTTTTAAAATAAATTCACTAAAATGTAATTGATCCTCAACAGTAGACATTTCAAAAATATGTAAGTCAATGCTATATCCTAAGTTTTCTAATAATTCAACAATAGTTAAGATGATGGCTCCACGATTAAAGATAGCATTAGCTCTAGTATAACCATAAAAGGAAGTATTTAAATAAATATCTATTTTCTTTCTTCTAGTTTGTGTTTTGTTTAACATAGATAGGGGACTTCCTTCTAAGTAAGCTTTTACATCAGGAGCATAACCGATATAATCATTAAATTGTTTATTACGTTTTTTACTCATTTTAATATATTTTTCTAATTTAATTTTTAACTCGATTAATTTTTCAAATTCTTCATGATAACCATATAGACACAATTTATAGGCTTCATCTAGAGAGTAGGTGTGAGTAAAGTTATAATCATCTTTAATACTGCATGGATTGCTAAAGGTATTTTGACATATGTTATGGTTTTTTAGATAATCGATAAATTCTGATAAAGAATAAAATTTATAATGCATAACTTTATAGTTATTTTGACGATATAAACGATACATAATTACCTACTTAATTTAAGACTTTTAAGACCTTGATAATATATATTACTTGAATTAATGTTTTGCATATTACCGATTATCATATTTAAATCATCTTGACCTAAATTTTTGACAACATTAGAAGTTAAGATATCTGGAACTGGTATTTTATTCAATTCTTTTTTATATACTTTACCAATTCCTCTGGTTGAGACAACGTGTGGGATTTTTGATTTTAAAACAGCATCTCTAAATGACCACATAAATTTTAAAATTTGTTCACTAGGATATAAACATTCTTCTAGTTTACGATCATAATCAAAGAAGATATTATCAAAACGATCTAGAGTAGCAGCATCTAAAGCAGTACGACCAACATATTCTAAGTCAGCACCTTTACCCCAAGTATTAGCAGCAGCTATAATATGAAAGTTTGGATGTCTATCAATTGTTTCGTGAGGGAAAGCCATATAACCATTAGCTAAAGCTGAGTTAATAACAATTAAAGCTGAAGGATCCGAATTATCAATTTCATCTAAGAAGAATAAACCACCATTTTTAAAAGCTTTATAAAATTCAGTTTCACGATAAGTACCACCAGCATCAATAAAACCAGTTAGTTTAAATTCATTTGAAGCATTATTAGTATAATACATATGAAGACCTAAAGATTCTGCTACTTGTGAGACAGCAACGTTTTTACCACTACCAGCTGGTCCTATTAACATGATAGGTTCATCTAAAGCAGTTTGTCTTAGTATTTGTTCATATTTTTCGTGGTAGAAACCACCAGTTGTATGAGCTATTTCCGTATTATTTATGATAATACTATGAGATACTGGGACGTTAATAGTCTTAGTATAATCTTCAAGGATTTTATCAAAGATAGTTCTTAGTAAATGATTAATATTATTTTCTGTATTAAATTCTTCGATAGCATGCTTAATTAATTCGAGTAAAGCCTTTTTGGTTTCAGCATTTAATTCCTTAGTTAAATAATCACTTATCTTTTTTTGAGGATCAGGTGAAGCTAAATAATCTTCTAAGTTTTTATTTATTTTATCTTTTACTGCTTCATTAGTAATAGAGAATAGTAGGGCATTTAAATTATCTAATAAGTTATCAGCATTTTGTCTAGTACGAGGAATAAATGAATCATCTTTAATTTTTGTACCATCAATATTAAATTCTTCACCATTAACGATATAGGTATTATTTTTTACTTCTTCTATTTCATTACAGAAATAGCTTAAAATATCACGACTATTTGAATACATTACTTCATGATTTATTTTAGTATAACCTATATATAGATGAGTGTTTTCATTATTTGGTTTAGTAACACCAGCAATTAATTCTTCAGAATTAGCATCCCAAATAACAGAACAAAAATGCATGTAATTACTAAGGATTTTAAATACTTCACATTTATGATCACGATAAAGTAAATTAATTAATCTTTGATATCGATCACTATCATCAAGACGATAACGGCGAAAGTCATTAATAGCATTTGTTATTTCGTCTTGATTATAACCACTAACAGTTAATATTTTATTATTAGAATTCCAGAAGGGATCACGATCTTCCATATAACTATCGTAGACAATTTTAGCGAAAATTATCCCTGTATTTGATATCTCTTTGTGATTAATAGAGTAGTTATATGGACAATTGGAATTAAGCCTTCTTTGAATGTCTTCATAGCTAAATTCTCTTCCTTTATATGCTATGAAAACAGTTCCACTTTTTTCATAGTCTTCCATATTTTCTCTTCCTATCATTATAGTTTGTTATTAACATATTATTAATAACTGATACCAAAAAAATTAATTCTCTTGATAGTTTAATTATATATAGTAAAATAGTTATTGTCAATATGTTAATAACAAAAAAGTAAAAAGAATTAACAAAAAAATTAGATACGGGTATATCTAATTATTTTTTGCGTAGGGTATAAGCTAAATGAACATTATTCATTAGTTCGTAAACAGTCATTGGACCAACACCACCAGGGACGGGAGTGATATAACTACATTTGTCTTTTAGGTTTTCAAAGTCAGCATCGCCATATAATTTACCGTCTTCACGGTTGATACCAACGTCAATTACGACAGCATCTTTTTTGACCATATCTTCAGTTAAGAAATGTTTATGACCAATTGCCACAATTATAATGTCAGCATTTCTAGTTATTTCAGCAATATTTTTAGTTTTGGAATGACATAAAACAACTGTAGCATTACGATTAATTAATAAATTAGCAATTGGTTTACCAACAAGAATACTACGTCCAATAACGACAACGTTAGTTCCTTCTAATGCTATTTCGTATTCATCTAGTAAATCAATAATACCTTTTGGAGTGCATGGGACTAAACCATTAACTTTTTGAATTAATTTACCTGCATTGACATAAGTTAGACCATCAACATCTTTTAAAGGACTGATTGTATTTTGAATAACACTCGCATCTAAATGAGCAGGTAGGGGCATTTGGACAATAATACCATCTACTTTATCATCATTATTTAGGGTTTCAAGCTCACTAATTAATTCATCTTGAGTTACTTCACTAGGAAAGTTTTTGTGAACAAAATAATAACCTAGTTCTAAAGCTAATTTTTCTTTTTGCTTAATATAAACATTGCTGGCTTCATCAGCTCCAACTTGGACGACAGCTAAACCTAGTTGTTTATCAACTTCTTTTATTCTTTCTTTTAATTCTTCTAACTTCTTTTTACGAAGTTCTTTACCATCTAAAATCATTTTTCTACCTCACCATATCTAAATTATATCATAAGAAAAGGACTTAGAATTATTTCTTAAGTCCTGCGGCGTCAAATGCAGATCTGATGCTATCAGCTTCAACATATTGATTAATACCACCAATAACTTTGTTCTTTTTAATAATAAGAGTTAGTGGAGTACCACCTATATTATCACTAGCATATGTTTTCCATTCACCACTACCTGATAATGAAGTTAATGTTTCAAATGCTTCTTCATCTTCAATATATGGTTGAGCAACGTTGAAATTAATTATTTTAGCTAAATCAATATATCTAATAGTTATATTATATTCTTTAGCTACTTCAGTAATAATTGGGGCATATGCAGCGCAATAACCACATCCTTGACGACCAATTAAAACAACAATTGTATTTTTTTTAGATTCACTTTCAATATCAGCAGCAGTTATTTCTTTAAAAGCTGATGTATCATAAGAATTAGATGTTTGTTCTTCTGAGTATGTATCGGAAACATCTTGGTCATTTGCATAGTCATTATTTTCATTAGAGTTATTGAAAACACCAAATAGTAAAATAACATTTAATAGACAAATAATTAGAGTAAGGAAAAGTATTATATTATTTTTCTTTTCCATATTAACTAATCGATCTTCGATAGACATTTCATCGAAGCTTATATTTTCATCATCATCAATTTCGTCTTCTTCAGTTTCTTCTACTTCTTCAGCTTCAACTTTTTCTTCCTCTTCATCTTCTACTTCTTCAGCTTCAACTTCTTCTTCCTCTTCATCTTCTTCTAATTCTTCTTCGATTTCTTCTACAACTTCTTTTTCAATTTTTTTGGCTGCAGTTTCTTTTTTATCTTTTTGTTTCTTTTTTGCCATAACAAATCCTCCCTTAAGAGTATTATAAAACAAAATAACTATTTGCTCAAATAAAATATATATGTAAATACTAATAAAATATCTTTATTTATTACCTTTATAAAAGGTATAATGATTTTGAAGGTAGTGATGAGATGAATAATATTGTATGTCCTAATTGCGGTTCAGTTAATAATGGAGGGGCACAGTACTGTGTTAAATGTGGTACTAGTTTAGTTGATAATCAAAATTCAGGTGTGGCTCAAAGTAGTGGGCCTACTGGTCATTTAACTATTGAAAGAAAGGATAGTTTTTGGGGAATAGCTGTTTCTTTAACGGTTAGTATAGGAAATAATTCATATCAATTACCTAATGGTGGTAAACTTGATTTTGAATTAATACCAGGTACTTATCCTGTATCATATAAAGTATGGTGCCGTAGTTTGAAAACAGTTAATGTTGTTATAACACCAATGTGTCAGAATAGAATTTATTTTACGCCAGATTTATTATTAGGTGGTTTTAAAATAAAGGAGAAAGAGTCTAAGTTGCAATAAAAAATACTGAATTTATATTCAGTATTTTTTTAATAACATGGTCCATGACGATTTTTAGGGTATTTGTTTTCTAATCTATATACATCATCACGATCGACTAATACTAAAGGGTATTGTTTAAACCAAGATGGTAAATTTTCTGGGCGATTGGTATCAGCGTCTTTATAAGTATCTAGTAGCATACAGTTATTACCGCAAGTACCATTTATTAGAGTATCCATACTGTAGTAGCCTAATTTTGTTAATTCATGAAGAAAATTACTAAAGACATATGTTGGAATGTTTTGGGCTGATTTGGATAAATATTTTTGAACTTCTAAACCAGCAACAACAATACCATTTTTATCTCTGACATAGTCTTCTTCGTAATTTTTAGCTATTAAATAAAGGTTAGGACAAATTATTTTTTCATAAGACCATTTAGTTTTAATTAATTTAATAACGTAATCACCGATACGGTAGCAAGATAGAGTAGCACCACTACTTAAATATCCTGTTTCTTTACTATGACTTAAGTCTAAATATTTCTCAACATAACTTTGAAGTTTATGACCTAAGTTATGTGAATAAATACCACTTAAAGTAAAATCCCATTTAGGATCAGTATCTGGTTTTTGAAAAAGGTTAATTGTTTTGGCGAATTGATCAATTAGGTCTTTAGATACTGAGTCGGCATAGTGATGATAGATAGTAAATTGGTAATCAATTGAACTATTAAATAGACGATCGGCATCTTTTTTGAACTCATTTATTTTTTCATCATTTCGAGCAAATGTATAGCTAGATTCACCAGTTTTTATTCGGTCATATTTTAGGAGTTTGCCAGCTAAAGTATTTTCTTTATAGTGAGAAAGAATATATTCTTTTAAAGATAACCAAATATTTTTATCCGGAAGATTTTTAAAAGCTAAAATAGCTAAGTTACAGATATCTTCTATATCCATTAAAGTTGGGATAAAAGTTAGTTGTTCATATTCTTTATACGTTACACTAGTTAAGTATTTAGTAAAATCATCATAGATGGTATTAATTGTATTAGGGTGGTGTTCTAAGATATAAGCCATAAATAAATATCTGATATGAAGATTCTCGTGAAGATAAAAGAATTCAATTAAATCATAATTATTATCAATGTCTTCAAAGGTAAATTCAATAATTGCTTTTAGAGTATCTTCATCTCTTTGTTCTAATTCAGAATGGTGACTTAAAATATATTTTTGACCCCATGTAGTATTGTGAAGAAGGTTAAGAAGATGTTCTTTAGTTAAGTAATTAAAGCTTAAATATTTATTTAAAATATATATAGTTTCTTTTTGATATTCATCCATATCGTAGATGATAGCGAAACAAAAGTAGTAATGTTTATCAATTAGTTTTTTTAAAAAGCCTTTGACTATTTCTTTTCTATCTGGATCTTTTCTAACATAGGATATTATACTATCGTAGTCATAAGAAGTTAAAGAGAAAACAAAATCGACTTTGCCTTTTTTTAGGTATTCTATTACATTAAAAGCCATAAAGTCATCTCCTTAATGGTTTGTTATTATAACATGAAATGTAATAATTTAACAATTAGAGATTAGTACTTTGTTTTTTAATAAGTTTAGCGTGAACGACAATGCGATCACCACTATTATTTTTACAAGTAGATAAAGTAAGAATTTTATCTTGCTCATTAACTTCAGTCTTAATTGGAGCTTTATTTCTTGATTTCATTGTTTGTAACCATTCTATTTTATCTTTAGAATTACTGAAATTAGTTTTTAAATAGTAGGTTTCTTCTTTAATGGTATAAATAGAAAATATTTGAAAAACATAATTTGTTTTAGGTGTTGATAACCATATAACGTAATTATCTTTATTATTTTGCCATTCGTTAGTTAAAACAGTTCTTAATGATCCAAACATCGTACCATCTTTACGACCATGACCATAGATGATAGTATTGTCATCTAAAGAATCAAGATTATTGCGATAGTCCATAAAAATCCAACCAGCATTATTTTTATGATTATTAAAAGAATGATTTAAATAATAAGTATTATTTTTACTTTGAACTACTGGATAATCAATATTAGTATTATCAAGATGAATGTATCCAACAGTATTTTGGTTGGTTTTAAGATATTCATCAAAAGAAATATTATAGAACGGTTTATTTGCATAGTACCAATAATCATTATATATTTCATCAGGAGCGTTGATTAATTCGCTATTGCTTGTATTTATATTTATTTTTGTTTGAGTGTTAAGATCATTGATTATTTTATTTGTATTATGATTGTCGATAAGCCATGTAATATTTTGATATAAAGTATAAATAAAAGTAAAGATTAGAATGGTAAGGATGATTATGTAAGGAAGTAATTCAATTATCTTTTTTTTAGTTATTTTTTTCTTAGAAAATTTCTTTCTTTTGGTTTTATTGGCCATATTAATCACTCTTTATTGAGCGTTATTATATCATTTTATATTTAAAAGTACAATTTTTTGAAGTACAATATAGCTGGTGATTTTTATGACAATTGAAAATATTAAGACGCCAAACGATATTCTGGATTTTATGAACGAACATATTAAGTATGGTTGGATAGATGTTGATAATGAGGAACATATTAACAATATGAAAAATTTTAGAAAATTATATCGAACGATGAGTATTGATGAAACCTTAAAGTATTGTTTAGGTACTTGTATTGAACAGGTATATTTAATGAGTATGTTATTAAGTAAAATAAATATTCCCAATAAAATGTTTTGTACTAGAATATACGAAGGCAAAGATTTTAATAATTTAGAAGAGGAAGAACATATGCATTGCTTTGTATTATATTATTTGAATGGTAAAGTTTATCAAATAGAACATCCTAATTGGGAAAGAATAGGTATTTATGAATTTGATAGTGAAGAAGCAGCTATAGCTGAAATTAATGATTATTATGTTAAGATGGCTCAAGGTAAATCACGACCAGTAACTGAATTTTTTGAAGTAGTACCAAATATGTCTTTTAAAGATTTTAATTTATATATTAACAGTTTGGATGAAGATAAAGAAAAAAGTGTTTCCTTTTCGTAAAAGGAAACACTTTACTTTTCACATGGGGCGGTATGTGGGAATCGAACCCACGCGTGCCAGAGCCACAATCTGGTGTGTTAACCACTTCACCAACACCGCCATGCGCATAAATAGAATAACAAATAATTGAATAAAAAGCAAGTATATATTATAATTAAAAATAGGGAAGTGGATATATGAATGCTTTATATTTGTTTTTAGTTAAAGAAACTTTTTGGGATAGAGTAGAATATGAAATTAAAGATTTAGGTAAAATGTTTGTTGAGTTTTTTCAAATGATTAAAGAAGTTACCTATGATTTATTAGCTGGCTATGTAGGTGAAACTGTCCTAAATATGTTTTTGATTGGTCTTGGGGCATTAGCTATTATGTTAATATGTCTTAAGATTATCAATAGATAAAGAGGAGTTAGGCTCCTCTTTTTTTGTCTAGTAATAGTTTGAAATCATCTTCATCAATACCAAAGTTGACAGTACGATATTCTTTTTTTGTGTCAACTGCTGTTAAGATTAAATGTGAACCAATTCTTATTTTTACTTTTGATTTACGTCCTTTAAATGAAGCTGTGGCATCGTCGTAATAGAAATGATCGCCTTCTAAGTCTTCAACAAGAATTTTACCTTCAATGCCATCAACTGTTTTAATATAAATACCACGACTATTAACATATGTAACGTTGGCTTCGAATTTTTCACCAATATGTTCAGACATATATCTAATCATTTCAAAATGGTTAGCATCTCTTTCGGCTTGATCAGCATTACGTTCTTTACGTGTTATATGACGACATACTTTTTCCATATCGTCATATGCTACATCAACCAGTTGAATGTTGAAACGATTATCTCGTTGTTGTTTTAAATTGTGATGAGCAAGAAGGTCGGCTGCTCTTCTAATAGGACTTGTAAAGTGACCATATTTAGGTAGAGCCAAACCAAAGTGTCCTTGATTTTGAACGTCGTATTTAGCTAATTTCATAGCTCTTAACATTATATTAGCAACGATGTTACGTTCATCAGCATTTTTAATTTGAGCTAGCATTTGTTGAATGACTTTACCATTTACAATGTCGTGTGATGATTTGACTTTAATACCACTACGACCAATTAAATTAAAGGCTTCTTCAACATCTTCTTCATCTGGTTTTTCATGAATACGTAGTGGAGAAGGTAAGATCATGTAGTTAGCATAACATTCGCCAGCTAGTAACATGAAGTTTTCAATAATTTTTTCAGCAGTTCTTTGAATACGTTGTTTAAATTCAACAGGCATACCGTTTTCATCAACTTCGATTTCGATATCGTTGTTACCAAAATCAACATAACCACGATTTCTTTTGGCTTTTTCTAATTTATTTGAAAGGCCTTGCATTAGAGTAAGATTGTCATAAAATTCTTCATAACCTTCAACTAGTTCGCCTTCTTCTAAAACTTTATTAACTTCTTCATAAGTCATGGCGCGACGAGAATTAATGACAGTATCAACAAAATCATAATTTATTATTTTACCTTCAGGTGTAAGTTCCATAATACAGCTTAAGCATAGACGGTCAACGTTAGGATTTAATGAGCAAATTCCGTTTGAGATGATATGGGGAAATTGCGGAATAACAGTATTGACCATGTAAACACTAGTACCTCTTTGAATTGCTTCATCCCATAGTTGCATACCAGGATGAATGTAATGTGTTACATCAGAAATATGAACTCCTAAGACATAGTTACCTTTTTCATTTATTTCTAAACTAACGGCATCATCACGATCTTTAGTTTTTTCACCATCAATAGTAAATACTAGTTTATCAGTTAAGTCTAAACGATCTTCTTTGTCTTTGTATCTAACTTCTTTTGGTAAAGCTTGAGCTTCTTCTAAAGCTTGTTCAGTAAAATCAATCGTAATATGATTTTCAACAGCAATCATCTTTAAATCAGCATCCGGATCATCTTTATGACCTAAGCCTTTAATAAAGCCAGCATAATATTTACCATTTGATAATTTATCAATTTTAACAAGTAAGCGATCACCTTCAACTAATGGTTTCATAGCAATACCATTAATAATAATTGGGTGGTCAATTTTAGCATTGTATGGTTTTAAAATCATTTCACCATCTTTAGTAGCTACTTCAACAATGACTAAACCATCTTTTCTTTTAATTATTTTATCTACACGACAAACAATATGACCATGATCCATTTTATTGGTTGGCCTTAATATTACAGTGTCACCATCTAAGGCATCATGTAAATCATTAGGTCTTACTTTATATTTGCCATAATCATCAGTTATAAAGCCTTCACCATGTTTGTTAATATTTATTTCGCCCTGTACATAACCTAATTCACTTGGGAATGTGCGATACAATTTTTTTCTTTCATCAAAGTAAACGTCGCCACTAACAATTAGTTCTTCTAGAACTTCCATTAACATGTCGTTTTTGTAGCCTTTTCTAGCACACATTTCTTTTTTGATATCACGATAGCGATATTTTTTTGTTCTGTATTTAGGATTGTTGAAAAATTCCAGCAATTCGTTTTTTAATTTTATTCTTTTTTCATCCATCATCTCAAACCCTCCAATTTAATTATTAACACATATATAAGATAATGTAAATAAAATTACCTATATAAATTATTTATAATACTATAAGTAATTTAATATAAATAATTAAATTATGTTAAAATTAAAGAGGTGATAAGTATGTTTAATGATAAACAAATTGTTATAACTAATGCAACTAATAAAATAAATTTATTAAAAAGTTTTAATGAAGAATTACTTAATATAAAAGTTTATACTTTAAGTGAATTTAATAAATTATTTTATTTTGATTATGATGTTAAAACTTTGAATTATGTCATGACGAAATATCATGTTAAATATGAAATAGCTAAAATATATTTAGATAATATTTTGTATGTTGAAGATAAAAGTTATAATAGTTTAAAATTAAATTTCTTATCAGGTTTAAAAAAAGAGTTAATGGATAATAATTTGTTAATTGTTAATAAGTTATTTAGAAGTAGTATTTGTAATAAAAGAATTGCTGTATGTAATTTAACTAAAACTAAAGAATTGGATAAATTAATTAAAGAGTTAGAAGTAAATAATGAAGTAAGTATATATAATCCTGAAGGACATAAATATATACATGAAATAAGAGAGTTAGAGACAATCGATAAAGAAGTAGAATATGTAGCTAATCAAATATGTGATTTAGTAAAAAAGGGAATAGATATCAAGCATATTTTTATAACTAATTTAGATAATGAATATCGTAAGTTAATAAGAAGAATTTTTCCGATGTTTAATATACCTTATGTCGTATGTGATAATGAAACGATATATGGAACTTTTTTGTGTTCGAAGTTTTTAGAATTATATAGTGATGATCTTAAAGAGACGATAGAAAAATTAAAAGAATATGTTGTAAATAGTGATACAGAAAATATTTATAATACGATTATTAAGATTATAAATAAGTATGTAGAAGTGGATAATGAAATAAGCAAAAAAGAAATGATTGTTTATGATTTAAAACATTCTAGTTTAATAAAAGAAGAAATAGTTGAGGCAGTATTAGAAGTTGATTTAAATGATTATTTATTTAGTGATGATGACTATGTTTTTTGTTTAGCATTTAATCAAGGAGTTATACCAAAGATATATAAAGATGAAAGATATTTAACAGATAAAGAAAGAAAAGAATTAGGTATATCTTTAACGGTTGATAGTAATAAACAAGAAGTAGAAGAAATTGTTAAGACATTAGCAAATATTAAGAATTTGTTTATTAGTTATAAATTAAATAGTGATGGGGAAGATTATGTAATTTCTAGTTTAAATGAAAGACTAAATTATGAAGTTATAAAAAATGATGAGATAGAATTAAATAATTCTAATTTATATAATGAATTAAAGTTAGCAATGTGTTTAGATGAATATTACAAGTATGGTACTACTTCTAAGTTACTCACAACTTTAAATAGTTCTTATGAAATACCATATAATACGTATAGTAATGAGTTTAAAGAAATAGATAATGATAGTTTTAAAAAATATATTAATAATAAAATAACTTTATCTTATAGTAGTTTAGATAAGTATTATAGATGTCCTTTTAGTTATTATGTTGGTAATATACTAAAATTAAATATTTATGAAGAAACTTTCTTTCAATTAGTAGGTACTTTATTTCATAGTATTCTAGAAAAGAATCTTAATAGTAATTTAAGTTATGATGAATTATGGGAACAGGAAGTAAATAATTTAAATCATGAATTTAATAGTAAAGAAAAATTTTTCTTAGTTAAGTTAAAAGAAGAATTAAAGTTTATTTTAGAAGTTATTAAAAATCAAGAAAACTATACTAATTTACATGATGAATTACATGAAGAAAGAATAGTAACTAATATTGCTGGGAATATCGAAGTTAAGTTTACAGGAATTATCGATAAAATTAAGTATGAGAAAAAAGATAATGAAACGATTGTGGCAATTATTGATTATAAGACAGGTAATCCTAATTTAGATTTAACAACTATTCCTTATGGGATTGGGATGCAATTACCAGTTTATCTTTATTTGGCCAAACAATCTAAGAAATTAGAAAATATTAAAGTAGCAGGATTCTATTTACAAAAGATATTAAATAATGAAGTTGCTGTGGATAAGTCTAAGAGTTATGAACAGTTAAAGAAGCATAATTTGTTATTACAAGGATTTTCTAATGAAAGACAAGATATTTTAAGTGAGTTTGATAAGACGTTTGAAGATAGTAATATGATAAAAAGTATGAAGGTCTTAAAAGATGGTTCTTTTGCCAGATATACTAAAGTATTATCAGATGAACAAATGAATAAGTTAATAGATATAACTGAAGATAAGATTAATAAGGGGGCTTTAGAAATTGAAAAGGGAAACTTTGTTATTGCACCGAAGAAGATAGATAAAGAAAATTATGGTTGTAAGTATTGTGAATATAAAGATATATGTTTTCATACGGAAAAAGACATGGTGGAATTAATTCCTTTACAAATAGAAGATGTAATAGGAGGTGAAGATAATGAATTGGACTAATGAACAATTAGAAGCGATTAATAAGTCAGGAACCAATATTATTGTTTCAGCGGGAGCTGGTAGTGGTAAGACAGCAGTATTAACAGCTAGAGTTATGCGTATTTTAAAAGAAGGTACACATATTGATGAATTATTAATTTTAACCTTTACTAAAGCTGCAGCTAAAGAAATGAAAGAACGTATTAGAAAAAAAATTAAAGGTGATGAAACGTTAAAACCAGAATTAGATTTAATTGATCAGGCGTATATTACAACCTTTGATTCTTATGCGTTATCAGTTGTTAAAAAATATCATTATCTTCTTAATATATCTAATGATATTAAGATATCTGATGCTTCTATTATTAATATGCAAAAAGTTAAATTAATGGATCAAGTCTTTGATAAATATTATGAACAACCAACGAAAGAATTTACGAAATTAATTTATGATTTTTGTACAAAAGATGATGCTAGTTTAAAAAATTGTTTATTAAATATTGCAACGAAAATAGATGGTTTAACAAATAGAGATGAGTATATAGCTGATTACTTTAATAATTATTATAGTGATAGTTTTATAAGTAAAATTTTAGATGAGTATGTTAGTTATTTAAAAGATAATGTGAAGATAATTAAATCATTAGCTAAGAGATTAGCGTTTGTAACTGATGGTGATTATGTTACGAAGTTAGATGAAGCACTAAGTGAATTAGATAATTGTGAGACCATTGATGACTTTTATTTAAAAGTTCCTTTAATTAAGTTACCAATGTTACCTAGAGGTAGTGAAGAAGAAGTTAAAGCGTTAAAAGAGAGCTTAAGCTTAGCTTTAACAGAGTTTAAAAAGATAATTACGGAATATGGTAGAGAAGAAGATATTTATCAAACGTTAGATATTATGAAAGATTATTTAGTCATAATATTAGATATCGTAAAAGACTTTTTAGAGTCTTTACATCAATATAAACAAGATAATGAAATATATGATTTTCAAGATATTGCCATGTTATCAATTAAAATATTAGAAGAACATTCAGAAGTACGAGAAGAGATAAGAGATTCGTTTAAAGAGATAATGATAGATGAGTATCAAGATACTAATGATATACAAGAAAAGTTTATTTCGTTAATAATGAATAATAATGTTTATATGGTAGGAGATATTAAACAAAGTATTTATCGTTTTAGAAATGCTAATCCGCAGATATTTAAAAATAAATATGATAAGTATGCAAAGAATGATAATGGTATAAAGATTGACTTAGTACAAAATTTTAGATCAAGAAATGAAGTATTAGATAATATTAATGAAGTCTTTAAACTTATTATGGATAATGTGATTGGGGGAGCTGAATATCACGAATCACATCAAATGGTATTTGGAAATAAAGATTATATTAATAAAGGTAATACGGGATATGAATATAATTTCGAAATAAGAGAGTATGATAATCCAAAAGGAAATAAATATAGTAATAATGAAATAGAGATATTTGCAATAGCTCAAGATATAAAAGAAAAAGTAAATAGTAGATATCAAGTATTTGATAAAGACTTAGGAGCTTTAAGAGATATTAAGTATAGTGACTTTGTAATATTAATGGATCGTAGTACTAGTTTTGATTTATATAAAAAAGTATTTGAGTATTTAGGAATACCATTAAGTATATATAAAGATAGTAAGTTAAATGATTCTGATGATATCTTTATTTTAAAAAATATTATTAATTTAATAGTTAAGATAGCTAATAATGAGTTAGATCAAGAATTTAAGTATGCTTATACATCAATTGCTCGTAGTTATTTATTTGAAATAGATGATAATGAGATATTTAAGACTTTTATGAATGATAGCTTTAAAGATAGTGTTATTTATAATACTTTTAAGGATTTAGCTAATAGTTTAAGTAGTGAAACAGTCACTTCATTATTAAATAAGATTATTGAAGTAACTAAGATGTATGAAAAGTTTATTAAAGTAGGAAACGTAGAAGAAGCATTAGTACGTATTTCTAAGTTATTAGATATAGCTGATAATTTAGGTTCTTTAGGATATAATGTTTTTACTTTTAGAGATTATTTAAATGAATTATTAGATAGTGAAGAAGAAATGAAGTATAAGACAAGTAGAAGTGATAGTAATTCAGTTAAGATAATGACGATTCATACTTCGAAAGGCTTAGAATATAATATTTGTTATTATAGTGGTTTAAGTAAAGAATTTAATATTAGAGATTTAAATGAACGTTTTATGTATGATAATAGATATGGTATTATAACTCCTTATTTTAATGAAGGTATTGGAGAGTCTTTTATTAAGAGATTAGTAAAATACCATTATTTAGAAGATGAAATATCTGAAAGAATAAGACTATTTTATGTTGCTTTAACAAGAGCGAGAGAAAAGATGATATTATTTACACCAAAGAAAGATGAAGTAGTTAATGATTTAGAAAAAAATAAAACAATTGATTTAAATGTAAGACGAAGATATAAATCATTTAGTAAGATTTTAGATTCAGTTAAATATAAAATAAATAAGTATTATAAAGAGATAGATATTGATAGTTTAAACTTAACAAAAGATTATTTATATAATGTTTCAGCGTTAGATAAGTTAATTAGTAATGAAGAAAAGATTAAGGTTGAAGAGATAGAAGTAATTAGTAATAAGGTATTAAAACAAGAACATTTTTCAAAGAACTTACATGAATTAATTGATTTAGAAACAAAAAAGAATATGGAATTTGGAACATTAGTTCATGAAACGTTAGAATATATTGATTTTGTAAAACCTAATTATGAATTAATTGAAAATCATTTTATTAGAAATAAAGTAGAGAAGTTCTTAAGTAATCCATTACTATTACAGAGAGATAAAGCGAAAATATATAAAGAACATGAATTTATTTATAGTGATGAAATTAGTGAGTATCATGGTATAATAGATTTAATGTTAGAATATGATGATAAAATAGATATTATAGATTATAAATTAAATAATATTAAAGATGATAATTATTTAAAACAATTAGAAGGATATAGAACATATATAAGAAAGATAAGTAATAAAGAAGTAAATATTTATTTATATAGTATAATTAGTGAAACATTAGAAAAATTATAAAAAGGTGGAAAAAAGATGATAGAAAGTAAGAAAGTAAAAAAGCAAATATTGGTAATGATTGATGCTTTAATCGACATCATTAATAAGCCGTCTTTAGTTGTGAGTAAAAGTCCTTATTTTTATCATCATAAATTTAAATGTAATTTTATTATTCATATGTATATCTTTAAATTATTAATTAATAATAAAGAATACTTAGAAACGAAATATAATGAGTATATTTCTAAATATCCAAAGAAAGTATATTATAGTATTACTAATATAACTAATATTGAGTATGTTAAAGAGTTAGATTTACTTTATCAAATAAAAGATAAGGTAACTTTAGATAGTTATCAAGTTAATTTAGAGGAAGAAAGAATATATTTTAAAGATAAGACATATGTAGATTATAAGTGGTTCTTAGCTTTTCTTTCAATGTTATTAGATAATAGTAAAAATGATGAATATAAAGAAATAAATATTTGTTATACAATAGCGAATAAAGATATAGGAAAAGTTAAAGATAAGAAAGATCTTAATAAATTCTTAGAAAATTTTATCTATTATAAAGTAAAGATAAAGCATGTTAATCAAAATAAAGTAGTTAAAGAAAATGATATTTTAATTGTTAAAAATACAGCAATTAATTATTTAAAACATTTAAAACAATATAAACATGGGCTAGAAAGTGAAGAATCATATTTAATTTTCTATAACCTATTAAAGAAAGAATGTCATAAAGAGGGATTTATATTAGCAGAAGAAGAAATGAATCTTTTAGATATTCCTTATAGTGAGTTAAATAAGATAAAAGAATTAATTGATAATAGTTTTTATAATAATTCTTTAAATAAACAAGTTCATGTAATTGAAAGTGCGGTATGGCAGTTAAGTAATGATATTTCTTTATTGGAACATATGAACTCAGCTATTGATAGTTTAGTTGATTTATTAACAATAATAAGAATAGAAAACTATAAAACGTATGAAATGATAAGAAAAGAATATGGTTTAGATGATATAAGAATATTACTTATTTTGATTGTTAATAAAAATTTACTTACTTATTTAAATGAAGATAGTATTGATTATAGTTTGCTAGATTTAAATAATGTTAAACCTAAATATATGAATAATATATGTGAAACTAATGAGGCATTAATTAAAGAACGTTTAAAAAGTTTAAATATGGAATTACAATCAGTTAAAAGAGATTTAGATGTTTATAAGAAAGAACGTAATGATTTAAATAAAAAAGAATTAGATAAGGATAAATATCAAAAAGAACTAGAATTATGTGTTGGTAAGATAAATAGAGCGAGTATTGTAATAGGTAAATTAAATTCAATGATATCTTCATTATCGAAAGAATATGAAGAAGAAAGAAAAAAAGTAATTAATAAGTATCATAGTTTAGATATGTATAATACTAATTATTCAATTATTAAACATATTTATAATGCAATAATGGCATGTAGTTATTATATAAAGACTAATAATGCTAATATTTTAAATAATATAATTGTTTTTGAAGATTATGAGAAAACAGAAAATTCATTTTATTTAGAGATAACCTTAAGAGAGTTACTAAAAATTAGTAATCAAAATGTTTTAAATGGAATTAAAGAACAAGAGTTATTACCTAAGTTAGCACAGGAGGTAGGAGATGAAAGTTAAAAAATATATCTTACCGGTTGTAAATATTTTAATATCAGTATTGGGGATTATTTCATTGTTTGTGTTTAAGATGAGTGAATATGTTGTTTATATTATGATGATGACGGCGATGATTGGATGGATAATAACTTATCTGGTTCCTTTTATTACAGGAATTGCTTTATTAAATAAATCACATTATAAAAGGGCTTTAGTTTTAAATGTTGCTAGTTTGATAATGGGAATTTTTATAATTGTGATGATTGCGATTTTATATGATAAACATTTTTTATTTATGTTAGTAGCTTATATTGTTATAGTAGTAATTAATATTGTTAATATAATATATATTAGTAGAATTCTAAAAAAAGATTATGATAAAAATAAAAGTAAGAGAAAGAAAGAAAAAGATAAATTAAAAAAGATGAAGGAAGAGAATAATGGTGCAATCTTATAAAAAGAAAACAAAAGTAAAAGAAGCTAAGGTAGATAAAGAAAAAGTAAAATTAAAAGATGCGTTAAAAAAACATAAGAGTATTTTGATAATTATAGTAATCGTAATTATCTTAATGTCTGGTAGTGGAATTGGTATATGGTTTAAAGAATATAATGAACCAGTAAATAGATTAAAGAGATATTTAGTTAATAATAAATATGATTGTGGTAATAGTACATGTCGTAAAGAGAAAGATAATATAACATATACAATTAGTTTTAAAAATGATAGTTACCAAGTGTCAAATGATGTTTATACTTTGAATATATCACGTAAAACACCATATATTGTTCTTAAAGGAAGTACTAAAACTTGTGCTTATGAAAAAGAAGATTATGAACCTTTAGAACTGATTGATGATGAATTTACTTATGATAAAGATTGTGCCAGATACATTGATGATATTAATGAGAGTATAAAGAAATATCATAGTATTTTAAATAATGCTAAAGTAGATATAGATGATTTAGTAAGTAAAAAATAATGGAGATGTTTTCTCCATTATTTTGTTTATTGTAATATACAATCTGCTAGTTCATAAGTTCCTTTAAGAGAACAAGTTATTTTAACATTATCATTCCCGGTTAGATTAAAAGAATCACGCCAGTTGATAAGGAAATAGTTACCAGGATAATTATTATTTTGATAAGTTGTTTTACTATCAAATAATTTGTAGGTATCATTATCAGTAATCATATAACCAGAAATAGTAAAGGTTGTTTTACTAAGTAGGGTAATATTATTATATAAATCGTTAAAAGATATTTCAGTAACATTTTTAAAGTTAATTGGGGTTTGATCAATAGTACTTAGTTTAAGTTGACCATTACTTAGATCAATGTTACCGACAAAATATATTGTTGTTCCTTTTTTTAGATTGATGTTTTGACTAATTATAGCTTCTAAAGTATTAGAACTATCTTTGTCTTCACTAATAGTAAGAGTCGTTTCTTCTTTATTAGCTTTAATTGTTTTAATGTAACCACTACTCATATACCATATACCACTTTTTTTAGTTGTATAGTTAAGAAGATAGCCGGTAGTAATACGAATATCAGTACCTAGTTTAGCGTCAATACTAGGAACATTATTAGCGTCGCTAACATCAATTGGATTGGTTTCTTCTTTTTTCTCATCTTTAGGAATAATCTTGTTCCAAACAAAGACACTGGATACCATGATAATTAGAAGAATAATAAAAATTATTTGAGCTTTATATTTAGTTATTTTTATAATAATCACCTCATTTAAGCTTATTATATAATAGATATTCGGAAAGAGGTATATTTTTTCAAACTAGTAAATTAAAGAAAAAAGATGTATGATGGAAAAGACGGAGGAATTTAAATGACAAAAAAGAATAAATATCAAGAAATAATTGATTTTGTAGAAAATAAGACAGGATTTATTAAATATAATAAGATGCATATAGTAGAATTGGATGATTGTTATGCGAAGATGGAAGCGTTAATTGATGAAAATTCATTAAACCCTAATGGAACAGTCCATGGTGGTTTATTATTTGGTCTTGCTGATACCGTAATGGGAATGGCGGCGCGAACGACAGGAAGAAACTTAGTAACTATTAATTCGCAAATAGATTATTTAAAGATGGCTAAGGGCAAGAAAATTATAGCAACAGCAGAGAAACTAAAAGTTGGTAAGACAACAGCGGTTTTTAGATGTAATATGTATGATGAAAAGGATGTTTTAGTAGCAACAGCGACTGGTACTTATTTCTTTATTGATTAAATAGTTCGTTAGAACTATTTTTTTAAATCATTTAATATTATTTCGGTTAATTTATTAGTACTAAAACTATGAATAGAATTCTTAAGAACAATTAAAGAAAAATAGGTTTCGGGGAGTTCTTGTTTAGTTTTTATTTCAAATATTTTACCTTCTTTTAGTTCGTTTTGAACAAATTCTTTAGTAGATAAACCGATGCCTAAACCAATTTTAACAAAGTCTTCTAATAAAGAAGAACTAGCTATTTCTAATTTGGTAGTTATTTTGATATTATTATCGGTACAAAATTTATCAAAAGTTTCTCTAGTTGTGGAAGGATATTTTTGTAAAAGAATAGGGTATGATTCTAAATCATTGATATCTATTATTTTATCTTTTAATTCTTGATAGGTATCTGAAGCAATAAAAGCCATTTTTAATTTACCTAAACGTATTAATTCTAAATCTTCGTCTTCATTAATTTCTTCTTTAGCAATCAGAATATCAATTTTACCTTCTTTGAGCATTGTACGCATTACTTTACTAGGGTCAGTGAAGACTTGGATAGCAATATTAGGATATTCTTGATGAAAGATTTTTAAATATTTTAAAAGAAAGATACGCATTAGAGTAGTACTAATGCCGATTCTAATTGTACCTTTTTCAAGTTTTTTTAAGTTAGAAAATTGCATCTCAGCATTACTAAAAGAGTTAATGGCTTGTTTAACATAGTTATATATTTCTTTACCATTATCAGTTAGAATAACTCCTCTTTTGGTACGAATAAATAATTCGCCACCTAATGCTTCTTCCAGATTTTTAATTTGTTTAGTAACAGCTGGTTGACTTATCATAAGAATTTCGCTGGCTTTAGTAATATTACCAACCGATGCTACAACATAAAATATTCGGTATAGTTCAAAATTAATATTCATTATCATAACCTCCAGTTATCATAGAAATAAAATATTTGTATTTTAATTATAATTAATTGTTAAGTATAATTCAATTATAAAGAGGTGGCATTATGGAAATGATTGTTGATTTACATACTCATAGTATTTATTCTGATGGAAGTGATACACCTAAAGAAATAATTAAAAAAGCAAAAGTAAAAAATATTAATTGCTTAGCGATTACAGATCATGATAATCTAGCTGGCGCCAAAGAGTTAGTTAGGATGGTACATGATAGTATGGATATATATAGTGGGGTTGAATTAACGGCAAAAGTATCAAAAGGAAGAATGCATATACTTGGTTATAATATAGATTTAGAAAATGAAGAAATTAATAGAGCTTTGAATGAACAAAAAGAAGCAAGTATATATAATATATTACTTTATGTAGAAATATTAAGAAAAGATTTTGATCTTTATTTACCTAATGATGAAATAGATAAAATAGTTAATGCTAAAGGAAATGTTGGTCGCCCTCAGCTGGCTTTATTATTAGTAAAACTTGGTTATGCTGTAGATGTAGAAGAGGCTTTTCAGAAATATTTAATTCATGCTTATGAAAGAGTAAGAAAAGTAAAAAAGGGGCTGACGAAAGAAGAATGTATAGAATTAATTAATGATGCTTTAGGAGTAGCAGTGTTAGCACATCCTAATAGCTTAAAATTACAATTACAGGAACTTAAAGAAGAGATACATTATCTTAAAAGTGTTGGGTTAAAAGGTGTGGAAACTATTCATTCTAATTTAAGCGAACAGGAAAGAATTGCTTATCATGAAATTGCCTTAGGAGAAGGATTGCTTGAAAGTGGAGGAACAGATTATCATGGCTATTCTGTTAAGCCAGATATAGAGTTAGGGACGGGGAGAAATAATAATGTTTTTATTCCGGTAGATAGTTTAACTTTAACTAAAAAAGTAAAGTCTAGATATTAAAGCTCACGTGTTGAGCTTTTTAAATGATATAGTTTTTTGCTAATTATTATGTTATAATAATTTATAGTAAAGTAGGTGAGTAAAATGTTAACTAATGAATTAAAAGCAATCGAAGTACTAATGACACATTTAGTTAATGATACTTCATTACATAAAGAAGTATACTCACGTTTTACAGAAGAAAAAACATTTGAAAAGACAAAAGTTGGTTTATTTAATCAAATATCTATAAATTCGCTACTTGATACATATGAAGAGAATCCTAATTTTTCTTTAGAATTCTTTTTATATAATGGACTTATTCCTGGAATGTATGAAACAGCAGTAGCTACTCCAACAGTAGATATTGCATTACAGAAAGATGTTAAGGAATATTATCGAAGATTATATAGAGCTTTGAAAGATGGTAATTATACCTTTGATGAAAATAATAATATATTTGTTTCGAGTGAAGAAATAGAAACGATAGTACCACAAATATGGTTATATCGTTTATCTAATGCTTATCGTAAATCGGCTTATAAAGAAATGTTTTTATATAATAAAAAGAGTGAAAATAATATTTTAGATATAAATGGTTTGATTGATTATTTAAGACATACTAAAACATTCTTAGTAACGATGAAGAGTGGAAATACTAATGATGATTTAGCTAAAATATTTAGTGATACTAAGGAAAGAGTAATATCTAAATTTAAAGATAGTAAAGAAGTAAAAGTTGATGATATAATTCAAACATTTAAAGATACTGTACCAAGTAATGTTACGGTAGAGATTAGTAAATATAAGTTAGCTGATGCTTTTTGGTTAGCAAAAAAAGTAGAAAAATATCCAAATTTTTATAGTGAACCATTAGAAGTTCAACAAAAACTAATTAATAGTTGGTTAATAGAGTTTATTAATAGTAATGAAATAGCAAATCGTCAAACACAGAAATATGTTTTAGCATCAACATTAAGAGAGGATGCAACTTATCGTGGAGAAGATATTCCAAAAGAGGAAGTAATTGTAGGTTTGTTTAATTTATATATAAAATTAATTAATGAATTAGATTTAGATTTAAATGATATATCATTAAGTAATTTTCATTTAACTAATTATTTAAGTCCTAATTTACAAGATAATTTAGCTAAATTAACAGAAATGATTAAACTAATTAATAAAGAACATGTATTAAAGGTCGAAGCGAAAGATAAAGTTGATAATGAGTTAGCTAAATTAAATGAAGCAAAAGAAACCAAAGATACTGATAAAATAGAAATGCGTAATAAGAAGTATCAAAAAGCTTTAAGTGATTATCAAGAAAAAGAAGAAATAGAAAATAATCATCAAGTAGCAAGAAATCAGTTACAAGCTTTAATTACAGAAGAACAAAAAATATCTTTAGCTAATATAGCATTTGATAATGATAAGATAATGAGTTTAATACTTAGAGCAATTAAAGAAGGTAGATTGTATATTCAACCTAATGGTAATAGTTTATATATTGAACTTTATAATGATACTTTAGGGAAAAATATATTTAAAGCACGAATTTCTTTAGAAGAATTATTAGAATTTATTATGAATGTTAATTTAACATTAGAAGATATGGCTTATACTAAGAAGGTTAGTTAAAACCTTCTTTTTTAGTTAAAATTGAGTATAATAAAGATATTATTAGAGAAGAGAGATAAGATGGAAGTTTTGGATAAAATATCAAGTTCAGTTGCTTATGTGAAAGATAATAGTAAGTATGTAAAAGTTAATTATGAAGAAATAGATAAACAAATTGAAAAAATTGATTTTACGAAAGTTAGTTTCTGGTTAGATAGTAATCCATATGGAGTTTTGGATTTACCTTATGAAGATTTATTTACTTTTTTACTTATTTTTCATGCAATAGGGGATTATTGTTTTTGGGGAGATCCAAAGTGGGAGATTTATGTTAATGGTAAAGTATTAGATGGTTCTTATGCTATTATGTATTTAATTATTAATAAGTTTATGGAAGATAAAACATTTAAAATGAGTTATGAAGAATTTAGAAAATTTTTACAAGGTAATATAGAGATACCTTTAATTAAAGAAAGATATGAATGTTTACAAGAAGTTTATAAATATTTAGAAAAACATAATTTTTATAAGGAAATAAAAGAGATGAATGATGATATAACCTTATTAAACTATATAATTAATAATTTTAGTTTCTTTAAAGATGTTAGTATGTATAAAGATAAAGAAATAGCTTTTTATAAAAGAGCACAATTAATTACTTCGGATATTTTACATATTAAGAAAAAGTGTGGACATGAAAAAGTAGATTATTCGCATTTACTAGGGTGTGCTGATTATAAAATACCACAAGTAATGAGATGTTATGGAATGTTAGAATTTAATAATGAATTAGCTAATTTAGTAGATAATAAAAAGTTAATTCTTAAAGATAGTGAGATGGAAGTAGAAATAAGAGCTTTAACTTTAGAAGTAATAGATTATGTATATCATAAGTTAGATGGTAAAGTATCACGTATGGATATTAATGATTTAATATGGTTAATGGGACAGGATAAAAGTAAAATGACAAAGAATTATCATCGTACTTTAACTATTTGTTATTAGGAGTGATTATGACAAAGTATTATAAGGTAATGTTTGGTACTACATCAGGTGCAAAAAGTGATTTTAAATATAATTTAAATAATGTTACAGTTGCTCGAACTTGGAATAAAAATGGTCAAACGCCAAGTGAAATGGGTGGTTTTAATTATACGACGGAAGAGTGTTTAATAAGATGGTTACATCGGGGAGATACAATGTATGATGTTGAAATACCTAGTGATGCAGAGTATGTTAAGTTAGAAGGGGCAACAACTGTTTATCGCGCTAATAAGATAATTATTAGTAATCCACGTCCAGTTGATGATGAAGTAGCATTACATTTATATCGAATATCTAAGATATCAGAAAAATCATATTATAAAGCGTTAGCTGCAGTTAGTGTGATGAATTATAAAAAGACTGCTTTAGCTATTTTAAAAGATAAAGTAAATAAAGATAATATTGATATAGTACTAGGGGAATGGCATGATTTTATTTCTCACGGTGGTAAAGATGATCGTCAAGATGGTAATGATTTAGTTAAGGAAATAGAAGAATATTTAGAAGAAATAAAATCAGATTTATTAATTAGTAGGTTTATAGATAAAGAACCATATCATAAAGTAATTACAAAAGATAAAATAATTAATTTAACAGGAGAGTCTGGTAGTGGTAAATCTTATTATACGAAGTCATTAGATGATAATTATATAATTATTGATACAGATATTTTATTTAGTGATAAAACAGGTGATGAAGTTATTAGTAATTTAAGAAAAGTGTTTATAACTAAGTATGGGAAGTTACCTAATTTAATTGAAGAATTTGATACTTGTTATCAAGAGATAGTTAATTATTTTAAAGATGTTGATAAATACGTAGTTATTGACAGTGCACAGTATCGTAATATTAAAGATTTATCTTTGTTAAAGGGTGAAATAATTATAATGCGTACTTCAGCAAATACTTGTTATGAACGTTGTATTAAAAGATTTATGAGTAAGAAAGATGTTAGTAGTGAAGAATTAGAACATTATAAAGAACGTAAAAAAGCTATCTTTAATTGGTATCATAGTGTTAATAAATTATTAGAAAAAGTAGAGCAGATTTAAGTGTAAATTTGCTCTTTTTAGTTTACTTTGATAGAATGAAATTAGTTGAGGGGTTGATAAAATGAAGAAGAAAGAATCAATATTTAAAAAGCTATATAAGATGTTATCAAAGAAACAAAAAATTAATTTTATATTAATTATATTAATTATGATAGTATCCGCTTTATTAAGTCAGTTATTACCACTAGCAATTGGTCATTTAACGGATGATATTTTATCGCAAACTGAATTATCTTTTATGGCGGTTATTCCTTTTTTAGGTTTTATATTAGTTGTTACTGTTTTTAATGAGATAATTAAAATAGTAAGACGTTTAATTGTTGAAGATACATGTACAAGATGTGAAAAAGAAGCCCGTACTAAAGCTATTTCAGCATTATTACATGCACCACTTGATTATTTTAAAAAGAATATGACAGGTAATATACATGGTAGGTTAAATCGTAGTTTAGAGGGAACAGTACGTTTACTTAAATTAATGTTTATGGATTTTGCTCCAGCGATATTTAATGGTTTAGCGGCAATTGTGGTTATCTTTACTAAATTACCAGTATATTTAGCGTTAGTTATGTTACTAGTAATGCCTATAGGTATCTTTATCGTATTAATTCAAATTAGATCCCAAAAAGGTATTCGTGTAGAATTAATGGAAGAAAAATCTAACATGGATGGAGTTATGGTCGAATTAATTAATGGTATTGAAGTAATAAGAGTTACGGATAGTGCTGAAAGAGAAGTAAAAAGATTTGATGATAAATCAGAATTTTTACGTAGTAAAGAAATGAAACATCATAAAGCAATGTCTTTTTATGATTGTTTAAAGTTTGTTAATGAAGCAGTCTTTACAGTCTTAGTAATAGGTATCTCTGCTTACTTAGCTGGTGAACATATTATAAGTGTTGGTACAGTATTAACTTCTTATTTATGTTTTACGCAACTTACAACTCCATTAAGAGAGTTACATAGAATATTAGATGAATTATCTGAATCTAAAGTATTAGCTGATGATTATTTTAGAATAATAGAATTAGATAAAGACTTTTCTTATAAGAATGTTATAAATAAAAAGAAAGTTAATATTGAACCAATTATTGATATTAAGAATTTAAATTTTAAATATGCTAATAGTAATAAAGTAGTTATTAATAATTTAGATTTAGAGATTAAACCAGGTGAATTTATTGGAATTGCTGGGCCTTCTGGATGTGGTAAGTCAACTTTAATTAAAGTTATTACAAGATTAGAAGAAGGTAGTGGTAATATTGTTATAGATAATAAAGATATTAATAGTTTATCAAGAGCTGATATATCAAAGATTATGGCATTAGTACCACAAAGTCCATTCTTAATTGCTGGAACGATTAAAGAAAATATTTGTTATGGTAGTGATAGAGAGTATACTTTAGAAGAGATTAAAGAAGCAGCCGAGAAAGCGCATATTGATGATTATATTGAATCATTACCAGATAAATATGAATCATTAATTGCTGAAGGTGGTAATAACTTGTCAGGAGGACAAAGACAAAGAATTGCGATTGCAAGAATTTTCTTACGTAAACCTAAAATATTAATTTTAGACGAAGCAACTTCAGCTTTAGATAATACTTCAGAAAGAAATATTCAACATGAAATAGAGTTATTGCAAAAAGAAAATAAAACAACTATTTTATCAATTGCGCATAGATTAAGTACTTTAGAAAATTGTGATCGTATCTTAGTCTTTGATAAAGGAGAAATAGTTCAAGTAGGAAGATATAATAATTTAATTAAAGAAAAAGGTATTTTCCAAGATATGTATAAAGGTAAATTAAAATAGATTAGGCTTTTTAAAGCTAATCTATTTTTGTATAATAAGAATTGGTGATATTATGCATTGTTTATTTACTGATGAAGTTAAGACTCCTAAAGAGTTAGAAAAATATTTAGAAGAACATAAAATAGATATCCCTGAGTATCGTCCCGCAGTGATTGCGTTAATTGTTAATGAAGAGAATAAAATTCTTTTACAAAGAAGAGGACCTAAATCACGTGATGAACAATATAAGTTAGAAGATATTGGTGGCGCTTACGAAGAAGATGACAAGAATTTTAGAAAAGCTTTAATAAGAGAAATACGAGAAGAAGTAGGTAATGAAGTGCAAATAGATATTAATTATTTTGCGGGAGCTTTTTTGATTACTAAGTTTGATCGTCGTACTAATAAAGATGTTAATTGGTTATTTTTGTTATATAGATGTACTTATCGAGGTGGGAATTTAGTTAATAATGAAGAAGGTAAATCACTAGGATATGAATTTTATAAATACGAAGATTTAGTAAATAGTGATGCGACAGAAACAGTATTAACTTTTTGGAACTTTTATCATAACGAATATAAAGATATTTAAAAAGACTAAAATTATTTTAGTCTTTTTATGTGTTCATAAAAATATTCATGGTCCGCAGTACAATCAACTTTATCTAAAGCAATATCGTTTTCTATTCTTTTACCATCTTTATCGATAATAAAATGATCATCATCTAGAATTTCATTTTTTAGAACTTTACCAGTTAAATTATTAAACATAATTGTTTGCGCTCCAGTACCTATAGTACCACCAACACTCATATACGCTCTTAGAGCAAAGGGTATAACATCCATTTTCGTATCATCTTTAGTTACAATACTATCAATATCTAATAAAACAATATCGTTTTTGTCTTTAACGACTAAATTAGGAATTCTTATATCATGATAATATATTCCTACTTCATTAAAACTTTCAATAATTTTTCTTAATAAACTAAGTAAAAATATTCTTTCTTCAAAAGAAAATTTATCACTATTAATATGATGACCAAAGACTGGTTCCATGACATAACCTTTAATACTTTTTTGAGAAAAATAAGAACTTACTAAGTAATAGATATGCGGATAATACTTTTTTAAATGTTCAAATTGTTCTAAGTATAATAGTTTTCTTCTTTTACCTATACGTTCATCTTTAGATACAAAGCATTTAAACTTTTTATAGTAGCCGTCTGGTAGAATATATACTTTAGCTTCAGAACCAGTTCCTTTAATTGCTCCTTTATGAGGACTTAAAATACTTTTTGTTTGCATAATATCACTTCTAACTATTAAATCTTTTTTATATGTTCATATAAATATTCGTGATCAAAAGCAGAATCAGGGGTGGCATTTATTAAATTTTTCATAAGAACCATGCCATCTTTATCAAGAATAATTCTTTTTTGATAATAATCTTCTTGTAAAAAAGTATTAGTAAATTTATTAAACATCGCTATTTGGGCATTAGGACCATGTTGGCCACCATTTACTAAATATAGTTCTAATTGGGAAGGAATAACATCTAAGTTAGGGTGTTCTGGGGTGGTAATACTATCAATATCTAGGAAAATAATATTATTGTCAGCAGTTACTTTAAGATTAGGAATTCTTAAATCATGATAATAGATACCTACTTGATTAAATTCAGCTAAGATCAATCTTATTAATTTTAAAATAGTTATTTTTTCTTCGTAAGATAAAGTTATTTCATTAAGGTAATAGCCAATAACATCTTCCATAACGTAGCCATGAATATTATATTGACGTTTTAATATAGAGATAACTAAATAATAGATATGCGGATAATACTTTTTTAAAGAGGTAAATTGTTCTAAAAAATAAAGTTTGTCTTTTTTACCAGTTCTTTTAGCAGAATTAACGTTGGGTGTAAATTCTTTATATATTCCTTCAGGGACTTGATATAATCTAGCTTCTGAACCATTACCAATATTTTCACCTTTTTTAATTGTTTTTATATTTCTTTCTTTCATTGATATCACATGCCATATTATAACGAAAAATAATTTAAAAGCAAATTAAACTTAAAGTTGCATTTCCATTTATTTGTGCTAAAATTAATAGCCGAGGTGAATTATGTGATAGAGTCGGTTCCCAGAGAGAACTATCAGAATCATGAACAGTGGTTTGTAGACTATTGTCAAAAAGTAAGAAATAGTACAGTAGAAATTCATAAGATATTAAGTAATAATGAATATATAGATTGGCTTTGTCATTTCTCTGAAGAAGTAACATCATTAGCAGATACAAATACAGACGATTATAGTGATGATGATGTAAAACATATAAATAATTTACAATATTTATATGGAGCAATTAGGTTATATGCAGATAAAGCTTATTTAGTACCTGATGAAGTTGATGGAAGTTATGTGTACTATTTAAGATATAATGATATAGTATGGATAATTGGTCAGACGATTGGTGAAGTTAAAACTTATTTTTATACAAGAGTAGGTAGTGTAGCAGAAGAAAAAGTGATAATTGATTTTAAAGATATGCAAGATGAAAAGAAATTAATACATAGTGATTCAATTAAAGTTGGTTTAGCAGAACTGGCAAAGCATATTGAATTATTATTAGAAAATGGTGTACCTGAAGAAGAGATTAGAAAAGTAACAGAAGATGCTATTAAATTAAAATTTAAGAAGGAAGAATAAAATCTTTCTTTTTTTTGCTAATAAATTATGATAAGATAGATGATACTTAGGGAGATTTTGGTATGAGAGAAAAAAAAGATGCACGTTTTGAACAATTAATAGCAGGAGCTTTAGTTAAATTTGAGAAAATTGATACAGTTGGTTTAACATTATTAAGTGGGGGACTCGGAATAAATGGGATTACACTTAGTGATGGACCAATACAAGATATAGGAAGATACGTTGAAATTAAAGATAATGAAGTAGTAGTAAGAGATGAACTAAGTTTAGATAGTATGATAGGTGGTTATACTACTTTAAGAGAAAAATTAGATAATTATCAAGGTAGTAAGATTAGAACATATTTAAATAATTTAAATTTAAGAAATTATGTAATGCGTAAAATAAGAGAGTATTCAGCTATTCCAGTTCAAGATAAAGATAAATATTTTAGTAGAGTAGAAATACCAGTATTGGAAGAATTATTAGGTAATGGGTATGTTGATGTTAGATGGAATGATGATTATATTCCTGAAGATTTTCAAGAGTATTTTTTAACGAAAAAAGGGTTAGTAGAATTATTTAAAGAAGATAATGAAGATTTATTAGTTGATTTTGTTTTAGAGTTAGAAAGTGCTTGTTATGATGTTAATTTATTAGATGACTTTTTAAGAGCGCAAAATTTAAATGATAAGCCTCAAGAACTGTTAACATTATATAATTTTGAGTTATTTGGTAGTTTGTATGATCGTAATATTTTAGGAGAGAATGCTTCATTACCACAATTTAGGGAATTACATTATGAATATGGTAAAGGTTATGATGAAGAGTCAAAAGCTTTAATTAGAGACTTATTAGAAGTATTAGAAAGTGATCATTCGGTAATGCTTTGTCATCCTAATCATATTTTTAAAAATAAACCAATTACGAAGAATAACCAAGTAATAACAAGAATTAATTGGGATAATATTAATCCCCTTAGAATGTTACAATGTGCTGATTATGGGGAATTTGTTGAAGCAGGGAAGGCTTACCAATTTGCACATCGCCGTTTAAGACATCAAATATTACCAGCTTTGAAACAAGGAGATAGTAATGTTGTTAAATACTTAGTTGTAGTTGAAAAGTATGATTTTGATAATACCGATAACTATGTTGTTAGAGGAATTATTAAAGGGGATGCTAATAGTATAAGTTTAGCTTTTAATCCGGAATATGCTAAGACAATAACACGTAGTGTATGGGAGAAAGGCTTAAGAATGGGTGATAATAATACACCAGAATTGTATTTAAAAAAGCAACATCCAATTAATGAATAATGTATATTTACTTTTTATATTTTTGTGCTAATATATTAATCACTAATTTATGGGAGGATTAGTAAAATATGGGATTAAGTGATAAATTAAAAAAGGCTTTTAAGAAAGAAAATAATGAACCATTACCAGTTGTTAATAGAACGTTTGATAATGGGGAAGATTTACCAAAAATTGTTTTTGATGGACGTAGTTCACTAATTGCATTAGGACAATGGATGGGGATGTTAAAATCAGTAAAAGTCAAAAGAGCTCTAGGGGTAGAAATTCATGAACATTTAACATCTAATGAATTAGATCAAAGAGAAAAGGTTATGGATAGTGAATTACAAGAAACTAGTAGAGAATTTGCTAGATTACTTGTACAAGCTGGAGTAGAAAAGAGTGAAGTAGTGGTTATTAGTGATTTTGATGAAGAAAAGGGAGCTTTTAAATGTCATTTACAAAATACTAATAAAGATTTAGATATTGATTATCGTTATGGTAGTTTTTTAGATGATGGTCCTTCATTTACAGTTCAAGAAGGAGAAAATGTTACTAAGTATGATTATATTTATGCTTGGAATGAATATCCTAGCTATTTAAAAATGGCGAATTATACAAGAGTGAATCCAGAAACAAAAGTTAAATATTGGTTTTATAACTGTGAATATTTCTTAGCTTGTGAATTAGAAGATAAAGATTATAAATTATCTATTCATGTTGATTATCCAAAAGATTTAGAAGATGATGATAAAGAATATTTTGATTTTGATAAGTTACGTGATTCTTTAATGAGTATTAGATTACCATATCAAGCAGATGAAATGTTTAAGTTAGTGCAAAGTTGTATGATATGTAGTTATGATATTTTCCCAGCAATTGAAATAGAAGAAAAGAAAGTAACTAAAGAGCAAAATGTAGAATGTGAAGAAATAACTAATGCAATAAATGTTAGTAATGGTCAATTAAATAGATTTGTGGTAACAAAAGATAATCGTACCATAACATTAAATGGAGATAAGAGTTGGATTCATCAAAGCGATAAAACAATAATTGCTGAAGATAGTCAAGGTTATGTATCATATCATGCAGAAAGTATTTTAAATAATAATCTATGTTTAATAGATGTTCCAGCTGAATATGATTATGCAAAAGAACAAGTACAAAAAGTAAATGCTTTAACTTTAGATTTGTTGAAGAAATAAAGAAAACTACTTGCTAAAAAGTAAGTAGTTTTTTATTCGTTAAAATATTCATATAACCAAATAGATGGATAACCTAAATACTTAATATGAAAAGTATAAAGACCTTTAATATTATCGATAGTTACTTCATGAGAGTCAGCAACGGAGTTATTATCACCTTTAGTTCTATAATAAGTAATATTATTTTCTTGGCGTTTAGCGATAAGACGATGAACAATAATTTTATTTTGGTCGGAAAAAACAATAATAGAATTTAAAGGAAGATTGTTTAGTTCATCTTGTGGTAAAGTTTTGTAGATAATCATATCACCACGTACTAAATTAGGTGACATACTATTAGAGAGAATAGTTATGGGTTTATATTTAAATAAACCAAGGATAAAACAAACTAAAAGAGTAGCCAAAATAAATGTTAATGCATAACTTATTATTACAAAAGAGTTATTTTGTTCTTTTGTAATTGAATTTTTAAAATAAAGATAAATAATAAATAATTCAAGAATTGTTAACATACATTTTGTGAGCCAACTGATATTGGGAATGATAGGTAAGAATATAGTTATATTATTAATTAAAATAAATAGTATAGGAATTAAATAAGATTTTTTTAATGAGAGATAAGTAAAGAGAATATTATTACAGATAATGGGTATAAGATCAGAAATTAAATACATCATTAATAGTTTTTTATTATTTAAAGCGCCAAATAAATAATTAAAATTAATTTCACTGATAATAATTAAAATAGTGATTAAAAAATAATAGATTTTATTTTGATTATGGTTAATTAAGATGAATCTAGTTAGTTCAATACTAATTATAGGAATAATATAAGTAATAATATTAAAGAAGTTATATGTTAGAGGATTTTTTAAAAAACCTAGTTTAAAACCTAATAAATAATTAATAGTAATATAACTAAGAGAAATAATAATAGTTACTAATATATCTTTATAAGTAGTTTTTTTAAGATGGATATTTTTTAAATAGATGAAAATATATAAAAGGATAAATAAACTTATAATGAATTTATAAGGTAAAAAAATAGATGTTATGGCATATGATAATAATATAAAGAATAAAGGTTTGTTTTGGATGTTTTTAATTATAAAAAATATATTAGATTTATTTCCAATATAAGGTTTAAATAAATTTTTAATTTTGAACATAGTTAATAATTCCTGTTATGGTATTAGTATTAATAATGGGTAGGGTATCAGCATCATTTTGATACTTAATAGTAATAGTAAATGATGTTTCTTCACCTGTATTTAGAGTTTTAGCTATTTCACTAGTTTCAAAAATAATGGGACAATCTTCAATAGTTTCTTTACTCATAAATAAAACATCATCTAGTTTAGCATTAACGGTTCCTAAGTTAGAGATGGTAATTTTGTATTTTATTTCATCACCGGGATTAACTAATTCAGCATTAAAGTTAATTTTAGTATTAGTAAAAGTTGGAGTGCCGGGATTAGTTCCTTCAGTTGCAGTGATAGTTTCAATATTAGTTATTCTGATGTCCCATTTACCTTTGATAGTAGCTGTACCAGTGATATTAATATTAGTAACAAAGGAAGCATAACCGATTGTCATAATAGAGATAGTTAATAATAGGATAAGAATTATTAAATATTTTTTCTTTTTCATTTTATACTCCTTTCAAAAAAGCATTAACACTATTTGAAAGATTAAAATGAATAAAATAGTTTCTTTATAATAACTATTCTCAGTATATTGTATGTATTTGTTTAATAATTGGTGACATAAAAAAAAACCAAGTTTAATTGGTATTATATTTTTTTAGTTCAATTAGAGTAAAACCGTTTTCTTTAATATACTTATTTATTTCGTTAATTTGTTTAGGAGTTAGTTCGTTAATAAAAGGATGCTCGTTAAGATTATGATAGTGGTTTAATGATATAACTTTTAATAAACCAAAAGGTGAATTATAAATATTGTTAAGCTTGTAGTAGTTAGCTTCTTTAGAGACTCTATTAGTATAGATAGTTTGATTATTATTAAGTCTGTTTAAATAACTAGGATATTCTTCTTTAGGAAAAGTTATATAGTTCATAATTATTGAGTCCTTTTTAAAATATATTGATCATCGTTAAGAACTTCTTCGTATGTAGCATTATTATTGCCGCGAACTAAATTAATTCTTAAGAATGGATTATCACGATCTTCATTTATTTTAACGGTAATACTTTGTCTTTCACGACGATCTAGTAATTTACCATTTAAGTAAGCGTATAATAAAGCTCTTTCAAATGGTCCTTTAACTTGCCCAATATTAATTAAGCGTTCATTATAAAATTCTAGTTTTCTTAGAGTTAAATTAAAGGCGCTATCTCTTTCTAAATTAAAATATTCATAAGCTGAGTTTCGTGTGGCAAGTTTGGTATGTAAGTGATTCATAAAACCGTGTAAAGCGTCGTATAGTGTTTGTAAGCCTAGGGCGTTATCTATAGTATCAATGTAAGCATGATCTAGATTAACTAGGTTAGGGTGAGAAGTATTGACGGTTTTATATCGTGGTATTTTACCAAAATAATTAGGACGTAAGCCATATTGATTACGGAATAAATCGTTTAAAGGATCTAAAAAGTATAAACCTTTATCACCTTCAACAACTAAAGCAAATAAAGGTATTTGAGCACTATTAGCTATAACTCTTTCAGCTTTTATACCATATTTTTTAAATATTTCAACATAAAGATCAGAAATAGTGGCACAGACAATATATGGAGCTTTATTAATAAAACCTTGATTAAATTGTTTTAATTTTTCTTCATCACTAGCTAAGAAATAATCTAAATCTCTTTGAAAGATAGGAGCTAATTTGACATATAAAAAACGAATGATATAGTCTTTAGGCCATTCAAATTTAACTTGTCTTAAAATTTCGGCAATTTGTTCATTCATAGTTTAAGCTCCTTTTTTTTACACAAACCTGCAATAGGATAACATAAATAAGAAAAAAAGTCTAATATTTTAGTGGGTATGTTAAAATAAGTTTGGTGGAGATATATGAAGTTAGAAGATCTTAATAAAGAATATGATAGATTACAAAAGAAGTATGGGGCGAAAGAATTAGATTCAATTTATAATGGCGGATGTAGTGATAAACCTAATATATGTTTTGTTTTTATGAATCCAACAGGGCGTAATATAGCTTCTAGCAAAGAATGGCATGGTCGTAAGTCACCATGGATAGGAACTAAGAATATTTGGGATTTATTTTATCCATTAGGTTTAATAAATAGTGATACGTATAATAAGATTAAAGAAATTAAAGGTAATGAATGGACGCCAACTTTTGCTGATCAAGTATATGAAGATATTACGAAACATAAAGTATTTATAACTAACTTAGGTAAATGTACACAAGTAGATGCTCGAGAATTACCTAATGATGTATATAAAAAATATCTTTCTTTATTAGAAAAAGAAATAGATATAATAAAACCTAAAGTAATTATATTATTTGGTAATCAAGTAAGTTCGATAGTATTAAATAATAAGATATCAGTTTCTAAGACACGTAAACAATTATTTGTTAAAGATATATACAATAATAAATATGATTGTTATGCTGTTTATTACCCAATAGGTAATGGACGTTTTAATATTGATAAGGCGATTGAAGATATTAAATGGATAATTGACAAGTATAACTTTTGATAATAATATTATATAGTAGGATAATACATTATAGATGGTGATAATGATGAATAGGGAACGTGTTGCTAAATATTTAGAAATTTGGTTAAAGTATATTAGAAAAGAAGATTTAGAAGAATTAGAAAAAGATATAAATATGCCTTTAGTACCATTTATAACTGATGTATTAGAAAACTTATATAATAAATATATTGAAGCAATATATTTTGTCCCTGTTAAATATGATACGTATGATTCTTATATTATTGCCCCTAAAAATGGATATTACTCTTTAGAAGATTTTTTGTTAAATAGATTATTCAGAAGTGTTACAACGTTTATTTATTCTGATGAGTCAAAGACTTTTAGACCTGAATCGCATTATATGCATGATTTTGGTGAAGTATTAATTGATAAAGATAGAGTAAGAAATAGATTAGAAGAAGTTGAACGTCGAAGAAAGTTAGTAGCTCATGAAATATTACATGGTATTAAGACACAATATTTTAGTGGTGATTTTTTTGATGCTGATAGATACTATCAAATGAAAGAAGAAATGAAAGAAACTTTTGGTAGAGAAATTAATGATTTTGGAGTTTTAAGAAATCAACCAAATGATTCGTATAAACATTGTGGACTAAGATATTCTTCAGGAATGATAAAAAAATACTTAAGCCAATATGCTGATTTGGATATTACTAATTTAGATGAAATATTAAATGAAAGTGATTCTATTGCTATGGCAAAAGATAGTTATAGAACAGTAGTATCATTAGATAATAATGTTTTAATGGTTTTATATAATCCAGAAAGTTCTAATACTTTTATTACTAATTATGCATTTATTATAGAAAGACTTGTAGATCAAGAAACTTTATTTACGGGATTATATATTGAACCGGAAATATTTTATAAAAGTTTTAATTTTATGTATACTCCTTTATTTCGAGCAAGTTATGGTAGTAATTTATCAGCGATAGAAATACTTACTATTCAGTTAAGTAATATTAAGAAAAATCCAAAAGATATTAATTTGCATATTAAATTATTAAATACTTTGTATGATTGTATTGGCATAAGATATGCAATGTGTGGTTATAATAATGGAATAAGAGATAAAGCAATTGCTTGTATTGGTAATAAAGGCTTATTAGAAGTAGTTAATAATCGTCTTCAACCACTACCTAGTTTACGTTATGCTAGTGAATATGAAAGAGTACGAAATAAAAAATAAAAAACATCTTGATTGGAGATGTTTTTTGATATTTGGGGTTAGTTAATATTTTTAAAATTGTTTAACGAATGTAATGTTACTAATAATTTAATTAAAATATGATATGTTAATGTTATAATACAAGTATATTAAGATAGTTATGTAAGGAGTTCGGTTATGTTTGTCGATGATTTAAATAACATACTTCCAGTTAGGATTAATAAAAATGATATTAAACGAATTCTAGATAATGGAGAAATAGGTTTATATCAAACGATAGTAATGCATAGATTTACTGGTAGTATAAATGGTAAATATGTATATGAATGCAATGAAGAAGAAATAAATAGCTTTGTTAAGAGAAATATTGATTTTCTTAAAAAAAAGTATAAACATTTTTTCTTTTATACAATGTCTGAAAATATAAATGAAGATTTTATTAATTTATTAAATCATCTTCCTAATGAAATTCCTATATTAGTTGAAATTAAAGATTTAACTAAAACAGATTTAAATCTCATAACACGAATTATAAATGATTTTAAAAATAGAAAAATATATTTTAAAGATAATATACGAGAGTATACTACAGATGCATTGTTATATTTAACTAAGCTTCTTGATGTTAATAAACTGGTAAAGTTCGGCTGGAGTAATGAAAGATCTGCTGAATTATATATGCTTGATGATTTAAAAAGAGAAGATAATTTAGTGATTAATATAGAAAATGTTAATGATCCAAAAGTAGTAGCTAAAGAGTTATATAAATTAAAACAATTATTTCAAAGAGATGTTCTTGAAAATGTTACTATTAATATAGAAATTACTAATATAAGAGTTTTTAAAGTTTTAGGTAATATTATAGAAAGTTTTGAACAAGATGATGAATGGCCTTACGATAAAATTAAGTTTAATTTAAATGTTGATAAAATAGATAAGCAAATTACTCATAGTGCTAGTAATTTTGGTTCTTTTAGTCATCTTGAAAGTGCTATTTTTATAAATGCTCAAGGTATTCAATATAATAGTTATGGGGAATATGGAAATTTTCAAAAGTATGTAAATTTTGTTTTAGGAAAAGTTCCAGCGACAGCGACAGAATTAGAAAAAGTAGTTTATGTTAGTAAATTTATAGTAGAAAACTTTCATTATGATGATGCTCATTATGAAAATAAGTTAGCTGGTGAAGGAGGAACACCAATTAGATCGATGGCTGAATTTGCTTCACATGGTATAGGGGTATGTAGAGATTATGCAAGATTAACAGAGTATTTATTAAACAGACTGGGAGTTAGATGTGAGTATATTAGTAGTAATACATATGCTTATGAAGAAGATGTAGGTATTTCAGGTAAAATAAAATATGGTAAAACTGGCGAAATAATGGATAGTAAGTACATTGGACATGCTTTTAATATAGTATATATTGATAATCAACCTTATTTTATTGATAATACTTGGTTAAGTAAAGGACAAAGAATATATAATTCACCTAATATGTTAGTATCGACGGAGAACTTTTTAAAAACACATGGTGAATATGTAGAAGTTAAAAAATATGATTGTCCTGCAGATTATGATAGATATGATATTTTAGATGCGGAAAGATGGGTAGAAAGATACTGGTTATCATATACCAAAGAAGAAATCGCGTATCTTTACCAAATGGGAATTGATAATCTAGCTAATAATATTAAGCCATTATCAGCACCAAAATTTTAATTAATAGAGGAAAATACCAATTAATAATTGGTATTTTTTGAAGTGACTAAGTGTTTCTCGTGAATTTGTTTTAGTTTATAGTATAATAATATTATATTGGTGATAAGTATGGATATTAGATATGCAGTAAGAGTTTTTGTTTTTAAAGATAATATGATAGCTTGTATTAAATATAAAAATATTAATAAAGATTATTTTGATATACCGGGAGGAAAAATTGAAGATGGGGAAACAGAAGTGCAAGCTTGTATAAGAGAATTTAAAGAAGAAACAGGAATGGATATTAATGATTTAAGATGTATTGGTAAAGTTGAGATTATGTATCTAGATAAGAATAAGAAATATGTTATTAGTACGTATATAGCTAATGAAGTAAATGGTAGGCCATTAGATTTAGAAGATAATTATACTTATTGGTTACCGATAAAAGAATTAATAAATAATGAAAAGAGATTAGCAATTACCCATTTATTAGATGATGACTTAATTAAATATTTTAAGAAAGAAAAGGTAAATATTTTATTTACTTGTGATGATCATCATAATATTACAGAAATGGAAATAATAGAAAATTAGGAGGTAGGTATAAATGAATTATTTAGGTAGTAAAGAAATAGAAACAGATAGATTAATACTAAAAGCCCAGACTGTGCAAGAACAAAAAAGATTATGGGAAATCTTAATGATGCCTGAAGTAAATAAATATTTTTTAACTGTACCTTCAAAGTTTAGAGAAAAATTACTAGATTGGAATAAACAAGAAGAGTATTACAAAATGGATATGGAACATGCTAATGATTCTGATGTTTTTAGATGGAGTATTTTTTTAAAGGATACAGGAGAATGTATAGGTAGAGTTTCATGTCAAGAAGGACACGATAATGATTCTAGTATTACAGATCCTAGTATAAGAGGAGTTGGGTGGTTAATAGATCCAGCTTTAAAAAAAAAGGATATGCTACAGAAGTAGCAATGGCAATGATTGATTATATGTTTAGGCAAGTAGGTATAAAAGAAATTAGAACAGGAGCAGCTATTGTAAATCCAGCATCATGGAAGATAATGGAAAAACTAGGGTTTGTAAGACAAGATAAAACTAAAATGGTTCAATATATATTTTTAGATGAGCCAGTAGAAGATTATTCGTATATTATTACTAAAGAACAATGGATGACTTTAAATAAAAGATAAACAATTTGAAATACATAAATTTAATTATTCTTGTGAGTAAAGGAAGAGATTAATAATGAAAGAATTATTAGAAATATATCATAGAAATTTTCCTAATAATATTAGAGATGAAGAAACTGTAAAAAGAATATTGAGTAATCCAGATAATTATATTATTGAAAAAAGAATTGATGGTAATTTAATTGGAGTTTCGATAATTAATAAAAATACAATTATTATGTTGTGTGTAGATAAAGAATATAGAAAAAAAGGAATTGGGACAAAACTACTTAATCTATCAGAAAAATATATAACAGAAAATAATTATGATAAAGTAAATGTCGGTGTTGGCTTTGATTATTTAATGCCTGGTGTTCCAATTAATGATGCCAATATAAGTTTCTTTAAAAGAAGATTCTATACTCATTCATGGAATGATGATGAATGTTTTGATATGGATATGGAATTAAAGGATACGATCTGTAATTATAATCTTGGTGATACAATTAATGGTATAACTTATAGATTGGCGACTATTAAAGATTTGGCAGAAATAAAAAAATGTACGGATGATGCCGAAGAAAGTTTTACAAAGTATTATATGAATAGTGATTTATATAATATAGATAATAAGCAAATTGTTTTAGTAGCCGAAGATAATGGAGAAATCTGTGGTACTTTAATTATAAGTAAAGAAGCTGAAGCTCCTAATACTGGAAGCGTTGGTTGTACAACGACAAAACGTAATCATCAAAGAAGAGGAATTGCTACGACGATGGTTCAAATAGGAACAAAATATTTAAAAGATTTAGGATATAAATATGGACATTTAGGTTATACTTATACTGGATTAGATAAAATGTATGGTAAGGCAGGCTACAAAGTAACAACAAAATATTTTATGGCTGAAAAGCCATTAGTAAAAATTAAAGATTCTGATTTTACTTTTAGAAGATTAAAAAAAGAGGAATTTGATAAATTAAAACATTCTTTTAATGATACTGAAGAATTATGGACTAAATATAAAGAAATGAGAATGAAACAATATGATGAAAATGATGTTGATACGTATATAGTAGAATTAAATAATCAAGTAGTTGGTGAAGTAACTATTAATTATAGTAGTCATGATTTACCATCAGAAGCAATTCTCAATCAAAGAGTGTATGTTCAAGCATTTAGAATTGAACCTTCGTACCAAGGATATGGTTTGGGTCAAAGATTAATGAGTTATACTTTATCTGATTTAGAGAGTAAGGGAATAACTGAATTCACTATTGGGGTTGAGGATGATAATGAAGTAGCAAAGCATATTTATTTTAAGTATGGTTTTACAGAAGCAATTGATTATAGAAAAGGAGATATGTTTGATCCAACTGATTATACTCTTTATATGAGATCTATTGAAAAGAAGAAAACGTTATAAAATTAAAAGACAATGACTTAAGATTTATAGTCATTGTCTTTTTTATATGTTTAATACTAAATTTTTTTGATAGTTTTGATTATTAAATAAAAAAAGCGAACTAAATGTTCGACGAAAATTCAAAATGGAGCGATTACTAAAAGGGTTAAGCACACTTTTATAACAAATTCATTTGTATTTGCTAAATTAATTATAGCATTTTTAGCTAATATAAATCAATATTAAGTTTTAATTAAATCTTTTTGTACATTGACATTTTCATTAAAATTAATTGTTGTTAGTTTATTATTCATAGTTTTCTCTTTTTTATAATTTTCACAAAGATAATTATATTGTCCAATATATGAAACTTGTAAATATTTAATTATTAATTTACAACAATTAGTGTAATCTGAATCAATATATTCCTCATCATCGTGAACAATATCTATTGTAGCATGTGATCCTCTATTAATAAGATTATAAAAAGAATTAATTTCATTTTTAGATATTTGATTAAACTGTATTTTATCTTCTTTAATTTTATTAATAAGTAAATCAGTATAATGTTTAGATGAATCAGATTCTTCATTATGATCAGGAAATTCAAATCTAGATATTGTTTCAATTACATATCTACAATAATTGTGAATATATAATTTTTGACTGTTATCAACATTATTTGTGATATATACTTTGTAAATTTCTTTAAGTTTTTCTAAATAGTCTGAACTAAGTTTGCTAGTATCATCTAAATTTATTGTTTTTCCAAATTCATTCTCTTTAAGCAGAATGTATTGTGAATTTTTAAAATTCCTTTTAAACATATTTAAAAATTTTATATTATGTGAAGTTATTATAATTTGACTAGAATTATTACTTTTTATTAAATCACATATATAATTATAGACATTATAAATATTAGGGTAGTCAAGTGAGGTAATGGGATCATCAATGAATATTATATCTTTTTCATTTGAAGTGTATAATAATTGTATTTCTGCTAAAAATAACGCAAAAGCTATTATACTTTTTTCACCATCACTTAAATATTGATTTGCTTTGTACACAACCGGAATCTTATTTATACATAAATCGAATTCTTCATTTATTCTATAATTAGTAATTTTAAAACTATCTAAAAATTCATTCATTAGCTTAAGCAATTCATTTTTGTTTTTAATATCCTCTTCATATAAGGTTTTAAATATTTTTAATTCTTTATTAGTATTTTCTATTTTTATATAAAGATTATGTATTTCTTTAATTTTCTCTTCTATTTTTCTGTAAACTATATATTTTGCTGTTGTTTTTAAATATGTTTCGTTTCTCAATTTTTTTTCTTTATTTGAATTATCTATTTTTTTATTTATAACCTCAAAAGATTTTATTAAATCTACATAATTGTTAATAACATTTTGAACTATAGCATTATCAATTATATCAATTTTTCCAGTACAATCTATATATAAATTATTTTCTTCCAATTTAGAATTTAAAATTGATATAAGATTTTTTATAAAATCATGATATAATGATACAAATTTGTTTAATTTCTCACTATTTTTTTCATTAAACAATTTATCTAATCGCTCAACTTTTTGTTTAACAGTATCTAAATTACCTAACAAACTTAAATTATCATTAAGTTCAATTAGGGTATTATGAATAAAATCTTCGGTTTGTTTTATCTTACTATTAATATAAGTTTTATAAAGCTCTATTAAATTATTATTTGATATATCTGAACCACAAAATGGGCAAGAAGAATTTGTTATATATTTTTCTCCCTCTAATTTCCATTTTTTTTCATTTAATTCGAATTTATCTAAGTATTCTTTTGCAAAACTAATTTTTGTTTTATCCTCGCTAAATTTAATAATTTCATTAATTTTATTTATATATTCTAAAAAAAATGCTTGATTCTTTAAAAGTTCAATATTAAAACTTATTTTATCATTTTCACTTAAATCCTTTAAGTTTTGAATAAATTGAATATGTTCCAAACGAATCTTATCTAAATCACCAGTAATTTTAGCGGTATCTATATTTTTAAAATTATCATAGCTGTATTCTTTAAAAACACTATTTCCCTTAGTTGTTCCACAATCTGAAATTATGTGTGAAATTTCTAAACTAATTTGTTCTTCAATAATTTGTTTTAAAGTTTTTCCTTGTTCAATTAGAAAATCATATTCTTTAACTTTATCAATATAATTATTTTTTGCTTCGGATGTGATACTATAAGTTGAATTTTTAGGATCAAATTTATTTTTTCTAAAGTTTTGTTGATATGTTATTTTACTATCAATATAATCTTTATTAAATACAGGAAATATTACAGGATTTAATATATCATTATTATCAATTATGCACTGTAAATTATTATCAAAGTAAATTGTAATTTTTGCTGTTTCACTTGCCCCAATTGTGTTTAATTGTTCAATTTTATTTTTAAATTCTTCATTATTTTTAAGTTTTAAGCTAGAATAATATAATAGTCTAGAAATTGAACTTTTCCCAGAACCATTGACTCCATATATGAATGCAACATTAGATTTTAAATTATTAAATACAATTTTTTGATTATCTTTAAATTTAGTAAAATTTTTATGAATTTCTATTTCTTTTATTTTCATTACTTCACCACCTAAAAAAATTAAATATATTTTACCATTTTTTAACAAATAAATAAAGTTTATTAGGAAATTTACTAGGAAATTTACTAGGAAATTTACTAGGAAATATAGTATAATGAATTTAGCAAATAATTGGAGGTGTGAAATGATAGAAACTATTGAAAACTCAAGAA
>CANQQV010000007.1 GCA_947626095.1 uncultured Bacilli bacterium
GAGCTACCAGACTGCTCCATCCCGCGATAAATAAACAAATGGCGGAGGAAAAGGGATTCGAACCCCTGCGCCGCTCACACGACCTTCCGGTTTTCAAGACCGGTCCCTTCAACCAGACTTGGGTATTCCTCCATTTCGCTTATTCTTCAGCGACAAATTGATTATAGCACAATATAAAAATATATGTCAACTAAAATTCTAAATTTTAACTCCCATAATTTAGCCTTTTCTTAAAAGAAAGATAAAATTTTAAAAAAGTATTGCAAAACCCCCAAAAATGCGTTATACTCAAATAGTCTTATGAACAAGACGGTGCCTGCCCAAGTGGCGGAATAGGTAGACGCACAGGACTTAAAATCCTGCGAGATTTAACCCTCGTGCCGGTTCAAGTCCGGCCTTGGGCACCATTTGATTATTTCAAGGTTTAAACCTTGTTTTTTTATGCTACAAAAAAAATAAAGATTACTCTTTATTTTTTTTCATACTCTTCAATCCATTTAGGTAACATTTCTCTTAATGGCGAGAAACCATTCTTGTCCTCTAATTCCTTTTTATCTTCTAATCGATAATCAAAATTTTTAATAGTTAATTTAATTTTTTTATCATCTTCATCTACTTCTAAAACTTTAGCTCTAATAACTTCTCCAAGTTCAACATAATCAAAAACGCTTTTAACAAATTTATCAGAAATTTCAGAAATATGAATTAATCCGGAATAGCCATTATCCAATAAAAGAAAAATTCCATAGTTTTCAATGCCTGTTACTTTTCCTTTTATGGTGTCACCTTTCTTAACCTTTGGCATTCTTCCACCTCGATATGTATTATACCACAAATGATTATTTACACCAAATAAAATATAAGTTATAATTAAACATGGTGATATCTATGGCAAAAACTAAAGAAGTAGATAATAATGAAACAATTAATAAAATAAAAGAAATCTTAGAAACCTTAAAGCCATATTTAAATATGGATGGTGGCGATGTTGAATTTATTGATTATAAAGATAAAATCGTTTATGTTAAACTAACTGGTGCCTGTGCTGCTTGTATGTTCTCTGATGAAACGATTAAAAATGGTTTATACGAAACAATTAAAATGGATGTCCCTGAAGTAGAAGGAGTAATTAATGTTACCATTTAATTACTCTTTTTTTATCCATGAAAATAAATATATTCCAAACATTCTTTGTATTTTACTTACATATCTTTCATATTCATTAACTCTATTTAAAATTTTAATTAGTTCTTGCTCTTCTTCCTTATCTATTACCATATCACTAATAATATTAAAATATCTAAAAGGAAAAACCATTCTCGTAAATAAATAAGTTTTATCTTGATAATTTATATTATCTAAAAGGTTACCCAATAATTCATAATTATTAGTCATTCTTATATAACTAGCCATATCTTTTAGCTTTAAATCAAACGTAATATTTAACGGATTATAAAAGTCTATTGTCTTTAAACTATCTAACGTTTTATGTGATAAACACAAATCAATTGGATAAGGATTCTTTTTCAAAAATAAAATAATAATTTCAACTATCCCAATATAATAATCAAAACTATGATTAATTAGTTGATTATTAGAAAGTTCACTAACTTGTATTTCAAAATAATCAATTTTATTCTGCCAAAAATCTTCCATTTTAATATATTCTTTTAAATACTTATTACAATCTATATTATTAAAACTTTCTATATCCTTTAAATCTATTTCATCAATTAAAATATTTATTTTAAAAAGAACATAACCATTCGATAAATATCCGTTATATTTATTTTTTATAAAATCATGTAATAATACCTTTTGCCTTCTTACTTCCTCACATAACCTTATTAATTCGTTTATATAGCTTTCATCATAAAACGTTTTAACTAAATAATAATTAATTCCATTTACTTGAAATAATAAGCTATTTTTATCTTCTATATACTCTGTAATATTAATATTATAGTATTCTTCTAATATTTCTTTCATACTAAATAATATGAAAAAAACTTAAGATCATTCTTAAGTTTTAAATAACATCATTTGTCGCTTGAACTACAGTTGGCTGAATAATTGGTTGAGCAACTGGTGTTGGTTGTGGTTGAACTACTGGTTGTGGAGCAGTTCCCCCACCAAGATTAACTGGAGTTGCAACCTCTGGAGTAGCAACTTGATTAATTCCCATTGCTTGTTCCTTTTGCGCAATTGCCGCTTCTCTATTTTTTAATTCTTCTTCTTTACTATATAAATCTCTATATACTTTCTCTTGAATTGTTACAACTAAGTTTTTAACGCCTTCCATAAACATTTGTTGTGCAGCGACCACAACTTCATCTAAAGTCGCATTCGGATCAAAACTAGGTGCCGCATTAAAGTTAATTTGTTCATCAGTTGTAAGCGATGTGTTCTGCGCATTTTGTACAATTTGTGCATCAGGTATTACTACTGGTGTCGCTACTTGAACATCATTTGTTAAACCTAGATTATTAACATTAACTGGTTGTTCTGGTGCAACTGTTGTTGGCACTACTCCAACTGGCGGATTAACTTGTGCATCAATTACTGGAGTTACAGCTACATTAACTGGTGTTGCCTCAGAATTATTTAATTGTGGATTAACAGGTTCTACTACTGGTGCTACACTTGGTACAACAACAGGTGCAACTGGTTCAGGCACTGAAACAACAGATGGAACCGGTTGAACTACTTCTGGAACCGGTGTAGGTGTTGCAGGCACTACTGGTGGAACAACAGCTTCTGGAGCAACTACTGGTGTAGGTGTTACAACAGGTGTTGGCACTACAGCTTCTGGTGTTGGATTTACAACTGGCGTTGGTACAACTTCAGGAGTTGGAACTACTACAGGTGTTGGTGCTACAACTTCAGAAACTGGACTTACAACTGGTGTAGGAACAATCTCTGGAACAGGAGCTGGTTGTTCAGGTACTGGAGTTGCTGGTACTACTGGTGTTGGACTAGCATTCAATGGTGCTACTCCATTAGAAGGAGTATTAGGGACTTCAGCAATTCCTGGAACCAATTCATCGTCATTGGAAACAACTGCACCATCAGTTGGAAAAATCGAACTAGGATTAACAGTTATCTCTGGATTTGCTGCTTCTGGTGCAGTTGCTACATTTGCATCTGGTGCTGGAGTACTAACCGCACTCTTTTCACCTGCATTATAATTATCTATCATTTGTTTAGATGCCGAAGCACTAACAGAAATATCTCTTGAATACTGTGAAGTAGCTTTTAAATTAGCTTCCACAGGTAAATATTTATAGGAACCTACATTGCCAGATATAATTGCACGCATAATTGTTTTAATTGAAGACCACTCATCGTCAGTTGCAATCTTTTGCATCGTGCCATCAACAATTTCACTAACATGCAAAACAGTGAGTCCATGAGGATCCACAGCATTTTCCGTCGTAATAATATATCTTTTCTCTGTTTCAGGAATCGTAAAGATTGAAACAATATTAGAAACTAACGTCTCACCAGATTCCTTCAAGATAGTTATCTTCTCTGGCATTGCAATCCCTCTCTATTCTATTTTTTATTATAGCAAATAATATTTATGTTTTCAATCATTTAATCATTGATTTCTTTAATTCGCTTGATTTGAAACCATTTGCAGCCATAAGCACAACTATTTTCAATATAATCATCTAACTTAGCTATATCATTAATTTTATTACATTTTTTCGCCTTACTATCATAAAACCCTTTAAGTCTTACTTTTCCATAAGCCCAATCACCAACGATATAATCATAATCATCAAAATAATCAGTTATTTTCTCGGCTAATATCTCTTTATCAATCGCCTCACCAACATCTTTAATAACTTCATACTCAACATCATTAATTTTTACTTTCTTCATTACCATCACCCACTAAATTAAATTTTGTTTTTTAAAATAATCATCTATTTCATAAGGATTATAAGCTTCTACTAAAGCTATACTTCGACGATAAAAGTCTTTAGTATTCGCTGTAAATAAAAGTTCATAAAACTCATTCTTAACTTCATTACTAACTGGTTCTTTCGTATTCTTAGTTACTAACATATCAATTAAATATTTTTGTACTAAATTAAAATATTTATTTTTCTTCTTTATTGCTTTACTTTCTTGTTTTAAAGTAAAGTTATAACATCTATTATAACTATTAACAAACTTACTATATTCTTCTACTGTATAACCATATTTTATCATTAAACTATTAAAACTATTTTCATCTTTATTATTATAATAATTAACTATTTCTTCCCCATATATTAAGATTAATAATCTAATAACTACTACCATAAAACTATTATATTCTAAGGAATTACTTAAATCTTTATTAGCTATATACCTTTTAAAAGATTCATCTAAAGCGGCATTAATAAATACTTTACTATCCATAAGTATCACCTACTATATAATAGTATCACAAAAATAGTATTTTAACTAGATAGAATTGAACTAGATTTTTCAATCATTCCTCCATAATAACTAGGTATCTGCCCCATAATAACTTTTGAAGCTACTACTATTTCATAACTATCTCCAAATTCTTCTCTTCCATTAGGACTTAATAAATCATTTTTAACATCCACTACTAAGTATAATTCAACTAACAAATTATTAAGTCCATAATCTGTAACTCTCGTCTTAAAGTTAATTTCAATATCATTAATATAATTTACTTTACAAGGTATTTTAAACCCTAAATTTTCTAATAATACATTATCATTTATTAAACCAACTGGTACAAAAAATATTCCATCTTTAGTTTCATAATAACTTACTTTTGGTTCAAAAGTATTTAATTCTTCATACAACCTATTTAATCCTTCATTTAAATATTTATAAGCGACATTAAAATTATAATCGACAGCAATTATCTCATTATCGCTATTTTTTTCTAAATTAACTATCTTTAGTAAATCTTCATTAACTAATACTTCTTCACTAAAGACATAAAAAACATAATTATAAACATTTTTATTTATATTACCTTTAACAATATCTATTACTCTTGGTGTTATCTTACTACCTATATAATTTAAGATAAACATCGTCATAACTATTACTAATAATATCGTCATTATAATATTTTTATTTTTTCTTCTTTTTAATTTCATATTAAATTATATGAAATTAAAAAAGGAACTATTATATTAGTCCCCATCCAAGTATCTTATTCAGTAATAAGAAACATCCTACTATAAATACTAAAACTATAACAACTATTAATATTTTAATAATTATCTTTGTTGCATGCATATCTTCTTTTAAATCATTAAAATCATCAAAATCACTTTGTGTAAATGACTTAGTATTAACAAAAGATTGTTCTAAATTAGGTTCACTCTTATCAATTTCTAATGTTCTAGTATTCATAATATCGCCTAATTCATTAGTACTGAAATTCTGTGTTTCTTTTATCTTTTCATCTTCACTATCAACATCTTTATCTTTTTTCTTTTCTTCTTCAATTATTGCTTCAGCTTTAGCAATATTCTTTTCCGCTAATGCTTCTTCTGCTTCTTCTAAATCTTCCTTAGTTTCTTCCAATTCTTTTTCATCTTCGATATCATTAGTATCTTCAACTTCTTGTTCTTCATTATCATCTAAATCAATATCTTTAATAATCGTCTCTAAAGTATTTTCTTTTTCTTCTTTTAAAACACCCAACACTTTAGTATTTTCATTATCCCCACGTAAATCTGATAAGATATCTAAAGGATCTAACTCATCTTTATCTTCTACAGCTTTTGCTAATTCCTTTGATGTAATAGTATTTATTAGTTCAAACAATTCACTTTCTGAAGTCATCTTTGCTGGTCTTTTTACTTTATCTTTAACTACTTCTTTATCATCAGAATTTTGCATTTCTTCTATATCTTTAAAGATATTATATTGCGTATCACGCAGTTTCATTAATCTTTCTTTTTCATAATTAACTTCTTTATTTTCTTTAGCTTTAGAAAGTAACGAATTAATATCATACTCTCTAGTTTCATCTAAATTAATTTCTGGTAACTCTTCTCTTTCTAAGCTACCAAAACTTTTATCTTTTTTATTCTCTGCATACTTTTCATTTAATATTTCTTTAACATCATTAATATCTATATTATCAGAATTATCCCCAATAATAGATGCATTACTATGTAAATCAAATTCATCAATTTCTAAATTACTAACTTCTTTATATAAATCTCTATTTCTTTGTGTTCTAGATGAAGTTACTTCTTCTATTTCATTTACATTATCATAGTATTTTTTCATTCTTGACTGCATACAAAGACACTCCTATTCTCTTAAATATAATAACATAAATTATCCCTTTTTTAAACATATAACTATCAATCTATATGTAAAGATATTTATTATTGCATTTTTCTTTGTTAATTGCTATTATTAAGTAGATAAGGAGGAATTATCATGATTAACGTCGATGAAAATAAATGTATCGGTTGTGGTGCTTGTATCGCTATAGATAATGAACATTTCGATTTCAATGATCAAGGACTATCTACTGTTGTAAAACAAGAAGTAACAGATTCTGTTAAAGAAGCTAAAGATGCTTGCCCAGTTAATGCTATTACTGTTGAAGAACAAAATTCTAATGAGGAACAAGCATAATAAAAGAAGAGTTATCTCTTCTTTTTTAGTGCCTTTAATCTATTTACTTCATCGATACTTAAATAACGATAATCACCAGATTGTAATCCCTTAATATCTAAGAAAGCATAGTTTGTTCTCGTTAATTTATTAACTGGATGATGAATGCTTTCAAATATTTTTTTAACAATATGATTACGTCCTTCAACAATTGTAATTAAAACGTTAGACTTATTTTTTTCTTCATCTTTACTTCTAACTTTAAATCTTTTAGGTACGACTTTAATTCCCTCTATCACAATTCCATTCTTTATTTGATAAATTTCCTCCGTTGTTAAAATACCTTCAATAATCGCAATATAAGTCTTTTCTATTTCATTTGAAGGATGCATTAAAATATTAGCAAAATCACCATCATTAGTTAATAATAGTAACCCTATTGTATCATAGTCTAATCTTCCTACTGGATATATTCTTTCTTTTGTATCTATTAACTCTGTAACTACTTTTCGCCCTTTATCATCACTAACACTACATATATAGCCTCTTGGTTTATTAAGTAAATAATATTCTTTTTTTATTGCTTTATTTAAAGTAACTCCTTCAACTACAATTATATCTTTACTATCTACTTTTGTTCCTAATTCTGTTACTAATTCTTCATTAACATACACTTTACCTTGCGTTATTAACTCTTCTGCTTTTCTACGAGAACAATACCCACTATTAGCAATTACTTTTTGTAAACGTTCCATAACATCACCTGTTTAACCATTATACACAAAAAATCTAAAAAAGAGAAATATTTCTCTCTATTTTATAAAATAATAATATATTAAGAATCCTACGACCAATATGGTTCCAATAACAATAGCTATATTACTAATTTTTCTCATTAATAAAAATTTCTCATTATCCATCATTTCTTCTTCAGCGTTCATTTTAATTATTTCACTCTTACCATAATTAATAGTTCCATAAAGTAAAGCGAAAATAAATATAGCTGCTAATACTTTTAAAATTGCATTAATATTACTAACCATTCCTTTATGTTTAAAATAAATCATTAAAGATAAAACTATTACTAATAAAATAGAAATAATTAAATTAAATAAAAGACTTATCGTTTTACTTTTATTAAATCTATAACCACATTTACTACACTTAACCGCATCGATATTATTTCTTTTAGCACATTTAGGACAACTTTTAGTTTCAGATAAAAAGGCATGACATTTCACACATTTAACTGTTCCTTTAATATTTTCAAAACCACATTTACTACATTTAACCTTTTCTAAATCCTTCATACTATCACATTCCTAAAATAATTATATCAAAAATTAAAAATATTAATTATAATTTTATAAATTTATTTAATATAGGTATTTTATCAAGTATATAGGCTACCAAATATGAAAGTAAAAAAACTGGTATAATATATAACACATTTATATAATCATTATTCATTTTTAAAAACATTTTTAAAACATCTATAACTGTTACATGAATCATATACATCACTAAAGAGAATTGAGCAAAATAAGCAATAAATTCGCCTCTTTTAGCAAATACTTTCTTTATAAAAGTAAAAAATAATACAACTAAAACTATTATTATAAGATTATCATAAAAATTTTCAGCATATAAATTACCATATAACTTTGTAGCCATAAAATATTCATAAACTAAACATAATATAAAAGTAAATAGCAAAATTAAACCATGTTTAATGGTAGATAACTTTGCTAAAAAATCCGTTTTAGCAATAAACCCACCTAACATAAAATAAGTAAAATAAATCCACCAACGTAAACTTTGAATAATTGAATATTTAAAAACCGATAAACCATTTTGATATCTAATTATATTTATAATACTAGCAAATAAAGAAATTAATATAAAAGTAATTGTTATATAATAGTAATTCTTTTTTTCATTAAATACTTTATATAAAATTGGTAAAAGTAAATATATTATTATTAATGACCATAAATACCAAAAATGATAAAAATAACCATCCTGAACAAAATTTAAACACATTTCCAGAAAAACATTTAAAACGTTTCCTGTTTTAAACCAAAAAATAAGGACAAAAACTAAGTTACAAAGTAACATAAAAAATAAAATTTTAATAATTTTATTTATACAATATTTATAAGTTATTGCTTCTTTTTTATTAAGTAACAAATAACCACTTACCATAAAAAACAAAGGTACTGATATTGTTCCACAATAATAAATTAATAAACTAGCTTTTCTTACATTTAATTGAACACTATTACTTATTAAATGTAATACTATTACTAATATTAATGCTACAACCTTAATAATATCTATCCATACAACTCTCTTTTTTACCATAATTACACCTATTAAAATAATAACATAATTATACCTTTTTTTACAAAAATATTTTGGAAATTATAATTGCTGCCATAATCCCACAGATATCAGCAAATAAACCTCCTACTAAAGCATATCTCGTTTTCTTAATCCCGATACTCCCAAAATATAAAGCTAAAACATAAATAGTTGTATCCGTAGCACCCTGTATTACACTAGCTAAATTACCAAAATACGAATCTACCCCATATTTTTGATATATATTACTAAGATAAGCTAAAGTCGCATTTCCACTTATCGGTCTTAAAATAATCATTGGAACAATGTCTTTAAAAGTTCCTCCTATTAAATTTAAAATTCCACTTTGAACAAATATATTAACAGCTAATATCATTGCTAATATAACCGGTACAATACTAACAACTGTCTTAAGTCCATCAACACTACCTTCTAAAAAACTATCATATATATCTATCTTTTTAAAAAATCCATAAAAAACAATAATTATTACAATAACAGGAATAATATAATTACTTAGCATTTTTCCTCCTTATTATATAATCTAACGTTAAACCACATATTGTACTAACACTAGTAGCTATTAAACTAGGTAAAATAATTCCAGATGCTTTAATACTTCCATAAGCCATTCTAAGAGCAATTACTGTCATTGGTATAATTGTCACTCCACTCGTATTTAAAATCAAAAAAGTAATCATTCCATCACTGGCTACCCCAGGATTTTTATTTTCTTTATTCAATTCTTTCATTGCTTTAAGTCCAGCTGGTGTTGCTACTGATCCTAATCCCAACATATTAGCTGCTATATTAGAAGAAATATATTCTAAAGCCTTATCTCCTTTAACACTAGGCATTATTTTCTTTAATAGTGGTTTAAGTAAATTACTAAACTTCTTAAGTAAACCACTATGACTAGCAATATTCATAATTCCTGACCATAAAACAATTAAAGGCCCTATCGAAATAATTAACTCATAAGCATCCTTTGAACTATTTAATATTACATCTCCCATATTAACATTACTATTAAAAAAAGAATAACCTATTCCCAAACTAATTAATAATAACCATATTTTATTTATCATATCTCACCAAAATTTAAGAAAATTTATTAATTTACTTAAAAAACTTTTATCTTCACTTACACTTTTCTTTTCATAATATAAATTACGATACCCTATTACTTCCCCATTCAATATTACTTCTACTTTACCTACAATACTGCCATTTTCTCCTTCTTCACTTTCTTTAACTATATTAGTTTCATACTTTTCTCCCTCTTTAATAACTAAATAAAAATCATTTTTAATCTTAATATTCTCTCCATAATCACTATCTTTATCTATTACTTTAACTCGTTTATAGTTATTAAAATATTTTTCATATAAATTCTTATGATCATTAAAATCATTACCATCATTAAAGGTTACAACAATTAAATTCATCCCCTCTTTACTAGCTGTGGTAACTAACGTTCTTCTCGCTTTCTTTGTAAATCCAGTCTTACCTCCCGTACAATATTTATACGTCCTAAGTAATTTATTCTTATTTATCCATTTATATGTTTTCATACTTGATTTAATTGTTATTTCCTTTGTCTTCGTAATTCGCGCATAATCACTATTCTGCATTGCATATCTTGTTAATAATGCCATATCATAAACCGTTGCCATATTCCCCCTACCATCATTTTCTTCTAAACCTGAAGGATTAACAAAATATGAATCATTCATCCCAATACTTTTAGCTTTTTCATTCATTAAATAAACAAAATTATCTTTACTGCCACCAACTGCTGAAGCAATAGCTAAAGCTGCATCATTCCCACTTCTAAGTAACAAACCATACAACAAATCATCTAGCGTTAACTCTTCCCCAATCTGAACATATATCCCACTACCATAAGCTGCTAATACATCTTGATTAATTCTTACTGTCTTATCTAACTTTCCATACTCTATTGCCGTAATTGCTGTTAATATTTTTGTTGTACTAGCAATTAAACTTTCTTTATTAATATTACTTCCTTCTAGTACTCTTCCACTATCCATATCCATCACAATATATGAACTAGCACTAATTGCTTTTATTCTTACCGGTATAAACAATAAAATTAATAAAAGAATTTTTTTCATATCTTCACCTAAATAACTATATGAAAAAAAGGACTTATTAAGTCCTTTATTCTCCTATTTTTTTATAAGTAATATATGATTCATCTAAATCAACATTACCCATTATTCCATCTACTCGCCCAGTATCAGCATACTGCCACATTTCATATCGATCATTATAAGTTGCATACTCTATATATTGCGCAAGCCATATCTTATATTTATCAAATTTACTCATATCCCAATGATTATTAGCTGCTTTCAAATTAGTATATAACATACCTTTATATCCATGTGTTTCAACATATCTCAAGAAAGCTTTAGCATTGTTGTTAATGACTTCATCACTAACATCTGCACAACGATCAAGACCAAACATTTCAAAATCATACACAACAGGATAAACAATTTCATAATCTTTAATTAAATTTAATACAAAACTAGCTTCTTCAACAGCTTCCTTTTTATTAGTTGCTGCTGAATAAAAATATACCCCTACTGGAATTCCATATTTATTAGCTTCGCTTATATTTTGCTTAAACATTTTATCTTCTTTTATTTCCCCAGATTGTTGTAATCTCATTCCACATCTAATGATGATAAAATCTATACCACTCTGCTTTACTTTGGCAAAATCAATCTCTCCTTGCCATGATGAAATATCAATACCTTTAGCAATTTCTTTAACTTCCTCAACTTCTACATTATTATATATATCGCTATCTTTTTCATGATACTCAGCAATAAGTTTTTGTATCTCATCAAAACCAGATCCTGAATATCTTGCTGCATAACTTACTTGAAAGAAATAAGCAAATATCCCCAAAATACAAACACAAAAAAACAAAACAACTATTTTACGATGTTGAAGAGCAAAATATTTAAATTTATTACCTAAAGAATAAAGCATATCTACAACTCCTAATTAAATTATAACAAATAAAAAAGAATAATCAAAGTTATTATTCTTCATCATTGTACACCCCATGTATTTTTTCTAAATCAGCTGAAGACAATTGTTCTACTTCCCACTCATTACCATTTTTAATTAACTTAAATTCTATTTCATAATTAATCGTTTCATTCTCTTTTTTCATTTGCTCTAACTTATAATCTGTATATAGATTCTTATCATAAATACCTGCATCATTATTAAATTCATCAATATGCTTACTATAATAAGCTAAAGCATCTTGTTGTGCTTTATACAAATTAATAACGTTAACTTTCGTCTTAACATATGCCATATTCCCTTCATATCTTTCATTTTGAATATCATACGTTAAACTACTATACTGTCTTCTTAATACTTCTTTATATGTTAACTTCTGTTCTTCCGTTAAGTTTTCACTATCAACAAAACTATTTAATTGATCTACCACACTACTATCTAAAGTAATATAATTTTCTAAATAATCAGTTACTGCTTCACGTGCACTCATATCTTTCTCACAACCACATAATATAATACAGTTAAGTACTATCATTAAAGTTATAACTATTTTCTTCATATCTTTCTCCTCATCTTTTATTATTCTTTATAATTAACTTTTTATACATCTTATGATAAAATACTTAAAGGAAGTGATTATCATGAAAAAAACAATTTTAACCGGTCTAAGACCTACTGGTAATTTACATTTAGGTCATTTATTTGGAGCTGGTCAAAACTGGGTAAAATTACAAGATGATTATAACTTTTACTTAGAAATCGCTGATGTTCAAGCTTTAACTGATAATTTTAACAATCCCGAAAAGGTTAGAAAAAATGTTAAAGAAATAACAATGGACTTACTAGCTATTGGTATTGATCCCAATAAAGTTAATTTATTTATTCAATCCCAAATACCTGAAATAGCTGAATTAACTGTTTTTTATTCTAATTTAGTTACTATTGCTCGTTTACATCGTAATCCAACTGTTAAATCCGAAATTGAACAAAAGAAAGAATTATTTGGTAACGAAGGTGAATCAATTACTTATGGTTTCTTAGGTTACCCTGTTTCTCAAGCTGCTGATATAACTGCATTTGATGGTGAACTAGTCCCTGTTGGGGAAGATCAACTCCCTCTTATTGAACAATGTCGTGAAATAGTTCGTAAGTTTAATTCTATATATGGTGAAACTTTAAGAGAACCACAACCTTATCTTTCTAAAACTACTCGTATTAAAGGCTTAGATGGTAATGATAAAATGGGCAAATCACTCGGTAATGCTATTTACTTAGTCGATAATGAAGAAACCATTTCTAAAAAAATAATGGGCGCTATTACTGATCCAGCCAAAATTAAAAAAGATGATCCAGCTAACCCTGACATATGTATGGTATATTATTATCATAAACTTGTTAATAATGAAGATAATTTAAAAACTATTTGTAGCGAATGTCAAAAAGGCGCTCGTGGTTGTGTTCAATGTAAAAAAGAACTAATTGCTAAAATGAATGAATTTTTAGAACCAATTAGAAAACGTCGTGAACAATACGAACAAAATCCTGAACTTGTTGATCAAATCTTAAAAGAAGGTACTGCCAATGCTCGTGAAAAAGCTAAGGAACAAATGACTAAAGTTAAAAAAGCAATGAAGATAGATTACTAAAATCTATCTTTTATTATGAGAAAAATTCCTAAAGGTAATAAATAAAATTCCCATGTTTTAAATATTGCTAATAAAAAAGTTTTAATCCCAAATCCATAAACTAATAAATTAGAATTAATAACTATAATACTAATCCCCATACTTACAGTAATAATCCCCACTATATATCGTAAATATTTATTCATATTTAATTCTATTTTAAAAAATAAAATATATTATTAAATAAGGTGAAAATATGAAAATAATTACTTATCTTATCATTGGTATTGTATCAAGTATTACTAACATTCTTCCGTTATCTTATAATTCTCATCTAACTCTATTACAAAATCTCTTTAATACTAAAATCTTTAACTATCAAGAACTAAACAATTTATTTTACCTTCCACCCCTAATAGCTATCTTTATCACTCTTATTAACTATCACTCTTTAAAACACATCAAAAAGAATCACTTAAAAAAACTATTTTTACTTATCCCACCAATTTTAACCAGTATATTTTCTAGTATAATTTTTCATCATTACCAATTAAAAACTATTCCCTATCTTTTTATCATAATCGCTATTCTCCTTATCTTTACCAAAAATAAAAATTATTCTAAACCTTTACAAGAACTAACTATTAAAAACACTATCTTTCTAAGTATTTTTAACTTAATTCCCTTTATTCCTCCAATTCTAACTAATCTCCTCGGTTGTTATCTTTGTAAATTATCTAAAGAATCAAGTCTCAAATACGCTTTTACTATTACTTTCTTTAATTACTTAATTCCTCTATCTACCAATATCAATTACTTATTATCTACTCCTGATTTAATATACCTCATAATAAGTATTACCTTTTCCACTCTTATCTCTCTATCTTTAATTAAATACTTAATTAACTTAATCAATAACAATAAACTTTATAAATTATCTCTCTACTTAATTATTATCGCTCTATTTACTTTATATTGGTTTCGTTAAAAAAAAGATATGTTATTCCATATCTTCTTCCTCTTTATGTTCAATTAAACTAACATCAACACTATTAATACTATCAAATCTCTTCGTAATCTTCTCCGTCGTAATATTAATATCTTTTATATCTTTAGTTACTGTATCAATACTACGAGATAACTTATCCCATCTTTCACGATATTTATCAAATTCTTTACTTAGTTTATTTAATTCAACATGAATAATCTGCGCATACTTATCTCTTTCCATATTTTTTAAGATCATCTGAATAATTGTTAAAGTACTCATTAAAGTTGTTGGACTAGTAATCCATACTCTCTTCTCATAAGAATATCTAAGTAATTCTTCATGATGAGCATTAATCTCTGCAAATACTGCTTCAGCAGGTAAAAACATAATAGCTTCATCTGAAGTTTCACCAGGTATTATATATTTACTAGCTATTGCATCAATATGCTTTTTAACATCACTTTTAAATAACTTTAAAGCAGCATTTCTTTCTGTATCAGATAAACTAGTATCTGTCATTCTCTCATAATTTTCTAAAGGAAATTTACTATCGATACAAATAGTTCCTAAAGGTGCTGGAGCATACAAAATAGAATCAGCAATATAACCATTACTCATTGTATGTTGAATATCATAAATTGAACCAGTCTTCTCACCGAAAACACTAGTTAAAATATAATTTAAATTAACTTCACCAAAGATACCTCTCGTCTTCTTATCAGTCAAAACACTTTGTAAACCAACTATTTCTGTTGATAAACTATCAATCTTTTTCTGTGCTTCATCGATCTTGGTTAATCTCTCTAAAATATTATTAAATGTTTTATTAGTCTTCTCAAAGTTCTGATCTATTCTTTCATTTACTTTTTCATTTATTAACAATAATTTATGTTCAACACTTTCATTTAATTTATTAAAATCTTCTGTTAAATATTTATTTATATCAAACTTAAAATCAGCTAAATCACTATTAACATTCTTTTCTAGCTTTCCTAGTCTTTCTACTAAATCCTTTTCATCATTCTTTTTAAATAAATTAATAATAACTAAAATAATTAAAACAACTAATAAACCTATTATTACATAATCCATAATTAATACCTCTCATCTATATTAAATTTTTTATTAATGACACGACTTATTACATAAGCTAATAATAACATAATTACTACTTTAACTAATACTATTGGATTTTTTAAGCATTCAACTAGATTAGTTCCAACATACCCCCAAAACAAAACAATAAAGATTTTACCAACAAATAAAGAATACAAATATTTTAACTTAGGTATCTTAGAAATACCAGCTCCTAAATTAATAAAGAAAGAAGGAGCAAAAGGAATTGCAATTATTAAAACAATATTAGTAAAAGATAAATTACTTATCGAATTCATAATCTTCTTTAAATATTTTCTCTTTTTGCTCTTCTTTTGAAAATAATTATTTAATACTTTTCTAGCTAAACAAAAAGTTGTAAATGATCCTAATACCGTACAAATCCACGAAACTATTGAACCCAATATTGGCCCCATTGTTAATATATTAATGGTTATAAATAAGAATAAAGGTAAAAAAGCTAGTATTCCTTCTAAGAAAATTAATCCACAACAAAAGATCGGCGCCATTACTCCTGCATTAACTAAAAACTCATTTAACCAACTATTTATATCATTAAAAATTTCCATAATTACCACAATTATATTATAGTTTAATTACTTTTAAATAACAATAAATGGTCTTTTTTTAATGTAAACTTATTCCTTAGTTACAAAAGTCACATCATATCCATAAAACTCTAAAATATTCGTAGCTTTTTTCGCTTTAATTCCTCCATTACAATAAATAAAATACTTCTTATTTTTATCTAATAATTCTTTATGATTAACAAGTAATTTTTCATAAGGAATATGTATACTACCTTCTACTACTTTACTATCATTATTATTAACATCTATAAATACTCCCATATTCTTCTTATAATCTTTTAATAATATTTTTTTCATTAAACCTCACCCCAATATATTCTATGTCATAAAAAAGAGACGACTTAATTAATTAGTCATCTCCAAAGAAATCATCAAAGAATTCATCATCTGATATAACACTATTATCATTTATTTTAACTTTATCTGGATCAATATTAACATTAACCTTTTCTTTTTCTACTTCTTTATTAGTACTTACTACTGATTCAGGAAGCTTGTCCTCCGTAACTTGTGTATTATAAATATTATATTCACTTTCTGTATTAGGTTTATTACCACCAACATTATATGAAGTAACAACTGGTTTAGGAGCTTTATTAGTAAATTCACTAACTTCCTTTTTAACCTCTTCTTCCGTTTTTACTTCATTTTTAATTCCACTCATTACATCAGGCATCTCATTATAAATATTATAATTATCTTCTGTTGTTTTAACTACAGTTCCACTATTATAATTAGGTTGAATAATTGAAGCATTAACCGCTTTTGGTAAAGTATCAAAACTGTCAATATCTTCATCAGGACTACTAGTAGCAACAGCAATATTAGCTTTCTCTGTTCCTATTGTAATCTCACTATCATCATTCTTAACCTCAAAATCATCTTTAGCATCAGTATCAAAAATATTAAATGAATTAATATCTGGTGTTTTTAAATCATCAACTTTTTCTTCAACCGGAACTACATCTTTAACATTATTATTATTTAAAATATAATCATTTATTCCATCATTAATCTTATCAACATCAAAGTCTGGTTTCTCTTTTTCTTCTATTGATTTGATATCATTTGTCTCTTTATTCTTCGATGCATCCTTTAATTTAGCCTGTTCTTCTTTTTGGCGTGCTTCTTCGGCATCTAACTCTGCTATCTTTCTATCTATATCACGCATCATAGCATCTAAATCTAATCCGCCACCTAAGCCCCCAAATAAACCACTATCATTACCATCAGATGGAGCAGATGGAGCAAAAGGATTAGAACTACTACTAGGTCCAAACATATCACCACGTGGTCCAAATGGACTATCCATTGGTGATTTAAAAGGATTACCACCCATCGCAGCTCCACCATTTTCATTTAACGAATTTTTAATCTTTTCACTTTTTTTCTTCTTTGTGAACTCTTTTACATCAAACTTCTGAACTGGTCTCTTTTCTCTTACTGGATAAGAAGCTTCTGTTTTAGGATGACCCCAATCCATTTTAAAGTTTGGTGTATACTTCGTTTTAAATGGTGATAAACGTAATCTAATTATAATTGCTTCAAACAATTTTAACTTTTGTAAATCAGTTACAGTAACCAAAGGTGTAGAAGCTGTTTTATCTTTATCACTAGATTTAACTTCACCACACATTTTACTTATTTCTTCCAATGCTGCTAACTCAGTACTAATTAAGTATACTAAGTTACCACAGTTACCTTTAATAGTTTCCGCATCTTCATTACCATAAACACTCTTTAATTGGGCAAAGTTTTGAATAATAAATGTAAATCTTATCGCACGAGAACGAGCCGCTGTAACCATTGTTGTAACATCCTTAAGTGGCGGCATGTTAGCAAACTCATCCAAAATAAAATTAGTTCTATATGGTAACTTTCCTCCATTAGCTTGAGCTACATCAATTAATGTTTCATAAACTTGTTTAATAAAAATAGTAGCTAAACTATGATATGTTGTTTTTTCATCATGAATAACAATAAAAACAGCTGTTTTTTCTTTACCAATATTACGCATATCAAAGTCACTATATGATAGCATTTCTGATAAATTTTCACGTGAAGCAAATAATCTTATCTTTTGTCTAAATACTGATAAAATACCACCTTTAGTTTCAGTAGGAGCATTTATTGTATTTGAAGCAAATATATAAGGACTTGAATCTTCACCCTTTAAAGTAAAATATTCTTTAATATAATTACTAGCGGCAAATTTTTCTTCCCCAACAGTACTCATCAAGTTAATAGAGTTAAGATTTATTTCCTCTATCTTAGCATCTTCAAATAAACCTAATGCTAAACCTGAAAAGTAGTCAGCTGATGATTTTTCCCAGAAAGGATCCTTATTATTAGGATCATACAAAATATTTAACGCAACGTCATCTAGTAACTCAGTTGCTTTATCAAAATTACCATCTTTATAGTATTGATAAGGTAAAGTAAGTGGGTTCCAAGCATTACCATTTTGTGGCTCACGAAAGTTTAAAATAACAACATTATAACCTCTCTGCCTCATATAGTCGCTAGACGCTTTATATAATTCACCTTTAGGGTCAGTTATAACCATACTTTCGCCTTTTTTAATTAAAAGTTCAACCATTGGTTCAACAACCGTTTGTGATTTACCTGAACCAGTAGAACCTATAACCAAATTATGATATTCACCATTATCTACCCATAATCTTTTACCATCATTAACTAAAGGAATACCAGCAGCTTTTGTTTCTTGAGCTAAAGGTTCTACAATTTCAACGTCTTTATCATTTTTTATTTCTCTATCTTTTGACCATCTTGAATAACCTTTACTTTCCTTTTCACCTATTTCTAAGCCTACACCTTTTTTTCTTTCAAAAACCAAAGAAGAAACACTTGTAAAAATTAAAACTAAAAGTATTAAAAATAAAACTAAAGTCGCTCCTAAGAATTCTGTTAATCCAGGTATTGGATTTAATCCTGAAAAGGCTCCTGTTTCTCCAAAAGAATTTATATTAGCTGTCGCAATTGCACAAAGATATAACAAAAATCCCGCAAAAATCGCAAACATTATCAAATCTTTACTTGAAATACGAAATTTCATGAGTCTTCCACCCCAAATCTATTAATATTATACTACATATCAAGTTAAAAATAAAAGGCTTTATTGACCTTTTACTTATTATTATTTTTTTGTAATTTTTGTAATAATTAAAACAAATATAAAGAACAATCCTAAAGCTCCAATAGCTATTAAAATAGGATTCTGATTAGCTATTTTACTAACCTCAGATTCGTTCTTCTTATCCTTCTTAGTAACAGTTATTCCACCACTTTCACTACCCGATGGATTACTAGGATTACTAGGTTCAGTACTTTCTCCCTTACTTATATCATAAAGAATATAAATACTCTTCTTACTACTAGGAGTAAATACCCAAGTATATACATTATCCTTAACTGAATCAGCATTATTCTCTTTAACTGGATATTCTGACTTAATATTAATCTTTACTTCCGTCAAATTAGGATGATCTTTAAACAATAAAATTCCTGCATTATCAGTTGATAAAGATATTGTCTTTTCATTAGTATCTTTAATAATTGATGGTGAAGAAAATGCCTTCTTTACACTACTAGCTTTATTATAATTACCTAAACCATAATTATATTTATAATATAAAATATATCCGTTACTTAACTCCGTACTAGATTTTTCATAATATTCTATTCCTGGTTCTTTTTGATCAGGCATCGTATCAACTATTTCTACATCAGCACATGCTGGCATAAAATTTCTAAAAGCCAATCCCATTTGTTCTTTATTATAATAATTATCTTGCAAAGCTGTAATAGATACATTTTCTTCTATACTATCTTCTTTAACTACTATATTAACATTAGCACTACATCCACACAGTAAAACCATCAAACAACTTAATATAACTAACTTAATTTTCATGTTCCTTCACTCCTTTGATGAGTACTATACCATCCATCCATTTTAATACCCCAATATCCTGAACTATTAAATGGTCTTCTTGTAAATAATACTCCAGCCGCATTACCACTAGCTTCAGCACAAATATAATTACCAGTTGATTCTTCAATACCAACTACTAATACAATATGCCCACTCGATTCTAATAAATCTCCTGGTTCCAAAATCGCACTATTTGTTAAAGAAACTTTTTGTACACCTGACATATTTTGGAATCCACCAGCTAACATTTGTGCAATATTAAAGCCACCATTCTTAATCGCCCATGGTACAAAACCAGAACAATCTAAACCACAATAATTATAAGATTGATTATTAGCATAAGTATGACATTGCGTACTACCCCAATAACCTAAAGCACCAATTACAACACCATCAGCGTGTCCACCACCCCAATAATAAGGCACTTTAACATTATAATTATTACCTAATTCTGCAATTAACGTAACTGCCGCTGCAACTACTCCAGCTCTAGTTCCAAATCCAGCTTTTTCAACATTCTTTTCTATTAAACCATTAAAAGCTTCCAAACTAGTACCTTGCTTTTCTAAGAATGAATCTAATGGTTCATGTAAAATAGTATGACCATCCGAAGATAATACATAATCCCCATAATCAATAATTCCACTTGAACAAGTAGCACCAGATATTGAACCACCACCATAATGAATACTTAATATTTCATCATAAGTATGTCCTTCAGCTTCTAATCTACTCCATTCTTGTTGATCAGTATTAATATAATCTGTATGTACTACATTTCCACTATCATCGACTAATACTTTTCCTTTAACTTCTTCAGCAACAGCCAAAACTTCCTCTTTAGTTGCTTCATCCAAAGCCCTTTTCCAAATAGTTCCACTATTTATTTCTGGTGAATAAAGTGAAATAGCCCCTCTATCATAACGATAAATATCTTTATCATAATCCCAATAAACTTGATCAGCTTCACAAGCACGCATCCTTATTTTACCAGTATTTTGATTATAACCATAAAAACAATCATCAGGATTACTTGGACACATTGAAGAATTTCTTGTTAAAGCAAAATTCCTTGCTGCTACTATCTCTGTTTTAAAATACTCAGGTTTATCCCTAGAATAACCTACTTCAGCTAAAGCAACACCAACAACATATTTTTCAAAATCAACAGTTTCTAAAACAGTATAATTACTTGCTTTAGCATCACAATTAACTAACTCGACTTGTATTCCCTCTAAATTAACTGTTCCAGTTGTTAAAACACCATTTAAAGAATAATTACATTTACCATTACTTTTACCATTACCATCTAATTCATCAGATAAAGTAGTAATTATTAATATTAAAAAGAATAAAATTACAATAGCTAAAATAATTGCAACATGTGGATGAGTCTTTAAAAAATTAATTATCGCTTTTTTCGCAGTACCTAACGCCTTATTAAAAGCATTATTACCAGACTTTCCACTACGTCCATTACTATTATCCGAAACATCTCCCTCTGTTCCAGCTTTACCACTCAATAAATTCTTTAAACCACTTTTAAGTCTAGCTCCAATAGAAGGAGTAACTTCTTCATTAATGCTACCACTAGAACTCTTTGCATTACTTTGATTATTACTATTTTCTCCTTCACGTACTCTTCTTGAATGTTCTAAATTTTGACGAAATCTATCTGGCTTTTCTCCCTCCTGCGCCTCTGGCTTTCTTCGTAGATTTCGATAATTATTAGCCGTTTGGCCATTATTTTGACTATTATTTTGTTCATCTACTTTATCTTTATCTAGCTTATTAGGTGCTTCAGGATTCTTCTCACTATCACCAGGTTTTACATCTTTATTATCACCATTTTTATCATCTTTATTTTGTTCATCTTTTTCAGGCTTATTACCGCCATTTTTATCATCTTTACTATCTTGATCTTCTAAATCATTTTTTCTTGGTAATCCACCACTACCATTTCCCTCAGTATTTTCAGGTACACTCGGATTATTTCCCTGATAACCACTATTTCTTCGAATAGGTTGATCACTAGAATTATCAACCGGTCTCGGTTCACTTGGTGGCATAGAACTACCATAATCCTTACCAACATCAGGGGCACCTTCTCGTGGATTTGCCTTTTTAACTGGTGTTGTTGGACGTTCTTCCTTACCACCTGAATCTTTATTCAATCCCATATCTTTTTTTGGTAAACTAGAAGCTTTTTGGACATTATTAGCACCAGTATCATTCATCATTGCATTAGGATTATATCCCTTAGCCATTGCTTTATCTAAATCTTTACTTGCATCAGCAAGATCACTACTAGCTTTTTTTAAATTTTGTGCATGTTCTAAATTATCTCTATTTAAATCTTTTAAACTAGCTTCAACAGCACTATCCTTATCAGGCTCTAAATCAATCTTTACTTTAAATTCATTATCAGAATCTTGTGCCATAATTACCACTTCCACACTAAATAAAGTATATCATAAAAGCCCAAAAGAAAAAAGCCGATAAACGGCTTATTTACTATAATCCACCACCTGCACCAAAAGAATCTAATTCCTCTTGTGTACATAGGACTCTAACTCTCATACGTCGACTACCACAAATGAATAAAGCTTCACCTTGGTTATAATATTTAATACTATCCATTTCACTTTCATTTAAGTCAATTAATAAACCTAAATCTTCAACCGCTTGTTTCTTTAAGTTCATTACTAAATAATACGAAGCATTATCAAATATTGCTTTACCATGAACAATTAAGTTTGGTGCCGCAAAATCAGTAGGTTGTTGTGTAATCAAAATAGTACCAGTATTATACTTACGAGCACGTCTTTGCATTTGGGCTAAGAACTCAGCACCTAATTCATTTCTCGTTGATAATAAAACGTGAGCTTCATCAACACATAAAACAGTTGTTGTTTCTTTATCAAGACATAATCCCCAAGCATACTTCAAAATATTAAAGAACAATGCATTTCTAATATTTTCATCACTATTCATTAATTCTTTAATATTAAAAACAATTATATCACTATTGATATTTAAAGTTGTATGACCACAGAAATAATATCTTAATTCCTTCGTTAATGGACGAACTTTTAATTCAAGTCTTTCCATAACATCTCTTTCACGTGTCTTATCAGGCATTGAAAGTAAACGACCTTTAATTGTTGCATAAACATCATCAAATGTTGGAAAATCTTCTGATTTCAACGTTGCAAAATTAGTATCAAAGTCTATTTTATAACGTTTATATGTATCTTGAACTACTTCACTAAACATTGTTAAAACATCTTCTTCAATACTTGGTGAATAATACTTCATAAACGCTTTTAATGATTGTAAAGCTCTAGTTAAAACAGTATAACCTAAACCCTGGTCTAACTCATCTTGATCAGCATCTGGTACAACTTCAAGTGGATTTATCATACCATAATCTCCACCTTTACCTAAATCAAGGTAACTACCATTTACATTACGACACATTTCTTCAAGTTCACCCTCAGGGTCAACACAAATTACTTTATATCCGTTTCTAATATGACTTCTAATTAATAACTTAGCCGCAGTTGATTTACCACTACCAGAAGTACCTAAAATAATCATATTAGCATTATTTCTATTATGTTCTTTTTTTATTTTAAATAAGAATTGATTAAATAAGATAACACCACCAGAAAAATCAACACCCATTAAAGTTGAATCTCCTGGATCCTTAATACTATCAAAAACAAAAGGATACATTGCAGCTATTGTAATAGAAGGTATTGGTGTTCCAATTCTATTTTCAATATCTTGTTTAGGGAATATTGGAATAATTGACTTAAGAACCTTCTCTTGTTCAAACATAAGAGGAATAGCCTTCATACCTAAAGCATCAACATAACTACGTACTTGCATTTTCTTCATTTCAAGTTCTTCTTCACTATCAGCTGTAATCATAATATGTAATTGAAAATCAAAAATTCTTGCTTGTGTTGCTGCTAGCATTGAAATAAATCCTTCTAATGACTCATAATCTTGTCTAATTCTCTCTTGAATAGTTTGATCTCTCTCAGATTGATAACGCATCTTCAAATCAGCTATCTCTTTATTAAGCATACTTTGTAAAGTTGAGAATTCAATTGGAATATGTTTAGCTACCAACTTAACTCCAGATATATAAGTTAAATCAGATAAATATCCAGGATTAATAAACTTAGGATAACTAATAACAGTCATTATTGTCGCATTCTTACCACTTATGATAAATTCCATTGGTTTAAATTGTAGCCCTTTAGGAGCTACTTCACTTTTTATATTCATTGTGTTCTCACCGTCCCAAAAGTCGTTGTCATACCACCATTTAAGAAATTATCTAAGATCATTCTTAAATCGGCATTTGAAACTTGAGTTGAATTAATGGAAGCATTAGCAAGTCCCGCAATTAAATTACGAATACGTTTTTGAATAATTTCCATCCTTTTTTCTTTAAATAATATAAAATACTCAGTATCTACAACATTATATTCCGCCCCCATAAAGGCATTAGCTTTATTAATATCTTGGATAATAAGTTTTCTAATAGTTCCATCCCCACATTTTTGATATAAAAGTTGTAACTGTGATAAATACAAATTAATATCAACTGGACGATCTGCTACTACTAACCAAAACTCATAATCAATCATATTATAAAAGTTTTGTAAATTGAAGATAACGTTTTCTCTTTCACCAGCATCCAAAATAAAGATATTTTTAGGTGCTACTTTAATTCCAGTAACATAATAACCATTATCTAACTGAATCATTCCATTCATTATATTCTTAATAGGAACCCAGTCTTCAGAATATTTACTAGAACCATCACTACTTGAATTGCTGTTTACTTGTTCTATCATCGCCATACCTTGCACACCAACCTCTCCAATAATATTTTTTTCTTCCAGTATAAAATCTATATATATTACCCAATAATGTCATAACATTATGATAATTAGGTACCGGAGCAACCAAAAAGGATGCAAATAAGGCAGGTGCTAATAATGCAAACATAACACCTGTACTATTAGATTCTATTAATAATAGTAATAAAACTGTTATTCCAACTCCTGTTAAAAAGATTGCCAAATCAACAGGAGTGAAAAAACTAAGTATTAATTGTGACTTTTTTGAGTTAGCTGGAATCAAGAAATTATTTCCATTCATATATCACACATTCCCTTCATTCTATGATTTTTTACTTTCCTTTTGCGCTCTTTCACGACTCTTAGCATTACGATATGTATCAGAATCTCTGAAATTCTGTTCAGCAGTTTCTGCAGTAGTTTTCATCTTAGAAGCTCTAGATTCTGCTTTTTGTCCAGGAACAGTAGATCTCGAACTATCAACCTCAGTACCACTACTTGCTACATAGCTTCGGAAATCCTCTGCTGAAATATTAGAACGTTCGACTGTAGCTCCATTTTTAACAGTATATTTAACATCATCACCACTTGCATCAACCTCTACTGTACGACCGTTCTTTAATTCCAAAGTAAATCTTCCTACGCCTTTGTTCATTGTTGTAAAGTCTACAACACCACTAATAGCATTTGCTCCAAAGTTTTCAGTTATATAATCACCAAGTGATTGTTGACCATTAAATAATACATCACGATAAGTATCTAAATCTTGTTGATGAGTTTCAAAGAACGCTTTTAAAGCTCTTGAAGTATCATTATCTATTCCAGATGAAGCTTCAACCAATTTTCTTGCAACAGCTTCCTTCTTAGCCGCTTTAAGATCATCATCAGCTTTTTTACGATCTGCTAATAATTCTTCTTGGGCTTTTGCATATTCAGCTGATCTAACATCTACAGAATAATCAGTACGTTTAAATGTTGATTGACCTAAATCTTTCATTTTACTAGAAATTAATGTTTCTCTTCTTCTTGCATAATCAGCATCACTTTCACCAGCTAATCTAGCTAAAGCACCAGCAGCTGTAAGATCATTAGTAGCCTTTTCACGTAAAGCATTAGAATAAGCATAATCTGCTATATCTGTTCTTGCTAAGTCATCTATACGACGTTGTGCCTTATTAACATATTCATCTTTACCAACAATAGTATTTTCAAGTTGTGATTTAAGACCTGCCAAATCTTGGAAAAGCTTAACTTGTTTATCCATTTTAGACGTATCAATTGTACCAGTCGCCCAAACTGTAGCTTTCTTATAAGCATTGTTTACAGCTGTACCAAGAGCTGTAGAAGAATCCATTCTAACACGAGCATCAGTTAAAGCATTAGCAGCTGCTTCTAATGCCGCATCAGCTGCAACTTTTTGTGCTTGCGTAGCAGAAGGATCATGTGCTAATCTATTAACTTCTTCTTGTGCAGCTTCATAAGCAGCTCTCGCTCTATTATAAGCCGTTACATCAGAAGCATGTTGTTCTTTACGTTCATCTCTATCTACACCACGTTGGAAAGCTGCTTCATTAGCTGTACCTGCAACTCTTGTAGCTTCAGCATGGGTATTTGCCATCTTATGACCTTCACCAGGTCCAAATTGTTGCCAAGAACTACGTGCCATTGCTGAAGCACCTCCAGCAAACGCAGAACCCAATCTTTTAAATGCTCCTTGACCTTTATCTTTACCTTTATTCCAGTTTTGAACAGCAGTTTGTAAACCAGATCTTGCAACTGCTTCAGCTGCAAATCCTCCACCTTTTGCAAATTTCTCACCAATACCAAGTTTCATATCACCTTTCTTTATTCCTAAAGAACTAGTAATAAAATCTGGTGCACTTCTTGCAAAAGCAACTAAACCTAAAATAAGTAAAGCTAAAGCTAACATCGTTTCAATTCCTGATAAATTTTGATTGCCCCATAAAGCATCAACTGACGAGAACATCTCCGTTAAATGACAAATTATATAAACGACAATATAAACTACTGAAATTCTAACAAAAACCTCCATAAAAGTCGAAACAACCGATTTTAAATACTGACTAAAATTTGATTTAAATGAAGGTAATACCTGCATAATGAGCGGCACTGGCGCAATAATCTGATAATAAGCTAACTTAGCTGCTCTAATACCCATATCAATACTAAATGATATAAAAGCATATAAAGTAAAAGCACCAGCTATAGTTGATAAACCAAATAAATAAGTTATATCCCCATCATCAACATAGTTATCGAGGAATACTGTAAATACCCCAAATGATCCCCCACCAGCAGCATACGCATAAGCTTCAGATAAAGTTATCGAATCACCATTAGTAATATTACTAACTTTTGAGGCAGTCATACCATCTACAACACTTGTAATACATGAATAAATAGCGGCTGCACCTAATAAAACACTAGCAATTTGTCCAATAACTGGTACACCATTAACAGCAACAGCCCCAGCTGCTAAACCAGCACAAGCACCTAAATAAGCCGCACTACTTAAGAAATAATCCTTAGGATCAGCCTCTATTTCATCAGCCGTCTTACCACTATCCTCAGATGGAAAGAAAAATGCTTGCCATAAACTAACCGCAGTAACACCGCCACCTATATGTTTAATTTGTTCATCAACATTAACATTTTGTTCAATCGGAATCGATGAATCACCAACATCAACACTCGACTGTCCCATGTTAATTTCCAAATCACTATTACCTCTAAAAAAGATTTTCGCTAAAACATCATGTTCCAAGAATAAACTTTGTCCTTGATACATAACATTAAAAATAACAGGAGCTAAAGCTAACCCAACAACAGCTATAACAATTCTCTTAACTATTTGAGGACCAAGCTCATTTTTCATTGATTGATCAGGATCAATAATCGCTCTTAATATGGCATAAGCCAAAACAAAAAGCATTACAACCCCAACAATGGCATAAACCTTATTAGCTATATCAGTATAAGCATCAGAAGATAATAATCTTGCTCCAGAAATAGCCATAAATATCCTAAAAACAGGAGCTATATTACCATAAATAACCATTGAATCTAAAAGTAAAATAATACCTACAAATCCACTAGTAAGAACAGATGTTAATTTAAATAAAACATGCATTAAAATCACCTCTAACTAATACCACACGTACCATACCAACCTAATAGACCAAACAAGAAGTTTATTAAATCAGGAATAAAGAAAAGGATTATCGCATAAACAATTCTCTTACCTGTCATCTTAGCCGCTTTAGCTAAAGCTTCTTTATCTTGACTAGCCGTTGCCTTTACAAAATCAGCAATAGACATTGCTAAACACAATAATGGTGCAGCATATTTAAACACATTAAACATTTGTTGCAAAAAATCAATTACTTCTTTATCAAAAACGCCACCACAATCATCACTATCAGCCAAACTATAAGTAACTTCATAAGAATTATCTAGTGCTTTTACCTCACTAGTAACTAAAAATAATCCCCCAATTAATACTAAAATAATCAAAAATAATTTTCTATGCATAGAAAACACCTCATATCATAGAAATTATACCATAAAAAAAATGATATTAAAACAAATATCACTTTATTTATACTATTTTTGTTAATTAGCAATTTCCTGAATTCTTAACACAACTAGCACATACATCATAGTCGCCACCTGCTGAATCTACTAAACTAAATACTAGTCCAACTAATGTTGGTACAAACCAAATAGCGATACCAGCAACAGCTCTCATAGCTAATTGTTTCATTGCTTTTTTAATTTCATCATCTTTAGAAGCAACAACTGCTTTACCTAAATCTATACAACCAAATATTATAATTAATAGTGGAATAACAATTTTAAATACTCCTAATATTTTTCCTACAACAACCCAAATATCTTTTGTTTGAGCACAAAAATTAACAGCTGCTAATATATCCATATAAAACATCTCCTTCATTTCTAATATAATTGTATTTAAATTTACAAAATATGTCAAGTTTTTCTTTTATTCTTTGACAATTCCAAATAACCTTGCTGACTTATTTCCTTCACTAGCAGGTCTATTTTTATCAAATCCCAATTTATTCAAAAGTTCATCTAAAACACGATGTTTATCCTTTTTATCATCTAAAGGACAAATATTATGGAAAACACTACATCTAGCTTCTGCTTCAAAATCTCTAATATCATTAGAATCCAACAAGCTCTTATTTAAGATAACCTTTGTTCCTTTAATCTTATCTAAGATATTACGATCTCTTCTTACCATTTTATTTAACATCAAAGTTGATGGTTCAATTAAATATAGCATTTCCGTACAATTTGCAGCTTCAGCACTATCATTAACATCAATCAATATAACATTATAATTATTTACTGGATTCTTAATAATTGAACTTAAATCCTTACTACTAACACTCTTTAGTTCAGGATCATTAAAAAATAAGAAATCATTTTTATCCAATTCTAAACCCAACACTGAATAATTTTCTGATAATTGTTTTTTCAACATATAAATTAAAGTCGTAGCTCCAGCATGATCAGTTAAATCTTTAATTCCAATAATTCTTGTTCCACCAATACTTGGCATTGCAATAGAAGAATTAATAAATGATCTTTCATTAGCTGCCCCTCTACTACCATTAAATCCACCACCCATCATTCCTCCTTGCGGAGCTTGATTAGGCATTCCTCCACCATTATTACCAATAATATGGAATTGAGCTACATCTTTATACGTATTTGGATTATCAATCAAATACGTTATAGCATCAATATTTCTTGTAAAGTTATAAATTCCCATTGATACCAACTCAGAAAGGTATTGTGGTGAATTTACAACTGGTGAATCATCTAATAGTAAAATAATCTTTGACATATCCATACCAAAAGAAAGTCTTTGAATCTGTGATATGTCTTGATATCCTGCTATAGCTGTAATATCCAATATCATTTTATTAAAGAAAAAGTTATCAAATTGTGCTACTAAATCATCAACTTGAAATTCACCATCAATAGTCTTAATCAAATCTATTTTATTACTTAAACTTGATAACATTGCTGAATATTTATTAGCAACTATAACATTCATTGTATGTCAACTCCCTTTATTCTAAAAATCAACTAACATAATCTTCTGCTGTTATGCCTTCCCCTTCATCTTGAGGGTCATATATTTCATCAGAAGTTCCATCTACTTTTACTGATAAGAATTCCTCTAAAACAGGAACTTCAAATTTATAAAATAATCTAACTTTATAATACACTGCCTTATATCTGCCTGTTTGAGTATTGGCATTATACTTTGCAAAACAATAATAATATTTTTTACTAGAATCAGCAGGTTCAAATTCAGAAGCAGGACCACTTCCACTACGAAGTTCAGAAACTCCATACCAATTACCTGAAATATCTCCTGCAGTATGAGGACAATAACCCATAGCGTCATAATTATTTCCCATTAAATAAAGATTAATAGTTTCAATAGTATTAACATTTATCTTAATTGCTGAACCATTTATTAATGATGTACCATCATGAGTTCCTGGACTTACAGATTTTGTAACTCCTTTATGCTTTTCAATAATCGTTAAAACTTCATTTTTTATTTTAAAAGACTTTGAGTAATTAATATTAATAATGATATAAGCTGAAAATAAAGCAATAAAAACTACTATTAAACCTAAAAGCCAAATATTTACAATTCCATTTTTCATCTAACTACCACCATAACATCTATCATTGATTTCATCGAAATCATTTACTAAATAAATAATTGAAGTTTCTCCTGAAATATTTATTTTAAACATACTTCTTAAGATTGGCCAATCCAATCTAAAGAAAACAACCGCCCCATAATACGCAGATTCAGGATGCCCTACTGGTCCAGTCGTATAAATAACTGGGTCTTCGTCACCAGTACTTGAACTACGAGACGTAATCATATACTTAGTAATACAATAATTAGCATCACCAGACCATCTAGGTTGTGGTGTTATATCACTTAATTTAAAATGAGCCCAACAATTACCATCTTCAGGACATTTACCGACTGAAGAATAACCAATACCTTTTAAATATTCATTAATTTTAGTAATCGAATCATTATTAATTCCGTGTGCTCTTTCAATTGTAATTAATATTTCATCTTTAATTTTATAACATCTTGAATAATTCGTTGAAACACTAACAAAAGTTGTAAATAACGCTAAAAAAGATATTACTAAAACAAAAATCCATGTTCCTCCTATAGCTTCTTTCAATGTTTACACCTACCCTCTAAATGGGCACATAAAGACTTCGTCAGACCCATCATTTGGATTTTTACAATATGCCATTAAAGTATTTGGATCATATCCATTATCGCACATTGCATTAGCGCAAGTTGCTCTATCTTGCATACCATCTTTAATTATAGGCCAAATAAACATAAAGAAAAAAGCCGTAAGCAAAGCAACGGCTGAAACGACAATTACAGAACCAGTTAATTCACCTGTAGCTTCTTTCATTTCTAATCACCTCAATAATAATTCAAAAACTAATTTGTTCCTGAGCAATGTTTTGAATAACTACGATTATTATATGTAGCATTACAAGTAAAGTTTTGGCAATTAACACTAGTACCATTCATAGCACCAGTAGTAATATTTCCATCATAATTACCATCAGCATCAATATTTGAACATGCAGTTTGCATTGCAATATTCGCTTGAATTTGTGGCATAATAAATACTGTAAATAATGCTGCAATCGCCGCAATTGCAACAACTGTAATAACTGTCATGTTTAGTTCACCTGTAGCTTCTTTCATTTATAAAATCATCCTCTCTCTTATTATTACTAAAAATAGTATATCATTTATATTTTTATTATTCAATACTTTTTACAAAAGTATACGAAAAAAAAGGACTTAGTTTTTAATTATTATTATCACTAACTAAGTCTTTTCTAACATAGATTTTATATGAGTTTTCTTTTTCATAAAACAGCTCATAATCTTTAAAATTATCATACGTAAACAATCGATCATATGATATGACAAATAAATGTGTAAAATTATAAGCTTTTACAAACTCTGCTATATCACCATTGCCCACTTGAATAGCAATATAATCACCAAAAATATCTCTACCACCATTCATAGTTAAATAAAATACTTCTGCTCTAGTATCCATAAAAGATTTAATACCACGCCACTCTAAGTATCCACCAATATCATAATTTGTATATATCTTTATATCTTTAGGATCATATACCTCTAATAGTTTATCAACACCTTCTTTTAAATATGATTCCTTTTGACTATTCATTATTGTTTTACCAAAATGAATACTTACAACCCCTAATAAGACATAAAATAAAATTAAAGTTATTCGATATACATTTTTCTTAGGAATTAAACTTATTTCATCTAGACAATTATTCCTAAATATATTTTTAAAAAAGTAACAAAAAGGATAAGTAACAAACATTACAAAAAAAGGAAAACTTTTTACAGCCATAAAAGATAAAATAATACAGCCAAATAACATACATAAATAACTAATCTTTACTTCTTTCTTTTTATTATAATTAACCATAAATATAATAAAATATATAAACAATACACCAATAGTATATAAACCAGGAAATTCCAATATTCTCATTGGTCTCATTTCACCAATTATTTCAGCTCCTTGACCACCGTATGAATTAATAAAATAACATATTGCATCTAATCCATAAGGATTAACAAAACCAGCTAGAAAAATAAACAGACAAATTATGATTAACCACCTAAAATCATAAACATTTTTCTTTTTTAAAATAACTTCTTCAAAAAATCCCTCAGCAATAAAAGGTAGCATAAAAATAAATATAAACCACCATAAAGCAGCATTAAGATTTATTAGCAAAACAGATATAATTGGTAAGAAAAATAACACTTTATAGTTACCCTTTTTCATGAATATTTCCATAATATACACATCTAATGCTAACAATATATAGGTAAAAACTTGTGGTCTAGTAGTTATAAAATAGTTATTTAACAATAATAAATTTATTATCAAACTTATTATTCCTGATAAAACATAATTATTATCGCTTACCAACATACAAATCTTATAAATAATAAATAATAGTAAATAATTAATTAATATTAAAACTATAAAAACCCAAACAATTCCTGCTTTATTATACAAAGTATAAAATCCTACAGAAAATAACCATTGTTGCATTACAAAAGGTAAATCTTCATGCATTGTAAATGGTTCAATCGTCGGAAACCCATGTTCTAAAACATACCTTCCATGATTTAATAAAAACCATGAATCATTATCTAAAGTCCACTTACTAAAACACCACCACAATAATGGTACAGAAATCATAAATATTAATAAAAACCACTTACTTATTTTTATCTTACTAATTTTATTTTTTAATTTACTAACAATATTTTTTAACTTATTATTTTTTTCATCCTTTTCCTCATGATATTCTTTTTCCGTATTTACATTCCAAATATCATCTTTAGTTGTTTCATCACCTAAAATACAATCAACAGCTTTCATACCAGTCATCATTGAATGATCCATATTATTATAACGGTGTTGACCATTACGACCAATACAATATAAATTATCACATTTATTAATATAACTAATAACTTTATCTATTTCACTATAACTATCAAAATATGCTGGATAAGCTTTCTTGACCTTTTCACGATGAGAATCTAAAACATCATCACGATCTATAATCCCCATTTTTACAAGCTCATCTATTGCAAAGTTCTTACACTCTTCAACACTCATATTCCAAAATTCATCATTTTCATTACAGAAATATTCTAAGCCAACCCAAACTGTATCTTTAGGTTTCTTAACCATATAAGGACTCCAATTATTAAATATTTGAATTCTTCCCAACTTAACATCTGGTTCTTGAACATATATCCAACAATCAGGCACTATATTATTTAATGTTTTTATCTTTGTTTCATTTTTTAAATTAAGTTTTTTTACCAACAACCCTACTGTAACAAAATCACGATAAGGTAAATTATCAGCAATATTATAAACTTTCTTAGGAACATTATTCATATTACAAACTAAGTCTTTTAATGGCATACTAGAAATAAAAATATCGCCTTTAACAATTACTTCTTTTCCATCAACTAAACAAGAAATTGACTTAATTTTATTTTTATCATTATTTATCTTTACAACTTGGTGATTTTTTAAAATAGTCCCACCCATTTTTTCAACTTCTTCGGCAACTTTTTCCCATAATTCACCTGGACCATATTTCGGATATATATATTCTTCTATTAAAGATGTTTCCTTATCTTTATTTTTTTTCTTAAATAATTTTAAAATTGAATCTTTTAAAACAGCAAAGATCGAAAGTCCTTTAACTCTTTGAGCTCCCCAATCTGCTGATATATTTTTGGGATGTCTTCCCCATAGTTTTTCCGTATAACCTTCAAAAAAAGTTGAATATAATTTTTTACCGAAACGATTAATATAAAAGTTTTCTAAATTATCTTCTTTTTTCTTAATAACAATACTTTTTAAATAACTAAATCCACTTTGAATTGTTCTTACAAGTCCTAAATTCTTAAAAGTTTGCAATTTCATACTAACGGGATAATCAAAGAACTTTTTTAAGTAATAAATACGTGAAACACGATTTCTAACTAAAAAAACATTATCTTCTTTTTCTGGATCCGGTCCACCATCTGATAAACTTTTTTCTCTTTTTAACATTTTATCATCAAAAGATGGCTTTCCTTGAATAGGCATTATACTTTGCCAAAAATCATTAACACGTTTTTCTTTAGAAAAAAATCTATGTCCACCAATATCCATTCTATTGCCTTTATAATTAACAGTTTTAGAAATTCCACCAATTGAGTTACTCTCTTCTAAAATCGTAACATTATAACCTTTACTTCTTTTTAATAATTCATAAGCTGCCGTAAGTCCAGCTGGACCTGCACCAATAATAATTGCTTTTTTCTTCATTAAAATCCCCCTAAGAAAGATATCCATATATCATATATAGATATATTATAACATAAAAAAAAGATATTTAGAAATATCTTTATTTATTAAAACATTATTATGAACCAATCATGTTCATAACCGCAATTAGTAGTAGAATCATAACACCGATACCAGTACATACTAACATACTCATTGTTTTATTTTCCATTTTATCCAAACGCTCTTTATATCGCGTCTCACGAGCTTTTTGTTGTAAGTTTGAAATAGTCTTTGAGAAAGTAATTAATTGTTCTTGTTTCCTCTCTTGACGACCTAAACTTAAACGATATAACAAACGCATCATACGCATTGAATCACGAACTGGATACATCTGCGCAAATTCCATATATGGTGTAACAGTTGCATCACCGGCATTAATCTTATTAATCATATCGATTAAACCTTCTCTAAATATCTCCGGTGCGTCATTAATTGATTTACCTAAAGCAACTGGAACAGTATAGTGTTGAATTAAAATTTCTAGACCTTTTAAGTAATAAGGTAACATTGAATCTATTTGTAATAAGTGGGCTTTATAAAAACTCTTTAAATTCAAATAATCCAATTTAAACATTCCATACCCACCAACAACAGCTAAAACAACTTTAACAGCTGTTAAATTAGATATCATAATAAATATCAATAATATTATAACTATTAAACCATTCTTTATTCTCTTTTGGAATAAAACATCAGAATCAAGACCTTCACCATATTTAGCTCTAACTAAGAAATCATAATCTTCTTCTTTTAGCTTCATAAAGATATCTTGATTATCTTGAATAAATTTATTAGGTTTAATATAACCATTAACAGTTAAAACAATAAAAGCAACTAATCCAATAACAATAACTTCAAAATACATAACTACTCAACCCCCACATCTTCGTTATAATATTTTTCCCCTGTTACTAAGAAATAACAATTGATAATTATTATTGCATGTAATATTAATTGAACATACCAGTTTTCTAACATTGCTAAATATTCAGATCTACCAAATAATAGCTGCATAACTAAAACCAGTAAGAATAAAGCCATACCAAATGTTAAGAACTTTTTATGGAATGTTTGTCTATCCATTCTATCACGATAAACACCTTCAACCAAAGCATCTATATCCATTGACATTAATTCTAGTGCTTCACCAGAATCTCTTGCACCTTCTTTAGTAATCTGCAAGAATAATTGGTGCATATTTTTAACCATATAATACGGATAAGCATTGTTAAAGAAGTCAATTGATTGATCAATCGTACCATTATCATAAGACATTTGAATCATTCTTTTAACATCCCTTAATACAGGATCTTGTAAAATACCAGAATCTCTAACACCTTCTAAAGCTTTAACAAAACTCTGAGTTGTATTAAATTCCATAATAACGTTTGTCGTATAAACTTGAACTTGTTCAAATAAATATTCACTATATAATCTTTGTGTCCTTAAATAATTTAAATAAGGAACAAAACATATCGCAATTATTGTATAAACAACTGTTACAGGAATACTATAGAAATATAAGAAAGTTATACCTGCAGCTGCTCCACCCATAAGAAGAACTTGCGTAGCATACTGCCTAGGTGTATATTCATATCCTAATTCTTTAGTTTTCTCTTTAACCTCACGATAACTATAAGGCGCATATGTATTATAAACATTAGATACAGTATCAGCAAAAAATTTATAAACATTATCACCAGTATTAAAACGATATGCTAAAACGAAAACTGCTATAACTAACCATATAACTAATTCCATAATATCACCTTCTTTTTATAAAACATCGCTAGTTGGTGTTGAAGCAACATTTTGTCCAACACTATTTGGCATCACAGCTGTCGGAAAAATATTTGGTTGAGGGCTTGGTGCTACACTCGTTGCTGGTGTAGCAGGTGCAGCTGGCGTAACAGGACTAGTTGTAACAGCCGAAACAGGAGCTGATACTGAAGCCTGAAATGGAACCACAGCAGCTGGTGCTACATTTTGCGTTTGAGGCACAGCTGGTGCTGGAACAGGTTGTGAAGATGCAGCTACACTAGGCTGAGGCACAGCAGATACTGGCACAGTTGGGATAGGTTGCTCTTCTAAAACCTCTTGGCTGTTAACAACTTGAGAGTTATTAACAGCAGGAGTAGTTCCACCATTTTGCGCTTCCCCATTCGTTGAATCACCCTCATTAAGAGCATCAATCAAAGTATTCTTAGTTTCCTTATTTGCTAAATTATCATCTTTACTGTCTCTTAAATTAGATAAATCTTCCTTAGATTCAGCATCCCCTAAACCAAAAATATCATCATTTTCAAAATAAACATTACCAATAGCTAAATAATCAATTAGCTTCTTAGTAGGATTATGTAAAGTAACTTTACCATCCAATGTTTTAGAATATAAAATATTAGACTTTGGCTTATTAGTTTCGTCATCAACATAAAATTCACATATCTCCATAATTTCACGTTGGAAACGATCTAAAGCCTTAGAATAATAACCTTTAACATATATACCAATTTGAATATATCTATGAATTGAAGATAGATATTGTTCAATATCTTGGCTACCTTCAAGTAACGCATACATACGCATTGGTATACTTGATGCCTTATCGGCATGAATTGTTGAAATAATATGGTGTCCAGAAGAAATAGAGTTACGAACTGCCATAACTGCTTCAGCTGAACGAACCTCGGCAAGTAATATCCATATTGGGTTCTGTCTCATGCAGGCTACTAAGGCATCAGTATAAGATGCTATATTATTAGTCTTCATGGCCACAATATCACGATGAGGGAAAATTTTATCTAAGTGAAGTTCCAAAGTATCCTCAATAGATATAATTTTTTCATCTTCTTTTGTATTACTAGCTAAATATTTAACAAGTTCTGTTTTACCAGAACCAGTTTCTCCTGCAATCATTATATTGCAATGACCCCAAACACATTTTATTAAAAAATCATGCATTTGATCAGTAATATATTGTTCGTTAATTAATTTTTCTTTATTTAAACGAATCTTAGCAGGAGTTTTACGTATCAAGCACGCGATTCCATTTGTAGCAATGGAATCGTGGACAAAGTTCATACGTAATTCAGCACTTTCAGAGTCAAGAAATGGATGAGCCATATTGAAAGTTCTACCCATAACATTTGCACATTGAAAGGCTAATTTTTCCATAAACGGATTATTTATATCAGGTCTTTCAACTTGATAAACACCTTTAGACAATGTCTTTAACCAAACTTGGCCACCATTACTATATGAAATATCGGTAATATCATCATCCTCTAAAAACTCAGATAATGGGCCAAAATCCATCTGGGAGAAAACATTCTTCTCATCCATAAAAACACCCTCTTTTTATTTTTTATATTAATTAACACAATGTTAAATCAGTACACTCATCAGCAATAATGTGAGTTTGATTTATAATAAGTGATCTTAATTCTTCATTAGATAATTTTGTTGCATTAGCACTAGTTGCATAAGTAGTATTACGTGCAATTGGTTCAATGACAATGCCCAATTTTTCTGCCTTCTTAAGTAGTAAGAATATTTCTTCAGGAACAGCAAAGAATAAATAGTCAGCATTACCAGGGTTATCTTTATCAGCAAAAACATTATTACCTTTTGCATCCTTAACCGCTAAAACTTCAATTGAAGCATATAATCTACCATATACTATCTTATTTTCATCTTCTTCAACAGTAGAAGATAAATATAAGTCTATCTTATTTTCTGGCATTATTGAATTTGCCATAATAGTACTACTATTAACCTTTAATTGATAAACTGTATATCCATCTTGAATATCAGAGAACATTGAATCAGGCATATCCTCTTCATTCATTAACTGTTCATCATAGAAGAAACTATTTCTAGCTATCTTTCCATCATAAGCAACAACTTTACCAATAATAGCATCAGGTTGAGTTACAATATTATCCATATTTGCAATAACATCTTTTGGTAAATCAGCATACCCTATATCATCAGCTGTAATTTTCTTACGAGCAACTAAAGTATTTTTACAAAAAGGAACTCTTGTAGGTTGAATAGATTGAGTTACTCTCCAACTATATCCTAAATATAAAACAACTAAACCAATTAACACACCTAATATTGTAATTGTATTTTTATTACTTAAAAACTTTTTAAAAGGTACAAGTAAATTTCCCATTCTTATTCCTCCTTATTTACATCCTATGGATAATAATCACAATAACTATTATTCATCTTATCAGATACACAATTTAAACCGTCATCATCACAGTCCAAATTTGCTGAATCAAATTCAACGATCAAATCTATTGAATTAACAACATCTAAATCAGTCATAGCATGTTCTCCTGCCGTTTCCTCAGTATCACGACCAATTATAAAACCAGCAGTTGTTGTTGATATTTTGACACTTACTTTAGGAGGAGATTCATATAAATCATAAAATTGAATATTATAACTATCAGTTACTGAAACAGTTTCAGCGAATCTTCTTAGGAAGTTTTCAACGAAAACTTCCTTTAAGATTCTAACTTGTCCAGTTTGTGAATAATATCTATAATCAATTGCATCATACAATGCACTATTTGCTACTTCTTTCAATTGATAATAATCTTGAGTATTAGATGTCGTAGCATCATTTGTTAACATCATAACTGATGCTATAAAGATACCAAGAATTATAAACCAATAGCCCCAGTAGGATTCTTTCATATGTTCTCACTCCTTTCTATTTAAATGCCAATCTATAATATTGTGTACTTTCAACAGGTTCCCATATGTTCTTAGCGGTTCCTGTTTCAATATAATCTATCCAACGACAGTTACCTGAAGCAATTTTGTTCTTCAATTCTTCCTTAGCAGAATCTGAATTAGAAGAAACTATTTCACAAACATTATTTTCACTTCTCATATTACTTAAATTATTTGTTCCAGCAGAAGCACCTGTTGAACTAAATAAGTCATTAAAGTTCTCTAAGAAATTACTTCCATAATGACCAAAGTTAGCAATGTAATTGTTCATATCATCTTCTTGATCACTAGTTGCAAACCAAGAACAACTTGAAGGATCATCACAAGAACCTAATGGTTGAATAGAAGCACGACCATAAATAGTCAAGTTATCGAAATTAACTTCATAACCATATCTATCATTATAATCTCTTATAGCAGCTAAAGTTGTAGGTCTAAGTTCAAATGAATACTCTGGAGTAGTACCACCATCATTCAAATAAACTTTTTCACCTTGTTCTTCAATTTCCTTCAAGGCAACTTCACCTTTATTAGTAATTAACTTATTACCGCCATAATAGAATACACCCCTATTAGTCCAGTTATTTCCAAGTTCTCTATCTGTAGGACTATTCAAGTCAGATAACGCTACAGTAGTTGTATATAGTCCAAGTGTACCTCTAGCTTTATCATACTCAGTTTCCCTATTGAAATCATAATCAAATCCAACAGAACTTGCAAACTCTTGCGCAGTTGTCTCAGTTTCAGAAGTATAAGTAACAATTGGATCACCACAACATAAGCAAATATCTTCAACTACCTCATAGAAACACGTTCGTTTATTTTGTGGAATCAATGCCTCTGCATCACCCATGACTCGACCGAGCTGTCCATCACTATAACTACCAATTTGTGTAAACTGATAAGTATATCTATATAAGTTTCGTGCCGTAGTCATACTTACTGGGAAGATATTTAAATTACCTTCAATATCTCTATCATCACCAGTCATCGTACCACTGAATACCGACCAACCTTTTTTAGCCTTATCGGAGCGATCAGTATAACTAGGTCCGCCTTCACGTTTAGCAGCATTATCCCATGCATCCTCTAAATCATCACCATGTTCACGCGTATCATTTGGTCCAGTATACCAAATACCTTTATTTCGATAGAAACTACTATTAGTAATCGAAGCTTTAATATAATGAGCTTTAAAATAAGAAACATTAAAGCTATAACATTTTCCACCTTCCCATCGTGGAACACGCTCAGAAATTTGGAAAGTATAAGCATCACCATTCTTATTATATCCAGTTCCAGTACCAGCAATTTCTCGACCAATAGAACATAAAGTTATAAGTTTAGTTACTACATGTTCTGAACCAGCATTATTTTTGATAGAAAGTGGCTTATTATCTTTATAAAATTCAGTACCTTCACCATACTTTTTGATTAAATCATCATCCATCCAAGGTCCATCTTCAGGGTCATAATAAGCAAATTCAAGATAGTTTCTTGCCAGTTTAACTGGTGTATCAGGTGTTTCTTCACAAGCTTCTTCACCAACCGCCAGTTCACAAGGATCTGTAAATCCAACATAAGCATCTACCATCTTATTTGTACTCTTATTAAATCCTTCAGTAATACCCTCTTTTAAGAAGAATTTATCATTTAACTGATCATATTGAATTAAAATATTATCATCTTGCAATATAGTCATATAAAGTTTTTCATCATAATCATAAGAAACAAAAGGTTCAAACATTGTTAAGATTTGCATGAATGTCTTTGTACCAGTAAATGATGATTTATCAGTACTAGCTGGATTATTCGCTTTACCATTAGCATCATCGGTAGCATTATTTAATTCAAAGTGTTGACAATTCCAGAATTGTTCATACTTATTATTAATTATGTTCGCCGCACTAGTCATCTTCTGATAAGCAGGGCTCATTATAGCTTCACTTGCTGCTTTCATTTTATCAGAAAGATTCGTAAATGCAGTTTGCTTATTGGTATCAGTATTACCAAGATAACATCCATCAGCAGAAGTTGTTGGATTTTCCCCAGCTGTTTGACCATCATAACCAGCAGAAGTAGGTTTTGATGTAAATGTACAAGCAGTTCCAGATACCTTATCTTGCGAATAATCAGGTTTAGTAGGCGTTTTAACTGGATCGGAAGTAACATTATCAGTTACAGTGTAATTATTGTATGATCCTTGTCTTTCATCTCCATCACCTTGGAACTTCATATTCAATGATAATTCATAATGGCCATATCGAGTTGTATCGTTATTATCAGATCTTATATTTTGAAGCGTACATTCCCAGTCACTATCTTCAGATTCATCTTCCTCTGTATCTTCATCATCTTCAACTTCATTATAAGTCCATTGTAAACATCCTGAATCAGGAACAAACACTAATTTATCAGATGTATAATCTTGATCATCTATATCCGTATAAGCATGCGAAGCATTACTATATGTATTATAGTTATTAACCATTATTTTAGACTGTTCAACCAAATCTCTCATAAATAAGTCATAATCAAGATACGTAGTATAACATGTACGACCACCTTGAATAAATAAATTATTATTAGCATTTTGGAAGAATTTACCAGCTAAAACAGCATTTTTACCAACGAAGTTACCAAATGCTTCCATTGTAATTACCCAGTCTTCACGACATGATACTTGACAATATTCATTACCTTGATAAGATGCAACCATTATCGAATTACCACGATCATCTTCTTTTTGATATACTGAAAGATCTCTCTCTGCATCTACATCAGCTGCATAATTATCTTTAACATTAACAACACAAGTACCTATTGCTTCCGTGTACTTCTCCTCTGTACCAGTATAATAAGCACCTTCCTTTACCTCATATAAATCAGGTGAGCCAGCATAATCAGCTCTATAGCTACATACACTAGACATTGTTGAAACAGAGCAATCTCCATTACAAACGTTTTTCATAACATATTGATATGAAACCTCGTCTAAAACATTACTACAGCATCCAGATGCTTTAAACAATGATTTATTGAATGATGATGGGCAATGATCTTCATCAGTACATTGTGTATAATCTAAACTTTCAAGTTTAGAACATATTGAAGGTCCACCATCTATATTAAAGTAAATAAATGTTGAATCACTATTTAAATCAAAGACAAGCATTCTTTGCTTAGAAGCACTACCAGCATATGGATTTCCTATACGTATACTTGAATAGTCAATACCACCTTCATACTTAATTTCTAAAGCATATTGTTCTTCTTCTTGTCTATTTTTAGGTAATGTAACAGCTTTAGCATCAGTAACTTCTATTTTTACTTCATAATCATATACTTCTTGTAATGGATCGGTTGTAGATTTATCGGTATTTTTTTCCATCTTAACTAAAGTACCTTTAACTCCTTGAACAACACCAGTATCATCGTCAGGATGTGGAAGATATTGATAATTAGAAGTATTACCCATAGTTAATCGTGTATTGACAGGCAATGTCATAGTTCCTTTGTAAACAATCGTATAACTATTTCCATCATCACCAAAAGTTATATCTTTACTATCAATTGTTCTTTGGAAGGCACCACCTTCTTCAAATTTATAATTTTTGTATTTAATAAACATTTCAATTAAATAAGTACGAGCCTGTGGACTTTCAGTAACACCAAATGCATCAACAGCTGAAGTTATAGCGCTTTTAAATTCACTATTGTCTTCAAGCATATTGCCATTAGCATCTTGGTAAGCAGGATTTTCATAAATTTCCTTTAGTTTTTGGGCTAATTCTTCATAAGATAGATAGTGTTCATAATAAGCTTGATCACTATATTCTGTAACACCACTATATCCATTTATTAAAACAACAGTACGAATAGCAACGTGTGCTGCTAATCTAACTGGATCAGTAACAGTGTCAAAATCAGCCTTACTAGAATGCTTATTAATATAGTCAATAATTACACCAATCATTTTACCTAAGTCAGAATCTTGATTAACATGTTCAGTTATATCATATTTATCGTCAGAAGGCCCCACACGACCAGGATCCATACATAAAGCAAAATACTTAATGCTTTCATTATCAACACATCTAGCAATATAGTTATTACTATTTAAGTCATCATTAATTCCAGTTCTAACAGTATGACCTTCTGAATCTGTTTGTGCTTTTATTTTAACTACATCACACATTTTATGTTCAAAGTCATTCAAGGCATAAGAGTTGTTTTCACCAGAAACGATATTTGCATCAACATCAATTACAAATGAACCGTCACCAGCTTCAGAATTAACTCCAATATCTCGTACTTCAAATTTATAAACAAGATTTCTGGTTTCACCATCTTCTTGAACTGTAACATTAACATCAATATATTCACCAGAACCAGTAGGTGAATTACCAGCAACAAAACATTGGTTATTTATGAAACTAGCATCTAAGTTAGTAGCCGTTCCACTCTTAGCACAACCAACCATTCCTGGAACAGATAAGTAAGTATGCTGACCAACATAAACTGATTTATATCTATCTCTTTCTCTTACAGTTCTTTTATATTGTGCTGCATAATACGCACCTTCAGTCACCGAGACTGGTCTACCTGGTTCAAGAAGCTCTCCAGAACCATTTTTTAACCAACCAAGGAATTCAGTATCTTGACCAAGTACAGTACTATTGTTTACAACATTTGGTAAAGTAAATGTACTTCCTGTACCTCTACAGAAATATTCACCATTATCAGTTTGCGTACATTGACTTGTATCAGATAATTCAAAAGGTGTATTAATATTTGTTAATCTAACACCATCAGAATATACATAACAAGCTACATATATACCACTATCAGGTGCAACAGAAGCGCCAGGAGCAACAACCGTTTTTCCACCTTCTGCACATTCACCTACATGCTGATAAGCAGGATCGTTTCTATTTCTTCCATCAGGAACCTTTGTCCAACCTCTAAATTCTATAGGTAAAGGTGAAGAATTCGGAGAACAGCTAGGTAACGTAACATTTCCACTTGTTACACTTACATAATAGTTGTGAGTACTACCAAACGATACAGCTCGCCAATTCGAATCAAAACTACAAGTACCATAACCACCTGGATAAGCATTAACACCACCTGTATAACTTATTTGAAAATCTAATGTTACTGATTTTTCATCAATACCATCAGCAGTAAATACAGCTTGAGTTTGAGCCGTAAAATTTTGGCCTTGATTTAATGCTGCATCTGTAGGTGTGACAACACAAACAGTATCACCAGGGCACCCACTCCAATCAACATATCTTTCACTATTAGAATCTTTAGTTAAAGACTTAATTCTTACATTTCTTACATTAAATCTAACTGCTATTAAATTAGCAATATTTTGACTAGGTTTATTGACCACTTCACCATTTATACTACCATTAAGTGGTACAGTTATTCTAGTAGGATCATTTGGTTCATAATGATAATGATAAGTACGATGACTACCTTCATGTTCATAAGCAGGATTAGTTCTTTCACCACTCCAAGAACATGTTACATAATCATCAATAACAACTCCAGAAGGCTCAATAAGATTCCTAATTACAAAAGCATAATACGATTCTCCACCAACCGTATAATTTTCTCTTTGTATTACTAATGCCTTCAATCGTCCATCCGGAACTAAATCTGGATCTGGAACACATTCAAGGTCTATATATCTTTCAGAGCTTAATTTTACACCACTGCCATTAAATGAAAAATCATCTGTGGCCATAGCTGGACCAATAGCTACTACAAAAGAAATTATTATAAATAGGATATATTTTCTAATATTACTAATCTTCATTATAAAACACTCTTCTTTCTTTTAACTATTATCACAGTTATAACAACCCCGATTGCTACTATAATACCAACAATCAAAAATCTATATTTAGATATACTACTAACTACTTTATTAACGTTGTTCTCGGTTTTATTTTTGTTAGCTTCATCAATATTTCCATTAGCTAGTTGCTCTTTATAATCATTTATCCTATCATATACCGTTGCACTATCTATTGAATAACTTGTATATTGCGTACATAGATAATAATCAGGAACATCCGAACATATATCCAATTCAGAATATATATTAAATTTAGGAACTGTTAACTTCGTTGTCCTTAACGTCCTACCAGCACATGCTCCATACAATGAATATATTTCAAACTGATAATCTACATTAGCATTTAAAGCCTCTTGCTTTAATGAAATTATTCCATCTTGATTAACATGTGTAGGGCCAAATACTTGAGGGTTTCCGCTTATTCCTTTACCCTGAGGAATAACTCTAACAGCCATCCTATCATTGATATTAAATATTTGGAGATATACATAATGTTTTTTCAAACTTGCGGCTCCAATTTCTGGATCCTCATCAACAGTAACTACTTCATCTCCCGTTACGTAAGTTACCTTAACGTTCGCTGCTTCACTTCTTAATTCACTTAGAAGTGTACTAGCACAAACGCCATCTTCCTCTGCTTGTACTTTAACTGTGACAAATAAAGCACATGCAGTCATTAATACAATTAAAAATTTTTTCATCATAAAGCACCAACCTTATTTTCTAAATATAATTTTACCATTAACAATTTAAAATAACAATATTAAATTGAAGAATAATGATGATTATGATATATTATTAATGGTGATTTTAATGAAGAAAAAAGTTTTAAAAATAGCAGGATTCCTTATAGTAATAGGAGCTATTATAGGTATTCTATATGCTAGTATTGTTTTAAAAGGTCAAGAAAATGATTTAGATAAACATTTAGTTGAATTAACCTTCAGTGAAGTTCAAGAAAAAATTAATAATAAGGAATCATTTATTCTTTTATTTTCCAAGACCGATTGCTCACATTGTGCAGCATTCAAGCCTCCATTTAAACAGGTTTTAGCTAAATATGATATAACTGCCTATGAATTAAAAGTTGATTTACTATCAAAAGATGAGAAAAAAGAATTATCAACTATTGCTAACTTTTCTGGTACTCCTACTACAATCTTTATTGTTGATGGCGAAGAAAAAAGTACTTCAACTCGTTTAATTGGCGAATCAAACGAAGAAAAGATAGAATCAAGATTAAGAGCATTAGGATACATTAAATAAAAGAATAAAAGGTGATTAATATGAAAAAGTTACAAATTAATCCAAAAGAACTACTAAAAAGTATAGGCATCTTATGTCTATACTTTTTATTGCAGTTTATTTTGACAATTATCTACTATTTACTTACTGAATTAAAGATTTTACCTTTTTCCGAAAGTATTGGTAACTTCTTTATTTACATCTTCCTTGCTTCAATTATCTCTCTTACATATATCAAAACTTTAATTAAAGATTTTAAAGACTTTAAAAAGAATTATAAAACCATTTTAAAAATATCATTTAATTATTGGTTAAAAGGCCTATTTATTTCATATATTGGTAGCTTATTAATTATGATGTTTAAACTCGAAGAAGTAAATAATCAAACAGCTGTCATCTCTATTCTTAAAGAAAACTTCTTCTTAACTTCTTTTATGACTATCATTCTTGCTCCTTTAACTGAAGAATTATTCTTTAGAAGAGGTTTAAGAAAATTTACCGAAAACAAACATCTTTATGCCTTTACTTCTGGTTTACTATTCGGTGGTATTCATATAATTTCTTCTATTAATGGTTTTAGTGACCTACCAATGTTACTTTATTTAATTCCTTATAGTTCATTAGGTGTAGCCTTTGGTTATGCTTATTATAAAACCGATAACATCTATGGCTCAATGACGATACATGCTATCCATAATGCTATAAGTATTATTCTTATGATCTTAGGAGGTAATTTATGAGTGAAGATAAAGATAAACGTATGAGTAGATACGAAAAAAAAGATCAAGATAAAATCAAAGAAATTGAAACAACGAAAAAGGAAGAACAAGAAACACCTGAAGAAGAACATCACAAACTACTCGATTCTAAACCCAAAAAAGTATTCTTTGCTATTATCTTATTCCTTATTATTATATGCATTTATGCTTCTACTTTTGGTGTTTCAATAATTGATGTTAAAGAATCTAAAGTCGAATCTAATCTATTACCTGATTCATTTCATGGTCTAAAGATTGTTCATTTTTCTGATTTACACTACGGTACTAGTATTAATAAAAAACAATTAGATCGTGTTATCAAAAAAATAAACCAAATAAATCCTGATATTATCTTCTTTACTGGTGATCTAGTTGATAAAAATATCGTTATTACTGATACTATTAAACAAGAAATAATAACTTCCTTAAACCAATTAAATAAAGACACTTATAAATACGCTATATATGGTAATGAAGACGATAATACCTATAAAGAAATAATTGAATCAACTAATTTTACGCTTTTAGATAACGAATCAACCTTATTATATTATAAAGATATAACACCAATAATGATAACTGGCTTTAATTCTAATACTAAACCCGATTATACAATCTTAACTAATAATATTGATGACGTTGATACCTCATCATTATATAAAGTAGTCTTAATCCACGAACCAGATACCATCGATAACTTCACCGATTATAATCCTAACCTTGTCTTATCTGGTCATTCCTTAGGTGGTTTAATCAATCTACCATTAATCAAATCATTATTTCTACCAGCTAATGGAAAAAAATATTATAAAGACTATTATAATATCAACGACATTGATTTCTATATATCTAATGGCTTAGGAACAACTGGTATTAAAGCTCGTTTAAATAATCATCCATCTATTAATTTCTATCGCTTATATAAAACAGAAGAAGTACTAAATTCATAGTACTTCTTTTATAAACATTCAACGTAAGTATCAGTTAAACATCTAAGACAACAAACACAGCCTAAATCCATTGTAAATACTGAATTAGTTGCCACAAATGGATATATACTTGTTGGATCAGGATTATCTTGTAATACTCTAAATGTACAACAATTTCCTTCAATCTTTTCTACTCTAAAGACATTAGAACAAGTTGTTCCTCCATCACAAGTAGCTGTTGAATCTTTAGTAACTGGCATACTCCAAGGTACACTATTACTTCCACAAGTATATATCATAACTGGTCTTGTATTACAAACTAAGCAAGATGGCCCACCACCTAACATTGGTCGATCGCAAGAATCTAAACAACTATCAACACAAGCATTTTGTTGTAAGACAAGAATAACACTTAATATTTCGGCTAAACAATTACTTTCACTATTACCATTATTACACATATATCTCACCCTTTCATATATCTCACTATTAATTTATGTTTGTTTTAAAAAATAGTGCTAATTTGTAAATACTTTTATTTTTTAAAAAGATATAGTATAATAAACTAACAGGTGATAAAAAAATGGAATGGATACAATATGTCATAATATTAATAGCATTAATAATTATAACCTTAGTTATTATTAAATTGAAAAGTAAAGACTTTTCTTCAGAAGTAAATAAATTAATTAAATATTTAGGTGGTAAAGATAATATTATCAATGCTGAATGCAATATGTCACGTTTTAAAGTTATCTTAAAAGATACTTCGATAGTTGATAAAGATTCTATTCAAAAACTAGGTGCTAAAGGTATCGTTGAAATCGATAATCAATTAAAGATTATCTTTGGTCGTGACGCCAAGCAACTAAAAGAATATATTAAAGACATTATAAAATAACCAATATGGTTATTTTTTTATTTCATAATCTATAATATCTTTAAAATAGATCTTTTCATTCCTTATATTAACAAAATAGTCATCCTTACATAAAACTAACTTTTCATCTTTCTTTCCATCTTTAGTATCGATAATTACATGTAATCTATTAACATAACCTCTATTATCAAATTCTTTCTTTAACTCACTAATATCTTTAGCTTTTCTTTCATTATAAACATACTCCGTATTATTCTTTATTTCTTTATCAATCTTATTAGCATAAACACTAGGTAATTTCATCATATTCCTCCTAACTAAGTATATGTATAAAACTAATATTTTTGCCAAATATATTAATATGAAAGCAATATTAAATAATAAATATTTCATCTTAATTCCGTTACTTATTTTAAATACTATCAGTCTTATCTACTTATTTAAAACTCCCTATTTTACTAAACAACTTATATTTATTCTTTTAAGTATTTCCCTTTTATTAATTAGTAGTAAACTAAACTATAAATTCATTAACAAATATAGTAAGTTCCTCTACTTACTTAGTATATTCCTTCTTATCCTTGTTCTTATTGTTGGTGAAGAAACTAAAGGTGCTAAAGCATGGCTTCATCTATCCAATATCTCTATTCAACCAAGTGAAATAGCTAAACTTACTCTAACCATCTATACTGCCTATTTAATTAATAAACATAAAAGTCTAATCTATCTTTTAATAATTACTTTAATCCCCTCTATTTTAACCTTCTTAGAACCTGATACAGGCGCAATAATCATTTACCTTATTATTTTCCTATCATCCCTTAAATACTTTAAAATAAGTAAAAAAATCCTTATTTTCGCTTCTACCTTTATCCTACTATTTCTCCTATCACATATCTCTTTATATTTTATCAACAAAGATCTTTTAATTAATATATATGGACCTAACTTACTATATCGTATTGATCGTCTTATATCTTTCCAAAATCACGATAATATTCAATATACTAACTCCCTAATCTCTATCGGAGCTCACAAATTACTATATATTCCTGAAAACCATAATGACTTTATCTTCGCTGCTATCATCAGTAAATACAATATCCTTTCATTCAGTATTATCTTAATATCTTATTTCTTTATCTTCTACTACTATTTAACTAATTTAACTAAAAAAAATAATGTATCTAACATTATTAACTTTATAATTTTAAATACATTATTATTTCAAGTCTTTTATAATATCTTCATGAATTTGTCTTTATTACCAATTATTGGTATACCATTACCATTTCTAAGTTATGGTGGTTCCTACTTAGTAACTTTATATATTTTAATCGGTTTATCTATTAATTTAAACATTAATCCTAATAGAAGAATGGATTAGGACCATATCCTGGACCAGGTCCATAATAAGGACGATAAGGGTAAGGACCAGGTGTCGCTATAATTGGACGAGGACGACTTACTCCAACTGCCGCTCCACCTACTAAAGCTCCTGTAATAAATGGTAAAACAAACCCACCATAACGTCCATCACGTATATAAGTATTATAATACATATAAAAACTCCTTTCATTTTATTTTATGATAAGGAGTTTTTATATGTTATTTTCTTCTTAACTTTTTCATATAAGAACCTTGTGGAGCAAAAGGAATACTAAATGTTAACATATCATATTGTTGACTTAATTTATAAAGTTCATCTTGTAAATATACCCCTTTTTCTGTTGCACTTAAATTAGCCGCCAATTTTTTCATAAATACCGGTTCATGAATACCTAACATTTGAAAAATATCTTCAATTGTTATTATTTTTCCATCTATTGGGCTTCTTGTTCCTACTAAAGTCAAATCAATATTAAATACAACTAAAAACATTAGTATAGCCAAACTAGTTTTATCAAGTTCACTCGTAAAATGACCAAAGCTATCATTATATTTTGGAACATCTATATATCTACTTTGATCTCCCAAAGATGTTGAAACAGAAATTGACTTATCTTTTTTGCCAAACTGCATTCCATCATAATCAATAAATCTTAACGTTCCATTCGGTAAAACAATAATATTATCACAAGTACATAAATCTGGTATAACTATTCCTACTTTATTAGCTTTCATAACAATATCTTCTATCTTTTTATACAATTCATAATAATGATGTAAATCACTTCTCTCTTTTAAAGTAAAAGTATCATCATAATTATTTAAATCACTGCCAATAACTCTCTCCATTGTATAACCAACACATTCTTTTTGAAAATAAACAGCTGATATCGGTCTAACTATTTCACTTACCGTTTCCGCTCTTATATCTAGTATTTTTCTTTCATATGATGTACCTGCTAATTTACAAGCTTGTAAAACTAAAGGTGCAGCTACTTTTAAAACTCTACCATCTTCTAAAGTATATATTTTAGAGCAATCCCCACTATGAATTAAACTTTCAGGTTTAAAACTATTTAATTGCATTTTCTGCATCTCAATTCCCCCTTTTAACAAGAGCTTATTCTATAAAAAATAGAGTAGCTTGTCAACCTACTCTATTTAAAAATTCCTAAGAATTGTTTTTTCTTACCTTTTCTAATTACTAAGACTTTTCCCTCTATTGCCATGTCTTTTGTAATAATCATATTTTCATCAGTCATTTTTTCATTATTAATAGAAATAGCATTACTACTAAGCATTTCTCTAGCTTCTCTTCTTGAAGAACATATTTCGTTATCTACTAATAAATCAAGTAGTTTAACTTCTCCATTTAAATTAATAGAAGGTACCATCTTCATTCCTAACATTATATCTTTAGCACTTAAACCATTTACATCCCCACTAAATAACGCTTGACTAATTTTCTCAGCTTTTTCATATTCTTCTTCGCCATGTAAATCAGTAATAATTGCTTTAGCTAAGGCCTTCTGTGCAATTCTCTTTTCTGGGCATTCTAAATGTTGTTTTTCTATTTCCATTATTTCATCAGGAGTTAAGAAAGTTAACATCTTTAAATATGTAATAATCATTGAATCTTCAAGTCCAATACAATATTGATACAATTCATAACTAGAAGTTTTATTTTTATCTAACCATAAAGCATTACCTTCTGTCTTACCAAACTTCTTACCTTGTGAATCAGTAACTAAAGGCATTACCATACCATAAGCTTCTTTATCGAGCTTTTTACGAATTAATTCAATACCAGAAGTAATATTTCCCCATTGGTCAGAACCAGCTACTTGTAAAGTACAATCTCTATTTTCAAATAAATATAAGAAATCTAAAGCTTGTAATATCATATAACTAAATTCAGCATATGTAATACCCGATTCTAATCTACTTTTTACTTTATCCTTAGCAAGCATATAACCTATATTAAAGAACTTACCATAATCTCTTAAGAAATCTAAAACATTAATATCCTTTGTCCAATCATAATTATTAACTACTTCAAAGCCAAAAATATCTTCCGCTTGTTTCTTTAAACCTTTAATATTATGTTCTACCTCTTCTTTTGTAATCATTGGTCTTTCAGCATTAGGTTTAGGATCTCCTATTAAACCAGTTGCTCCACCAACTAATAATATTGGATGGTGTCCATGTTGTGCTAATCTTTTACTAATCAAAAATGATGAATAATGACCAATATGCATTGAATCAGCAGTTGGATCTGTTCCAATATAGAAAGTCATCCCACCTTTATTCAACTTATCAATTAGATCTGGACTACTAATATCCTGAACTAATCCACGCCATTTTAACTCATCATATAAAGTCATTTGTTCCATATTATCCCTCTTTCTAAAAATAAAAAAGTTCATAAATCTAAGGACGCTATAGCGCGGTACCACCTTAGTTTATGAACTTTATCATACACTTTATCTCTTAACGCGAGTTACGTTTTAGCTCCAGAGTCGTAAATTCCTTCATCGCTAATTAATCTAAATTATAACATTTAATTTTTATTTGTCAAATATGCCACTTATCTTTTCGCCAATGCCTCTAAAGAAAGCACCTATTACTGCGAAATTAAAGTAAATTCGATAACCTAATAATCTTAAGATTAAATAGATTAAGATTAAGACTATAATAATTATAATAATTATAATTAACCAAGTATTTTTACCTTTTTCTACTCCGTCAATAGAGATAGAATAAGTAACTGTATCACTTTCATCTGCTGAAGTACAAGTCAATTTAATAATTGAACCAGAAGTTAAATCACTATTACCTTCTGTAACACAACGTGCATTCTCATCTATTTGTGTATACTGAATATCTAATTCCGTATCTCCTTTATGTAATTTAATTCCATAATCATACTTACCAGTCTCAAATCCTATATCATCATAATCTTTAATAGTTAATGATGCTAAACCAGCTTCTGATCCTAATTCTTTTTTATCTTGTCTTGTAACATTAAGAACATACAATCTTGTAAAATCTGTACAATCTTTACTAGAAACTGTTACTTTTACTTCTCTAACAACTCCTACTTCTAAGCTTTCAGCACCTTCAACAACAACTGTATCTCCTTCTTCGTTAACATAAGCATTAACGATTAAATCTTGTACTTCATTAGGAACTTGAACATCATAAGTAAATACTTTAGAATCAAAATTTGTAATTTGATCTATTTCTATACCCTGTCTATCTGTCGCTAAATCAATTCCTTTTAATAAAGCTAATGAATCAATATCTGTTGTACATTTTGTTGGTGTATCTTCTCTAATTACTGTTATATTATAAACATTTGTCGAACCTTTTTGATTAACAACTTTAACATATATTTGATTAGTTCCCAATTGTAAATTATAAGTTTGTGGGCCATAGCCATTAGCAAAGCTTGAAGTATTATCCGTAAGTGTCGCCCCAACTGTAATTTGTTCAACATTATTAGCTACATTAACTGTGTAATTTGTTATATTACTTGCAAAAGCTGGAGTTAATGTTCCTTTATCAACAGTTAAATTAGATAAAGTATTAACATTACTTCGATTATCAGCTCTTGTTACTACAATCTTGTAAGTTACAGTTTTATTAGCTGAATTCTTAACTTTAACTGATATTGTATTAGAACCATATTTAAGATTTACTGTTCTTGGTCCATAACCCGAAACAAATGAACTACCACTTTTTGCTGAGGCATCTACTCTAATAGAAGCAACATCAGCTCCAACTGATACCTTGTAAGATTTAGTTCCACTCTTAAATGATGGTGATAAAGAACCGCTACTAACTGATAATTTAGTTAATGAAGGAGCTGCAACAGTTGTTCCGCCACCGGAGCTACCGCCACCGCCGCTTCCGTTATCAGAACTCTTAACACAAGTACCTGAATAAACTTGCTTACAATATCTTTTATTAAATGTTCCTGTACCTACTTGTGTAGACTTACAAGTATCCGTAGTTGGTTTGCCGCCATTATCAGCTTGAATCTTATATCCACTTTTACATTCGGCAAAATTATTATTAGCATTAATATTAGCTTTTGATGGTGTTACAACCCTTGTTCCCCCAGACATACTAACTGTTGCACATCTTTCAACGGAAAACTTAGAAGTTAAACCAACTTGTAAACCATCAGTACAAGATGTTGTTACTTTGTAACTAGTATAGTAATAACCACCTGTCAATGTATTAAAAACCCAGAAATGATATGTTCCGTTTTTTAAACTTATCTGTGCTCTATTGGTATATTTTACAGCCATACCAGTTTTTAACACATTAATTGCTGAATTTCTATCTTTTTTTGTATTGTAATAAAACGTTAAACTCTTATCTGTATATTTTCCAGAATAAGTAATTGTTACAACATCCCCACTAGCTGAAGCACTGATACTATCTGCTTTTACTATTCCAAGGGGAATAACAAATAATATAAATATATATACTAGAAAACGTAATTTTATTTTATTAATAGTTCTACCCATACTAATCTATCCTATCTATTATTAATAATAACATTTTACCATTTATTTATCAAGAATATAAATATAAAATCGTCAATTAATAGAAAAAAGATAACAAGTATCCTTTTATGCTTTAGCAAATTCTAAATTGATATCAAAATTAGTAGCTTTCTTTTCTAACAAAGAATCCTTATCGCCACTTTCAAACCATATATATACTCTTACTTTAGTAATCCCCTGTTGAATCATAAATAGACTTTGTTTATTCCTAAATTCCTTCTTTGTTACAATATCTGAACTAATATTAGAAAAATTATTACTACTTTTTCGATCAATTATCTTAATTTTATTAAATTCACTATTTATTCCACGATAAGATATTACTTTATCTTCTATATCTTCCCCGTAAACATCTTCTGTAATCTTTTTAGCTTCCTTAGTATGAACATCACTATTAGGTTCCCAAATAACCGCCTTTATTCCAGCAGCTAAACCCTGAATATCCTTCTTATCTGTACTACTAGTAGTTCCTTCTACCACAAAACCAATTCTAATCGCATTTTCTAAACCATTATCTTTCTTTTGCTTAACATACGAATTTTCCGTTAAAGCAATAGATTCTGGTTCTGAAGCTTCAAAAAACACATCAAACGCCATATAATAACTATCTTTACATTCTTTAGCAAAACATCTATTATCTTTCTGTTTTTCACTACTTACATAATATTCTTTACCATCTTTTTCTAATATTTCATAATACATATCTAATCGACCATCACTAATGCCTCCACTAGTTGAAACACGTGATAAGACATCTGGTAATTGATTCCTACTTTTATAAATATCTGTTGTAACATTAAAACTATCTTTATTTAATTTTGTACCATAATTAATCCCATCTGCTGATATCTTTAAATCATCTATAACACCAACACTTAAATCAATACTACTACTCATTCCTTTTATCTTTTTAACACATACAACACTTAAAACTACAAGTAATACTGCTATTAATACTAAACCGATGACTATTAATATTTTCAATGTTTTTTTTCTCGTTTTTCTTAAATTTTTTTTCAAGATATCACCTTCTTACCTTATACTTATAAGTATAATGCATTTAACTAAATATTTTCAACTATCTATTTTTTAGTATTAAAGAAAAAAAGGTAATTATTCATTACCTTTTATATAAAATTCACCCTTATCATTAACATCTACTAAAACTTTTGAATTTTCTTTTATCGTTCCATCAATTAATTTCATGGCTAACAACGTTTCTAAATTATCGGAAACATATCTCTTAATAGGACGTGCTCCAAAATTTTCATCATAAGCATTATTAATAACATACTCTGAAGCATCATCAGTTAAAGAAATAATAATTCCTTTATCTTTTAATCTTGCATTAATATCATTAATAATCTTATCTAATATCTTATAAACCACATCTTTACTTAAAGTCTTAAAGTAAACAATATCATCTATTCTATTTAAAAATTCTGGTTTAAATGTTTTATGTAAATCTTTTTCAATTAATTCTTCCTTATTAGGTAAGTTCTCTAGGATATATTCACTACCTAAGTTACTTGTCATAATAATAATGGTATTTTTAAAATCAACTGTTCTTCCTTGACTATCAGTTATTCTACCATCATCTAATATTTGTAATAATAAATTAAAGACATCAGGATGTGCTTTTTCTATTTCATCAAATAAAACTATCGAATAAGGATTTCTTCTTACTGCTTCTGTAAGTTGTCCACCTTCGTCATAACCTATATAACCAGGCGCAGCACCTATTAATCTTGAAACATTAAAACTTTCCATATATTCTGACATATCAATTCTTATCATATGTCTTTCATCATCAAATAACTCATAAGCTAAAGTTCTCGCTACTTCTGTCTTACCAACACCCGTTGGACCTAAAAATAAGAATGAACCAATTGGACGATTAGGATCTTTAATTCCGGCACGACTACGAATAATCGCATTAGATACTTTCTTTAAAACTTCATCTTGCCCAATTACTCTTTTTTTCATACTTTCTTCTAGTTTAAGTAATTTTTCTTTTTCTCCTTCAACTAGTTTAGAAACCGGAACATTCGTCCATTTAGAAACTATCTGCGCAATATCTTCTTCCGTAACTGTATCACTTATTAAAACATTTTTATTATTCTTTTGTAAATCTTCTAGCTCACGTTCTAATCTCGGAATATCTCCATGACGTAATCTTGCTGCCGTATCCAAATCATAATTATTTTCGGCTTCTTTCAAACGATGTCTTAAACTTTCCAAAGTTTTCTTTGTCTCACTTATCTTATTATTAACTTCTTTTTCACTATTAAAATCTTCTTTTAACTTAGTCTCTTGTAATTTAAGATTATAAAGTTCATCATCTATTTCTTGTAATCTCTTCTTACTTTGTTCATCTTTTTCTTTCTTTAAAGATTGCCTTTCGATTTCTAGTAGCATAATCTTTCTTGTTAACTTATCTAAACTAACTGGTACACTATCCATTTCAACTTTAATAGTCGCACAAGCTTCATCGATTAAATCGATTGCTTTATCAGGTAAATAACGATCCGTAATATAACGATCAGATAAAGTCGCTGCGGCAATTAAAGCATGGTCTTTAATATTAACCCCATGATGAACTTCAAATCTTTCTTTTAAACCACGTAAAATAGCTATTGTATCAATAACACTTGGAGCTTTAACAATAATCTTTTGAAATCTTCTTTCTAGTGCTCCATCTTTTTCAATAAACTTACGATATTCATTTAATGTAGTCGCTCCAATACACTTAATCTCCCCACGGGCAAGCATTGGTTTAAGCATATTAGCTACATTCATTGTTCCTTCGCCTGAATCACCAACTATCATATGTATTTCATCAATAAACATAATGATACTTCCATCAGAATCTTTAATTTTATTTAAAACAGCTTTTAATCTCTCTTCAAATTCACCACGGTATTTAGCACCTGCTACTAAAGCTGCTAAATCAAGTCCCCATATTGTTTTATTCTTTAAACCATCAGGTACATCACCATTAACAATACGTAGTGCTAAACCTTCTACGATGGCTGTCTTACCTACTCCAGGTTCCCCAATTAATACTGGATTATTCTTTGTTTTACGTGATAATATTCGCGTAATACTCCTTATTTCTTCATCTCTGCCAATAACCGGATCTATTTTATTTTCTTTAGCTGCCACCGTAATATCACGGCCATACTTAGCTAAAACATCCTCTTCTTCTTGTTGTGGCATATTATATCCATAATTCATGATAATCCCTCCATATCAACCACCATTATACTCTAAAATTAGCACTTGTCAATATAGAGTGCTAATTTTTATAGATAAAAAAACTATTTCAAAGTATACTTCAAAATAGCTTCTTCTACTTCTTTAGGATGCGTAGCTCCTATATTGTGTTTACCACCTTTAATAAGATCTATATTATCTTTATAATCTTTACCTAAGTAATCTATTACTTTATGCGGATTAACTTGTTCATCTTCATCCCCATAGATAATTACAAAATCTTTTTTTGGCAATTCTTTTACTTCTTCTTCTAAATCTTCTCTAACAATCGATTGATATGACTTACGTAAAAACTTTGTCCCATAAACCATTTCATTAGTTTTTAAAATATGAATTACATAAAAATCTCTCAAGCAATTTCGTATACCCTGTAAAGCTTGTGGTGTTTTAATAAAACTTTTACTCTTCTTTGTTGTTCTAATGATAGCTGGTGATACTAAAATAAGTTTTTGGGAAGCGTTAAACTTTGTCTTATATCTAATCGCTACACTTCCGCCAAAACTATAACCTAAGATATAATCTATATCTAAATTATTATCTATTATATATTTATTAATATAATCAGCATAGTCATTTAAATCCCAACCTTTATCTGGTTCAGCCTCCCCACAAAATCCTGGTAAATTTAACTTATATACGTTATAGTTTTTCTCTAATCTTTTAACTAATTCTTCTCTATTGTGCCATGCATCAGTTTCTTTAGTTTGCGAAGTATAATTTTGATAATTCCAACCATGAATTAATAAAATAGATTTTTTCATAACTAATCCCCCTTATAAGGAATAATTCGATAAGTATCATTTTCTAAACTTAGTAAATTTTCTTCTTCTACTTTATCATAATCTCTAAAATAACCACTATAATGATAGAAAATTATTCCTTTATAATTATTCATAAAATTATGATTTTTAACAACGACAACATTCTTATAATCTTTTAATATTTTCAAATATTCTATATCATCAAACAAATAAACTTTATCAAAATTTGGAAATAATTCTGGTACCTTTTCAAAACGATCTGTATTTTCTGCTGAACCAAATTTTCTAATTACTAATATCTTCTTTTTATATTTATTCTTACTTAATTGTTTTAATCTTTCATAAGTAGTTACATCCCCATCAAAGAATACTTGTTTACCAAAAATATTTACTTTATTTATTCTATTCTCTACTGGTACATAACTATTTAAAGCCTCTACTATATTTTTCTTATTAACTCCTAAATACTTCCCTACTTTATAAGCTAAAGCATATTGTAAAAGTGATAAGTCTGTAAGTAAATAAGGTTTTATATAATGACCTTCAATCATAAAGCCATCATCTTTATAAGATACATTCGTATTAAACGTTAATAACTCCTCTAAATTAGAAGTAAATAACTTCTTATCATCATAATAGATATCTTTATCTCTTAAACTGATTCTTTTAATATATTTATCTTTAATATTATAAAAACCTACTTTAGCATTTCTAAATATCTCTGCTTTATTTATGGCTAAATCCTCTATTGTATCCATTCCATCTTTATGTAAATGTGATGAATCTAATTGTAAAAAGCAAGCCACATCTGGTTTAAGTAATGTACTTAATACTTTAACATGATCTTTAAAATAAATTGAATTTTCTAATACCACATACTCAGTATCCCTTTTAAGTAGATTTATAATATGTGCTTTAAGTAAAATTGGTGTAATTCTTTTATGATATATACGCTCTACTTTATATTTTTTTGCTAAAACTTTTTCTATTAAACCAACACTAGTGGTTTTACCTACACTACCTGTAACTGCTACGACCTTTGGTTTTACTTCCCTTAATACATGTTCATACAATTTATCTATTTCTTCTAATATATTATCTACTACTAAGTAATTATATTTTTCATTATCAAATAACGATAACATATCTTTTTCAATAACATATGTATATTCGGGATGTTTCTCCATTATCTCTTTTATCTTTGGGCGATAATCAACGTAATTAGGCACCCAACCATCTTCAATATCATATTGGGTAAAATAAATTGGGAAAAACAAGATATTTTTAGCTTCTTTTTCATATTGCTCATCTAAATAAACAATTCTTAAATAATCAAAAACAATATCTTTATCGTTAAGATGTTCATCAATAATACTACATATTTTCTTTAATTCATATAATGAATACTTATTGGTCATTAAACCATCTCTTTCATTAATATTATTATAACAAAAAAGTAGATTTAATTCCTTTAAATCTACTTTTTACTTTCTACTTAACGACAATATTAACTATTTTACCTTTAACAACTATTACTTTAACAACTTCTTTACCTTCCATAAACTTAATTACATTAGGTTCAGCCATTGCTTTAGCTTTAACACTTTCTTCATCTTCATCAACACTAATTGTAATAGAAGCTCTTAATTTACCATTTACTTGAACGCCAATTGTTCTTTCATTATCTACCGTTTTAGCTTCATCATAAGTTGGCCACTTACTATTACATATAGGTTCATAACCAATTTGTTCATTTAGTTCTTCTGTAACATGTGGTGCTAAAGGATTTAATAATGTTAATAAGACATGATAATCTTCTTTCGTGATACTTTCTTTATCATCATAAGCATTAGCTAAAATCATTAAAGTTGAAACAACCGTATTATAAGCCATATGGGTTAAATCATATTCAACCTTTTTAATACTCTTATGAATTAAACTTTCTAAGTCTTTAGAATATTCTTTACCATCTACTACTTTATCTTTTAATCTAACTACTTTATCAATAAAACGTTTACATCCTCTTAATGAATCAGTACTCCATGGAGCATCTTGTTCATAATCACCCATAAACATTTCATAAACTCTTAAAGTATCGGCCCCATATTCTTTAACAATATCATCAGGATTTATAACATTGCCTTTTGACTTACTCATCTTTTCATTATTAGAACCTAATACCATACCATGACTAACTCTTGTCCATATCATTTCTTTATTAGGTACTAAGCCAATATTGTATAAGAATTGGACCCAGAATCTTGCATATAATAAGTGTCTTGCAGTATGTTCCATCCCACCATTATACCAATCTACTCTATTCCAATACTTCATGGCATCCATTGAAGCAAATTCTTTATCATTATGCGCATCCATAAATCTTAAGAAGTACCAACTAGATCCTGCCCAGTTAGGCATTGTATCTGTTTCTCTTCTCGCTTTACCACCACAACAAGGACAAGTGGTATTAACCCAATCAGTTATATTAGCTAATGGACTTTCTCCATCTTCAGTTGGTTCATACTCTGCTACATCTGGTAATAACAATGGTAAATCTTTTTCATCCATTGGTTGCCATCCACATTTTTCACAATATATCATTGGAATTGGTTCACCCCAGAATCTTTGTCTAGAGAAGATCCAATCACGCATCTTGTAATTATTTACAACACGTCCAATACCTTTTTCTTCTAACATCTTCGTTAAAGCTTCTTTAGCTTCTTTAACTGTTAAACCACTATATTCTTCAGAATTAACTAATCTGGCCTCTGGATTTTCTAAATAATCATATTTTTCATAAGCTTTTTCTTCTAAGTTACCACCCGTAATAACTTCTACTATTTCTAGGTTATGAACTTTAGCATATTCATAATCTCTTTGATCATGAGCTGGAACAGCCATAACTGCTCCTGTTCCATAATCACCTAAGACAAAGTCACCTAAGAAAATAGGAACTTCTTTACCAGTAACTGGATTAATTGCTTTAATACCTTTAACTTCAACACCAGTCTTACCTTTATTTAATTCTGTACGATCCATATTAGATTTCTTACTAGTTTCTTCTATATAAGCTAATACTTCATCTTTATTTTCTACTCTTGGCATTAATTCTTTAATTAATTTACCATCTGGTGCAATAACAAAGAATGTAATACCATAAATCGTTTCAATACAAGTTGTAAATATTGAAAATTTACCACCACCAACGATATCGACATCTACTTCAACACCAGTTGATTTACCAATCCAATTTATTTGGCCTAATTTAACTTTTTCAGCAAAATTTGTATCATCTAAGCCCTTTAATAAGTCTTCAGCATAATCACTCATTCTTAACATCCATTGCGCTTTTTCTTTTTGAATAACTGGACTACCACAACGTTCACAAACACCACCAGCTGCATCTTCATTAGACAATACTGATTTACAAGTAGGACACCAGTTTACTGGAATTGTATCTTTATAAGCCATTCCATGTTTATAAAATTGTAAAAATTGCCACTGTGTCCATTTATAATACTCTGGATCAGTTGTTGAAAACTCTCTACTCCAATCAAAAGAAAAACCGATACTCTTCATTTGATTCTTAAAAGTTACAATATTTTCTTTAACTGCTTCTTTAGGATGAATATGATTTTTAATCGCATATTGTTCAGCCGGTGCGCCAAATGCATCCCATCCCATTGGATATAAAACATTTAATCCTTGCATTCTTTTCATTCTGGCAATCGCATCTTGGGCCGTATAACTTCTAACATGTCCAACATGTAAACCAGATCCACTTGGATAAGGAAACTCTACTAAGATATAGTATGGTTTCTTACTCTTATCCCCATTTTTAGCTTCAAAAGTATGATTATCATCCCAATACTTTTGCCACTTTTTTTCTATTTCTGTAAAATTATATTCCATTTTATTCACTCTTTCTAATTATGTTCTTTTAACCATTCTAAGATTACTTTAGTTGCTTCTTTTCTCTTTAAGCCATTAACCAGCTCTGAATTAACTAAAATACCATCTTTAACAATTACTCTATCTTGCATTGCATATTCATAAGTCTTATGATGTAATTCATCTTTTATTTCTTTTAAAACGGTATCTTTATCTACCCATTCAACACTAAATACTTCATCTTCATCTAAATTCTGTTTATCTTTTTTACTATTTACTAATTTAAATAAGAAACCAGTACATTCGATATTAAAGTATTTATCTTTATTAAAAGCATAATAATGATGATTTATTTTAGGCACTTCTTTTAAGAGTTTTAACTTACTATAACCTGTTTCTTCTTTTACTTCTCTTAAAGCACAATCTAATGGACTTTCTCCTTCTTTAATTGTTCCACCAATAAATAAACGTCCACCTTTTTCATGCCAATTAATTGTGAGGTATTTATCATTATCTTCATCATAAACTATTGCTACTATTGAATTTTTCTTAAATTCATTATCGTGAGGTTTACCAGTTACTTCTTCTATTACTTGTTTTATTTCTATCTTATGCTTAACAGCATATTCATAATCTTCTTCATTATGTAAAGGTACTCCTCCTTTAGCTTCTTCTATCTTGCTATCTATATATATGGGAACCTTACAATCATTTATCGGATTAATTGCGTATAACTTCGTAAATCCCTCTTTAACTTTCGTCTCTAAATCTTTATTAGATCTAAGTAAAATATAACTAACACCATATAAAGTATCTACTTCTTTAACTGGTATTTCTAATACTTTATCACTATTTTCTACTTTAAATTTAACTACTTTACTTTTTGTCATTTTCTTTACCCCATTTTTTATTTAGATATTTACCATATCCAAAATACATACTAAAGATTAAAATTAAAATAATAACAAACGCAATTAATAATTTAATGCCAATAAACCAACTATCTGGTAATAAACCAATTACTGTTATTGTAAAAGCTATAATAAAAGCATTAATAATAGCAATTGTATTTAACAACTTACGATAATTCATTTTCTTTTTATCTAAATTAAATTTTTTCGTTATAATTACTAACTCAGATATCTTTGTATACTTTTCTTTCTTGAGCATATCATCGAAAATAAAGTAATAAACAAAGTATACAACCATAAAGACGATTAAAAAGAAGACTAAATCAAACATCATAAAACCTCACTTTCCAAAATAAAAGACATCTTCGTATAAGGACGAAAATGTCGTGGTACCACCTTAATTTCTGATATAAATCAGCTTTAAATTGATAACGGAATTACCCTCAAAGCTCCAAAAGCAAGTTCAGATATCTATCATCCTAATTTTCACCATCCATTAGGTCTCTATAATGAATTAATATCCTACTACTCTTTCTTCATCACTTAAAATATATTAAATGTATTATAAAATATCTTTATTTTTAAATCAAGAACAATTAATGACTCATTGTTGGTGCTGAATCATCATAATCAATTCCAAGTTTATTTGCATACACTGATAATTCATATGAAACATATGCATCATCATAATAACCGATATTTTTTAAATAAGTAAAGTATGCAGCAGCTGCTTGCATCTTTCTTAAATCACATGTATCTTTATCTATTTTACCAGCTTTAAGCTCTTCTGTTGCTTCAGCTACTCTTCTATCGAACATACTCATATGAAGTCCATTAGTTAATATATGATGAATTCCAATTATTGTCCCTGATATCGGTCCATGTTTTTGAATTGCAAATCTCATTTTATTCTTAATATTTTCTGTATATGTAGCATAAGCATCTACAGGTCCCTGTGTTGGTGAGTGAACACTACCTCCAGCAGGAGCTGCAAACGGATTAACTACATGGCCATTAACCATTATTTTACCAGAACGGCTTACTGGCATTCCACCCATCATACCTCTTCTAGGTCCTCTTGGTCCTCTTGGTGGCATAAAATCATCCCCTTACTACCGCTATTATAAACACAAAACTAAATTTGTGCAACATACTCTAATAATTTCATAAACATATTAACGAATTTCTTATCCAAACCTACTTTATGTAAGTTTCTTATTTCTACACGTTTTCGATCAATACTCATATTAGAGAAGACTATTTTACCAATTTGTTCTTTTAATATTGTCTTAATTTGTAAATCAGAAATAATTGAATCAATATCTTCATTAATTAATCTAACTGCATCTATTTCAATATCTTTACCTTTACAATTAATTGTTAATTGTTTAGTCGTTGGAACATCATTAACTTCAACAATAAAATCAGTATCTTCAATATAACAATCTCTATCTACTTTTTCATTATCTATATATACAATAACATCATTAGCTTCTCTTGTATTTCTAAATCTAATACGATAATTTCTCTTAGCTGGTACAATACCTGTCTTACCTTCTACTGGTCTAATAATCATTGTATAGTTATTAGCCATATAGTTATAATCAACTCTTGTAAGTAAGTAATAACCTTCTTTATATAAGTTACTAAATCCATCATCTTCATATAAATTATACTGATTACTCTTACCAGGGAAAACATGTATTTCCATTGTCTTAGGACTATTAGTAACATTCATGTTATTTTCTAAATCAGCCATACATATTATTGAACCATCCCTCGCAAACACTGGATAATCTTCATCTTTATAGAATAAAATATATCTTTTATTACCTAAATATTTCTTACCTGTCTTAAAATCATACCATGTTCCTTTAGGTAAGAATATTCTTTCAACTGATCTATTCATAACTTCATCTTTAGGCTTTGTAATTGGTGCTACAAATAATTCAGATCCATAATAATATTCATTTTGATAATCTAATTCATCATATATTTCTGGATATTGATAATATACTGGCTGAACTAATGGTAAACCAACTTTGTGATATTTATAAGCTTCTGAATATAAATAAGGTATTAATTTATGTCTCATTTGACAATATAATCTAACAATATTTAAAGTCTTAACATCCCATTTCCATGGTTCTCTTTTATAATATCTTCCATACTTCGCACTAAATCTAAATATTGGACTAAAAGTTCCATATTGAACATATCTTATATATAATTCTGAATCTTCAATACCATCTTTATATCCGCCAACATCATGACTCCACCATGATAAACCTAAATTAGAAGATGTACTATTATAATATGGTAATAACTTTAACGTATTCCAACTAACTAACGTTTCACCACTATAATGGACAGGATATAAATGAGGTGCATATGTATTAGCTCTACTAAGTATTAAAGGTCTAACTCCTTCCATCTTATTAAAATCAGTAAAATGATAATAGTTTAAAGCATCATTCGCTGCTTTATCTTTTAAATTACGATAATTAATCCAAAAGAAGTCAACCCCTATTTTATATAACGGATCAATAAGATTACTTAAATAAGCACTCATTAATTCTTTATCAAAGGCATTAAACGGAATAGCTTGTTTATCACCAACACCTACTACTTTAGCTATTTCGTCAAACTTTGGTTCATGTGGATGAATACCTTCACTAGGATCTAAACTAAGTCCTACTCTAACTCCACGATCATGCATATACTTAACAAATTCCGTTGGCTTATAAAATAACTCACGATTAAAAGTAAAACCAGAATTAAATCTCGCCAAATTATTTTTATCTTTTAAATGCCAATTATCACCAAGTAACAAAATACTCATTGGAATCTTATTACGATTGAAATCCATTAATAACTTTTGCACATCTTCAAAGTTATACATTTCATTCTTATTCCACCAAATGCCTAAAGCATATCTTGGTATTAAAGGAGGCATTCCCGTTAAAGTAAAATAATTATGTAAACAATTACCAAAATCTTTATTATACATAAAGACATATACATCAATACGTTTCTTATCATTAAATATTAAAGAACCATCTTCACCGATTATATTTGAAGCTGAATCATCAATTGAAACAAATCCATCAGATGAATATAATCCTTTTGCTTTAGCTACTAACATATCTTCTACTTTTCTTTTAATATGCTTAAAGTCTTGAACTTCACTTTCTCCTAAGAAAGGATCGTTTGTTCTATCAATATTAGCTACAATTCCTTTATAATTACGTGCTTCTGGATGACCATAATACCATTCTTTATTATTAGCATCTAAAAGTTTAATGCTTAAAATACTATCTGGTGAATATTTATTACCAGCAAAAGACTTCTCTTTTTCATAACGTAAATTAAAATACTTAGTCGTTATATCTAATATTCTCTCATTTTGATCTACTTTCATTTGCGGAATCGAAAAATTTCTAAACTTCGCAAATTCTGTTGGCCGATCTTCAAAGTATCCTTCTTCACTAAATTCTAATCTAACTAATAAATCACTTAAAACAGTAATACGATAAAATTGTCCTTTAAATACACTTTGTGGTTTACTTATTGCGTTTTGATAATCAGGTTTAAAATGTTCTCCAAAATTAGCCATCTTTAACGCCTCCATTTTATTCTAATCACTATCATTATATCAAAAATAATAATTTATTACATCAAAAAACATTATGTTATAATACTACTTGGTGAAAACAATGTTTAAATATACTTTAGATAACAAAAGATATCATACTTTAAACTATTACTATAAAACTAAATATGGTAAAAAGACTTTTAAAGTATCCCTAAATGGTAATTTTTCTTGCCCTAACAAAACCAATGGCCCTGGTTGTATTTTCTGTTCTCCACTAGGATCAGGTGATTTCGCTGGTGATAAAGAAAAAGACTTAGTAACCCAATTTAACGAAATCAAAGAAATAATGGAACGTAAATGGCCGAATAGTTATTATATCGGTTATTTCCAAGCTAATACTAATACTTACGCTCCCGTTAATATCTTAAAAGAAAAATATGAAACTATTCTTTCTTTACCTAATGTTATTGGTTTAAACATTGCCACTCGTAGTGATGCCATCACTAAAGAATGTTATGACTACTTAAGTGAACTTAATCAAAAAACTGATTTAACTATTGAACTAGGTTTACAATCGATTAAATCATCTACTTTAAAGTTTATTAATCGTGGCCACGATTTAAATAACTTTACTAACTGTGTTAAAGAATTACAAAAACGCAACATTAAAGTTGTAGTTCATATTATTAATGGACTTCCTTATGAAACAAAAGAAGATATGTTAGCTACCGTTCGTTATCTAAACGACTTACACATTGATGGGATTAAAATTCATATGTTACATATTATCAAAAATACTCCCTTAGCTACTTACTATCAAAACCATCCCTTCCATATCTTAACTAAAGAAGAATATATTGATATCGTTATCAATCAATTAGAACTTTTAAATCCCAAGATTGTTATCCATCGCTTAACTGGTGATCCTAAAAAAGAAGATTTAATCGAACCAACTTGGTTATTAAAAAAATTCTGTGTTCTAAATGATATCGATAAAGAAATGAAAAAAAGAGATACTTATCAAGGTGCCAAACTAAAAGGTAATAACTAATTGTTATTACCTTTTCTCTTTAATCTATATGTAATCGTATTCTCTGATACTTGAATTGGTTGAAAACCTAACTCAGTAGCAACCTCTCTTGCTTCAATGACATCTTTCTTTACTACAACAAATAACTCAGCTAATGATACTATTTCCATAAACTTAGCTAATGCCTCTACTGCATAACCTTGACCCTGATAATTTCTATATATCTTATATTCGATAAAACCATTAAATTTCAAAGATATATAACCAATCTCAGCATTATCATCTCTTAAATTTATCGTATAACCAATTGAAGCAAAATCCGGAGTATCTTGTTTCTTTAAATAAAGACGTTCTGTCTTTAAACAATTATCATACCCTTCTTCATCAAATTGTTCTAACTTCTTCATAGTTGAATCTTTTAAATCAAACCCTAACATCTTATCCCCTGCTAAGACATCAGCATAATCATCATCTTTAGTAAGTTCAACTAAAGCTTTACAATATATTTTTAACTTACTTAAATGTTCACTATCAAAATGAAATCTTAACTCTTGTTGAATATTTATATAATCTAATAAATCGGTCTTAAATTGTTTACTACGTGCATGACAATCACAAGCCATTTCTAATAAATCTAAATCTGACATATCGTTAGAATTATCATAATATTCTGGATGATGAGAATTTCTACTCCAATGTAATCTGATTGCTTCTGTTTGTTCCTTACTTAAAACATGACTAATATTTTGCATAGTATCAATATCATCGACAATACTCGCTAAAGACATAAACTCTTCCGTATTCTGAATTTTAGAAATATCATGTACAGAACAACGGCCAATCAGTCTTATTGCATCAACACTTCTATTACGATGAATAAGATATCTAGCTAAATACTGTCCACTACGCATTACACAAGCTCTATGTATCAAAGCATCATTCATTTCTTTAGATAATTTTTCTGTATCAATCGTTCTCATAATGACCTCCTACACATTTAAAACGTATTATACACTAAAATTTCTAAAAGGACAAAAAATTATCTCATTAAGAGATAATAACAATAAACTAAATACATAATAATCATACTTATTCCTTCCTTACGACTAATCTTTAAATCTTTAAAATAAAAATAAATAAACATCGTACAAACAATTAATATAACTATATCTATTAAAGACGCTAAACTAATTAATATTGGTCTTATCATACTACTTATCCCTAAGATAAATAAAATATTAAAGATATTACTACCTATTACATTACCAACTGCTATTTCATTTTCTCCCTTTATTAAAGCCACTAACGAAGTACATAACTCTGGTAACGAAGTCCCAATTGCTACTACTGTTAAACCAATCACTCTTTCACTTACCCCAAAACTTCTAGCTATCTCCATCGCCATTTTAACTGTTAAATGTCCCCCAAATATTACTAAAGCTAATCCACCCAATGTAAATACTAAATCCATTACCGAAAACTCTTTCTTTACTATTTCTCTACTATTAACTCCTTTTATTAACTTATATAGATAAATAAATAAAACTACTAAAAGTATTCCCCCACTTATTCTACTAATTAGTAATATCCCTTTACTTATATAATTAACCATTATTAAACCAAATAACAAAATACCACATAATAACGACATTACATAATCTTTAGCAATAACTTCTCTCTTTACTAAAACATCTTTAAATAACGCTGTAACCCCTAATACTACTAATAAATTAAATATATTACTCCCAATTATATTAGATACTGATAAATCACTAGAATTGTGAATAATGGCCATAATACTAACAGCTGCCTCCGGTGCTGACGTTCCAAAAGCTACTAACGTTAAACCAATAATCATCGTTGGTATTTTAAAAAAAGTAGCTATATTACTACTACCTTCTACAAAAAAATCTGCTCCCTTAATTAGTAAAATAAAACCAATAATTAATAAAAGATAACTCATAAGTTCACCCATATAACTATATGTTTTAACTAATCAAAAAAGACAGCTACTCGCCATCTTTTTCATGTATCTTATCAATTAATTTTTCTATCTTATCACCATAAGCTACTGAATTATCATAAACAAATCTAAGTTCTGGTGTATGTCTTATTTCAATACGATTAGCTATCTTTGTTCTTAAATAACCAGCTGTTTCATCATTCAATTCTTTTTCTAACTTTTTATGATCCATTTCTAGCATTGAAGTAAAATATACTCTTGCTAAACCTAAATCATTAGTTACCACAACTCCAGTTATATTAATCGCCTTTAAAATTGAATCATGAGCTTCTAAAGCACAGATATTACTAAGTTCTTGAGCTATTTGTGAACCTATTCTTTTTAATTTAATTTGATTCATCTTTTAACCTCAACAACTTCATATATTTCTATCGTATCACCGACTTTAATATCTGAATAATTATCTAACGTAATACCACATTCATATCCTTTTTTAACTTCTTTAACTTGATCTTTTTCTCTTTGTAAACTAGCTATCTTCGTATCTGTAACAACTATACCATCACGAATAAGTCTTGCATTAGCTCCACTTTTTACAATACCATCAATTACATAAGAACCAGCTATATTACCAACTTTAGAGAATTTAAATATCTTTCTAATTTCGACATTACCTAATATCTTCTCTTCAAATTCTGGATCAAGCATACCTTTCATTGCTGCTTCCATTTCTTCAACTAATTTATAAATTATTGTATAAAGTCTTATATCAACACCATACTCTTTAGCTATTTCTTTTGTACTATTAGAAGGACTAACACAGAATCCTAAGATAATCGCATTTGAAGCTTGGGCTAAAACAACATCACTTTCCGTAATTGTTCCAATACCACTTCTAATTACTTTAACTTTAACTCCATCAACATCAATCTTCTCTAAAGCATTACGAACTGCTTCTTCAGAACCTCTAACATCGGTTTTTAATACAACATTAATCTCTTTAGTATCTGAATCAATTGAAGCAAATAAATTATCTAAAGATAATGTTTGTTTTTGGAATTTTTGTTCACGTAATTGAATACTACGTTTTTCGGCTACATCTTTAGCTTGACTTTCGGTTTCAAAAGCCATAAATTTATCTCCGGCTGATGGATTAGCAGACAAACCAGTAATTTCAACTGGCATAGCTGGTCCAGCTTCAACAATTGAATTACCTAGATCATCTTTCATTGTTCTTACCTTACCATAAGTAGTACCAACAACAATTGGATCACCAATACGTAAAGTACCATTTTGAATTAATAATGATGCAACACCACCAATATTCTTATCCATCTTCGATTCAATTACTGTACCTAACGCATAACGATTCGGATTAGCTTTTAATTCTTGCATTTCAGCTATTGCCAAAATTGTTTCTAATAATAAATCTATACCTTGACCACTCTTAGCTGAGATATCAACAAATGGAACATTGCCACCCCATTCTTCTGGTGTAATACTATGTTCCGCCATCTCTGTTCTAATACGATCAGGTTTAGCATCTGGTTTATCTATCTTATTAACCGCTACAACAATTGGTACATTAGCTGCTAAAGCATGATCTATTGCTTCTTCCGTTTGTGGCATTACACCATCATCAGCTGCTACTATTATAATAACAATATCTGTAATACTAGCTCCACGTGCTCTCATCTCTGTAAAAGCCGCATGCCCTGGTGTATCAATAAACGTTATCTTATGACCATCATGTTCAACTTGGTAAGCACCAATTGCTTGTGTAATACCACCATACTCTGAATCAACAATTTTACTCTTTCTAATTGTATCAAGTAAAGTTGTTTTACCATGGTCAACATGTCCCATAATTGTAACCACAGGAGGTCTTGTAACTAAGTCTTCTTCTCTATCATTAGCTTCAAACTCTTCAAAGTTAGCGACATCTTGTGTTTCTTCTTTCTTTAATGTCTTATTATAATCTAAGACTAAAACACTAGCTGTTTCATAATCAATTGGATTATTTAGGCTTAACATTAAACCAAGTCCCATAATCTTCTTAATTAAATCGGTTCCACTAACCTCTAAAGCATTAGCTAAATCACTAACTGACATATTCTCTTTATATAAAATAACATTTTCTTCAGCTGCATTACTCATTAATTTTTCTTTATGTTTATACATCTCTTTACGTTTAGACATATATTCATCTTGTGAACTTTGTAATTGACTCTTCTTCTTTAGTTTTTGCTTTTTATCTCCCGCTTTAAAGTTCTTATCTAAGTTATTAGCTTCAACTAAATCTTCTACTACTTCATCAATTGCATCTTCATCTTCATAATCAGTTTCTACATCCGTACTAATTAAATTAATCGTATTATCAAGAATAATAATGTCATCTTCTGATAACTCATCATCACCATTCTTAACATTAATTCCTAACTCACTACATTTCTTTAATATTTCTGCTACTGAATGATTAGTATCTAATGCATATTCTTTAACACTCATCATAATAACTCACCTCTATCTTTATTTATTCTTCTACAATCTTTTCCATTTCCTCATATACTACATCTGGAATCTTTACTTCTAAAATACGTTCTAACGCCTTTGTCTCACGCGCTTTCTTAATTACTTCTTTATCTTTCTTTAAGTAAGCTCCACGACCATTAGCTTTCCCTGTTAAATCAACAGATACATTACCTTCTTTATCACGTACTACTCTAAGCAAATCTTTCTTTAAAGTCTTTTCCTTCGTAATAACACAAGTTCTTTCTGGTATCTTCTTCATGAGTCTAACCTCACTTCTTAATTATTTCCTTCTTCATTAACTTGATTTAAAGTCTTAACTTCAATTTTATATTTAGTTAATTTAGAAGCTAATTTAATATTTGTTCCTTTTTTACCTATTGCTAAAGATAAATTATCATCATTAACAATTGCTAAAGCTTCTTTCTTCATTGGATCAGTAATCGTAACTATTGCATCTTTAGCAGGACTTAAAGCATTCTTAATATATTCTGCTGGATCAGCACTATATAATACGATATCAACCTTTTCACCATTAAGTTCTTTTAAGATTGAACCAATTCTTGAACCTCTTTCTCCAATACAAGCTCCTATAGCATCGATCTTTTCATTCGTTGATTCAACTGCTACTTTACTTCTAATACCAGCTTCTCTAGCTACCGCATGTAATATAATTGTTCCATCAGCTAATTCTGGTATTTCCGATTCAAATAATCTTTTAACAAAGCCATAATGTTTTCTTGAAAGTAAGATAAGTGGTCCCTTCGTATTAGCTTCTACTTTCGTAACATAAACTCTAATATTAGAACCCATCTTAACTTCTTCACCAGGTATCATCTCTGACTTAGGTAAAATACCTCTTGTACGACCTAATTCAACATAATAATTACGAATATCTTCCATTGCTAAAGTACCAACTAACATCTCATCTTGTTTATCTGCAAATTCCGAAATAATTGCTTCTTTTTCTGCTTCTCTTATCTTTTGCATAATAACTTGTTTAGCTGTTCCTGCTGCAACACGGCCAAAGTCTTTAGGTGTAACTTCTTTTTCAATCGTTTCCCCAACTTCTATATTAGGTACTATTTCTCTTGCATCTTCAAGTAGTATTTGTGCGTCAATATTAATCTCTGGTGGTACATCTACTTCATTACCTTCTTCATCGATAATTGTATCTCCTTCATCAATTTCTGGTACTACAACATAATAAGACATAACTTTAATTTCTCCAGTTGTACGATTAATATCAACTCTAACATTAGTCTTAGAACCAAAATTCTTCTTATAAGCTGTTGCTAATGCAAGTTCCATCGCATCAAATACTACATCTTCTGAAATACCTTTTTCGGCTACTATACCTTTAACTGCTTTAATAAATGCGACAGGATCCATATGGCCACTTTCTTCTACAACGTCTTTCTTTCTTGCCATTTTAAACACTTCCTTTTTCTTTACTTGTAATATCTAAGATATATGAATCATCAATTAAATCTAACTTATCAATAATTGGATTTATAACATTAGTAGCTTCCACAATCGTATCTAAGTCTAAACCATTTACTTTATCTAACTCAATACGTAAGAAGTTATAATTACCTTCTGTTTCATAAACCACACTATCAACAATAATATTCATTTCCTTCATCGGCTCTGTAATAGCCTTCCTTATTTCTTCTAATATTTTATTCATGATTCACCTCTTTAAACTAATAATAAAAGTGGGATATTACGCCCACTTAAATCTGATACCTAAATTATAACATAATTTTCTAATTATGCAAGATTTTAATTGAGACTTTAAGCTTTTTGTAGTATATTAACTATATAAGGTAAGGAAGAGCTGCTATGAAAAAAAGTCAAAATATAATTATTGCGATATTATTTATTATTTGTATTACTCTAAGTATCTCATCTATTTCCATGAGTGCTAACATTAAGGAAAGTAATACTTCTAATAAAAACCATAATTCTTTAAACATTGATCCAACATCAAACACTTTTCCTTTTGATGTTTCTGACTTCTCTGGTAAAGAAATAAATACGATTGATATCGCTGCTAAAAAATATCAAAATAATACAATTAGTATTACTAATAGTGATTTTAAAATAAGTAATGAACTATCTAATGAAATATATAATTTAATTAATAGCTATGGTGCTAGTGCTGCCTTTTACATTGTTAGTTTAGATGATGGTATGACCATTGGTTATAACGTCGATCGTAAATTTGAAACCGCTAGTTCTATCAAAGCCCCATATGCTCTTTACTTATATCATGAAATAGCTAAAGGAAATGTTGATGTTACCGAAAAGTTAGTTTATCAACCACGATATTATAATCCTGGTACTGGTGTTGTTAAAAGAAGTTCTTTTGGTACTGAATATACAGTTAATGATTTAATATATTACTCTTTATATGAATCAGATAATATTGCTTATGAAATGCTTCATGGTCACTTTGGTGTTAAAGGTTTCAATGCCATGTTAAAAAATCTTGGTACTAAAGAATTATATTTAACAGCTAGTAATCCATGGGGTTATACTTCATGTCGTAGCGCTGCTCTTATTTGGCAAGATATCTATAATTTTTCTATTACTGATAGTGAAGGTATTGAACTATTAAATATCTTATCAACTGGTAAATACAATTATTATAAAGAAGTAATGCCTGATATCGAAAGTGCTAGTAAAACTGGCTTTGCTAAAAAAGATGTTGTTGAAACTGGTATTGTCTTTGATAATCACCCATATATTGCTATTGCTATGGCTAACAAAGGTGGTCGTATTGGCGCCTACACTGAAGTAATTAGATTAATATCTTGTATGAATAAAGTAATGAATGAATATAACACTTACTTAGAAAACAAATAGAGAATGAAAATTCTCTATTTTATATACCCATTTTGCACTATCTTTGTTTCATTAACTACCATAAAAGCTTTTGCATCAATATCTTTTATTATTTTTTTTAACTTACTTAAATTACGACTATTTAAAGTAATAAACAAAATATTAGCTTCTTCCTCTTTATACGTATTAACTGTTTCAACTACCGAAACCCCAAACCCTTCACTTCTTATCTTATCAATACTATCCTTACTTGTCTCCATCGTCATTACTTCGACACTTATCAAACTATTAATTAAAGTATTTGAAATAAATGTCCCTATAATCGTCCCTGTTGCATACCCCGCTGAATAAGCTATAACTATCCATATACTATTAATATCAGAATTAAGTGCTTCCTTAACTACTAAAAACCAAATAAAAACCTCAAAAAAACCTATTAGTCCTGCTAATAGTGTTTTTCCTCTTACCGAATAATTAGTTCTTATTGTTCCTAATGTTACATCAGCTATTCTGGCCATAAATATTTTCAGGCATAAAGTAAATAACATTAAGCTCCTCCTTTAAACACCATTATTAATATTATTGCCACAACTATAATAATTATAAGTACTAATACCTTTCCTAATTTCTTATCTTTATCTTCATTAGACATACTTTTATACATTGCTGTATCTTTATTACGATACATATTCCATCTTGGATCTAAGACACTATTCATTTCTTTTTGTTGTGATATTGGAATCATTCTTCCACACTCAGGACATACACCACCTTTAGTTGGTAATGCTGCTCCACAATACTTACAATTCATATTATCACCTATTTATATTTTAACATAAAAAAAGATTAGAATAAACTAATCTTCACCATACTCTTCAATAAAATTCTTACTTTTATGTGGCTCTTCACGTAACAAATCATTATAATCTTGTTGTCTTAAAGCTTCATATACCATAATTGCTACTGTATTAGATAAGTTTAATGCTCTTACTTTATCTGTCATTGGCATTCTCATACATCTATCAATATGTGGTTTTAATATTTCTCTAGGAATACCTGTTGACTCTTTGCCAAAAACAAAATAAATATTCTTACTACTATCACTATAATCAAATGAAGTATGAGGTTTATGTCCATACCTTGTTAAAAAATAAAACTCCCCTTTATCTTTATTCTTATCCATAAAATCTTCCCAGTTTTCATAAACTGTATAATGACAATTATCTATATAATTAACTCCACTTCTTCTAATATACTTTTCATCTAAAGAAAAACCTAATGGTTTAATTAAATGTAAATACGTATTCGTAGCTACACAAGTTCTCATTATATTTCCTGTATTACCTGGTATTTCTGGTTCAAACAAAACAACATTTAACATAAATACCTCCAAATAAATAAGACCATCAGGTCTTATTCTTTTTCTATCTTATTACGATCTAAGATTTGTTCAAAATCCCAACGACTCATAATATTATTATCCATTCGATTAATAATGTCAACTAATTTACCATCTTTACAATAAAGAATAGTTGGTAAAGTCGTTACTTCCTTACCATTCATATCTAAAACATCTGATAAAGTATCATTTATCTTCTTAACATAATCATCTTCATCTTTTATATCTGTAACATTTAAATAATACATTTTATCATTTATAGCATAATCATTAATAACATCTTTAATATCTTTTTCCATATTATATACATCTTCTGAATTAGTATAACTAATATAGATAAAATAATCACTAAATGGTTCAGCAAATACTGAACTAACTTCCTCTAAACTTAATTCATTAGAAATTACTTTTTCATTAACTAAATATGAAGAAGATAACCTATCCTCTTTAACTACTTTATACCATGCAAAAGCATACCAAGCTAATAAAATTACTACGACAACTATAACTCCAGCTAGAACATAATTTTTAATTGGGACAAAACGTTCATTCTTTTTAACATTAGTCATAGCATCATATCCTTTCTCTAATATTATTTTAACATATATTTATTTTTTATGCAAAGCAAGTTTACCATCATATAGGTAATTTTACTACAAACATTACTTAAGTATACATACTATATCATAGGAGGAATAAAAATGTTTTTTGATGATATATTATTTGACACTAATGTAAAGATGATGAATACCCCTAATTTATTTAACGAAAAAGAAGGTTTAATGTACGGTAACATGTTTAGAAATGAATACGATCAATATAAAAATTATCATGTTACTAAGATAAATGCTTTAACTGATAAAGAAGAACTATTACTAAAAATATATGAATATGACTTTGCTTTAAATGATTTATCTTTATACTTAGATTTACACCCTGATAATGACTATGTTTACAATCAATTTAGAAAATACACTGAAGAATCTAAAAAATGTATAGATTTATATGAAAAGAAATATGGCCCTTTAGAATTATGTGATAGTAACTACACTAGTTATATGTGGGAAAAAGGTCCATGGCCATTTGAAGGAGGTAACATCTAATGTATAAATATTTAAAAAAATTAAATTACCCAATTAATATTAAGAAAAAAGATTTACGAATGGCTCGTTATATTAGAACTCAACTTGGTGGTCCAGCTGGCGAACTAGGTGCAGCCCTTCGTTACTTTAGCCAAAAATTTTCTATGCCTGATGACAAAGGTAAAGCTCTACTTAATGATATTGCTTGTGAAGAACTAGGTCATTGCGAAATGATTGGTACTATCTTTAAGCAATTAATTAAAGATGCTACCCCAGAAGAATTAGAAGCAGCTAATCTAGGTGATTATTTTACTGATCATGGTCGTGGCGTCTACCCAACTGATGCTTCTGGTAACCCATTTAGTGCCCTAACTTTTAATTCAACCGGTGATGTTTTAGCTGATATATCTGAAGATATGGCAGCTGAAGAAAAAGCCCGTGCAACCTACGAAAACCTAATTGATTTGGCGACAGATGAAGATTTAATTGGTCCATTACTATTTCTTCGTCAAAGAGAAATCGTCCACTTTAATCGTTTCAAAGAATTATATGATTACTATAAAACTAATATGACAAAAGACCCTAGATAACTAGAGTCTTTTTTCCTTTCATCTCTCTTTTAATATCAGTAAGTTCCTTATCTCCTAATAACGAACCACTAACTAAACATTCTATAATTCGCTCTTCATCTTCATTAACTGCTTCAAAATTACGTAAAAACTTTGGCCTAGATATTAAAGCATCACCAATAGTATATACATCGTTTCCTACAAAATACTTACTATCAAATTCTTTAACAGTTCTACTTTTTAATACTTTACTTATCTTACTACCTTTAATACTACTTACGCTAAACCAACTATCACAATCATCTAATTCTGTCGAATCAATAAAACTCCTATCTTCCATCGCTATTTCTTTACGTAATAACTTACTACTAGTTTCAAACTCTTCCCCTATCTCACGATAAATCATAATTCTTTTAATCGTTTCAATTGGTTTTTTCGTTTCACATATACTAATAAATAAATATAATGGTATTCTATTTTCTAACAATAAATCATATATTTCTAGATAATTAAAATGACATAGTAAATAGATATAATTATTCTTTGTCAAATTATAATGCGCCAAAATACTTAATCTATTCTTAATTTTTACTGAAGATTCTAATAATATTCTATCATCATAAAACATACTATCAAAATCCATAATATGCTTCAATATCTCATAATTAACTAATAATTCATTATACTTACTACCAAGTAAATCTATATTATTTACCAAAGTCTCTTTACTTAAAGCATTAGAACTTATTAAAAACTGTATTCTATCTATTTTATCTTTATTCAAACTAACTAATATATTACCACATTCAAAGAATATTCTACTTAAAGACAATCCTATCTTTCTTAAATAATCAATAATATATACTATATCTTCTTTTTTCATTAATTCATCTAATAATCTCTTATTTAAAGAATTAATATCAATCCCATTATCATACAAATAACTAATTAAAGGATTACTATTAACTATTCCCTCTTTACTAGCTATTTCCTCATTTATTCCTTTTTCTCTTTTATCTAAATTACTAAAAACTATATTATATACTTCTTCTAATAATTCTGGTTCTAAAAAGCGATGCCATCCTTCTGGCATTTCATCTAACTCTAAAAGTGATAAGTCATCTACCTTAGCTTTTGCTTCATTAGTATATTTAATCTTATCTATAGCAATAATTTTTCTTTCTTGTAACTTACTATCCGCTTCTTTTAAAGCTTTAACAGCAACTTCTATCATTTCTTTAATTTTACTTTTATTATATATTTGTCTTATTGCATTTCGCTTACTAACAACATTATTACCAAAGTTAGCTTTTAAGATATCCCTTTTTAACTTTAAGAAATCAATCATTACCAAACAAGCAGTTTTCAAATTATAATTAATTAATAAAGGGTTTAGATTAAGTTTAGTCATACATTCATAAGCTTTATTATCAATTACCTTACCTTCGTTATCTAAAGAATTAAATAATTCTACTAACAATTTTCCATCCGTATTAAAACTCCAACTATTAATACTATCCTTATTTTCTAACACCATTTCATAAGTTTCATCAAAAGATAAATAAATACTATTAGTTAAATAAAAATAAGTTAAAAATATTTTGTAATTTTCTATTTGAATTAAATCGGTTTTATTAACACCATTTGCTTTTTTAGCTATTTCATCAACATAAGGTCTAATTTGATCTTCGCCCTCTTCTAATAAAACTAATTTTAACTCAACTAATTCATTTTCAATTATTGAACTAATTCTACTTAAATCACTCATTCTTATCACCTAACCTTTTAGTAATAACCATATTAGCTTCTAGATAAGTATATATCTGTCCAACTAATTCAGCTTGTTCTATATAAAAATCAGGATTATTTAGATTATTAACTATATAGTCAAAAGCACTATAATATCTATTATGAGCATCATCATAATAACCACTTATTCTTGTACTTTTTTGTTTATCTTTAAAGAATAACGAAGCAATAAAGACATAATTATTCTTAACAAAGAATAATATTCTTAACCCATTTGGATTACAATATTCATATAAGTTTTCTTTAGCTTCTCTTATTGCTTTTATATCCTTTGTTTTTAAAAAATAACCTTCTACTATTTTATCAAAAGCTGTCTTTATTTCTTTACTTCTTTCTCCATATGTTCTAATATCCTCTAAAAGATAAGAACTTCTCTTAGAAGGTAATATAATAATATTACTATTCTCTACTTCTTTACTTTCTAAAACTTCTTCTTTCTTAGAGAAATCTTTTAAATGTTCTAATATTTCTTTATAAACACTCAATTCACTCTGTAAACTACTAATATCAGCCGTATAATCTCCCAAAACAGTATCTTTAATAATTGCTTCATAAAGTTTTATTTCTTTTAAAAAGTATATTTTTAATCTAACAATATCATCTTTACTTAAAGTTTCTAAATAAGTATCTAACTCCGTATCAAAATTACAATAAGTAATATATTCTACCAAATTACTAAAATCCCTATTTTCTCTTTTTCTAACTACTTCTTCATTATTTTCTTCTACTTCAATATCTGTATGTTCTCTAACTAAAGGTCTAACACCATTAATTTTATCTTCTAATTGTTTTAAATAATCTCTTTGTCTTTCAATTACTATTTTATTACTATAGTATATAAATCTATAACATTCTATTATTTCACTTGAAGTAGGATCTTCTATACGCTCATATATAAAATCTAAAGGATTAGAAATATAATAATTAATACTTTCCATCTCTTGTTCAAACTTATCAATTCTATCCATAGTAATCGCCCTTTTTTAATTATTACTATTATACTAATCTATCTTTTCTTGTCAATTTTATTAAAATATTCAAGAAAAAAAAGGAAATAAGCTTCGAGTAGCGAATAATTATAGTGAAAGGAGGTATATACCTTATGGAAATAGAAAACCCATTTGTTCCTTTAACTTATGATAAAT
>CANQQV010000008.1 GCA_947626095.1 uncultured Bacilli bacterium
TTCTCGACAAAGCTTGTCTTTGTTTGTTATCTATAATTAATTAAAAACTGACATTTCTAAAAAATCTTAACATAATTTTGACTTATTTTAAAACTAATTCTTTGAAACGATCGCCTTTTTCTTGATAATTCTTAAAATATTCATAGCTAGCAGCAGCGGGACTTAATATACAGCTTTTACCCTTTTTAGTAACTTTTTTGGCAGTTTGAACAGCTTCATCAATTGTTTCAGTGTAATAAACGTTTTTATTCTTTAGTTTTTGGCCGATGTCATAACCAGTTTTAGGCATACAAATAAAATTATTAACTTGGCTATGTTGTAAGAAGGTAATAAACTCAGTATAAGAAATACCCCTATCCATCCCACCAAAGATTAAGGTATCAACGTCTGTTAAAGCTTTTAGAGCTTCTTCAGTAGCTTCAGGAATAGTAGCTAATGTATCAACATAATATTTAACACCTTTAATAGTTTTAATGTATTCGATACGATATGGTAATGACTTAAAAGAAGCAATAGCAGATAAGATATCTTCATTGGCAATATTAAGTAATTTACCAACGACAAAGGCAACCATAATATTTTCAAGATTATGGTCACCAAGAATATTTCTTTCAAGATTTCTCGTAAAGACTAATTCATCGTGGTAATAGACTTTACCATCAATCATTTTAATTGTAGATTTATGGTCTTTACCAGTTATATCAACGGAAATTAGGTGACCTTTTAACTTAGTAGTTTGAACTTTCTTATTAAGATTAGGATTTGATGAACAATAGATACTATAGTCATTTGCTTCTTGGTTAGTAAACATACGCATTTTAATGTCATGATAATGTTTTACAGATAATGCGTGATCAAGATGGTCTTGAAATAAATTTAAAATAATACCTATTTTAGGTGAGATATCTAAGTATTCTAATTGATGAGAAGACATCTCTAGAACATAGTAATCAACATTTTCATTTAAGTCTAAATCAAAGATTGGTTTACCAATATTACCAGCTAATAAAACTTTATATTTCTTTTTTAAGATTTCGTATATTAAAGATGATGTTGTACTTTTTCCTTTTGTACCAGTTACCCCAATAACTTTATCTTTAGCAACACTAAGAAGAAGTTCCATTTGGGAACTAATCTTATGATAGAATTTAGTTGTATCTATTTTATTTAAAGATATACCTGGACTTTTAATAATAATGTCATATTGTTCTAAATTATCTAAATAGTTTACACCACTAATAAAGTTAACATGATTATCGTTAATAAACATCTCTTCATTAGAAGATTTAATATCGGCTTGGTCGATGATAGTTATTTGTTCGTCTTTTAAATAGTTACGAATAAATTTGTAGGTAGATTTACCTTCGCGACCAAAACCTAAAATAGCTATTTTTTGGTTTTTTAATTTTTGAATTATTTTATCGATCATTTATAGCATCCCTAACTAATTTTATATATTTTTCATCTAAATTATGTTCATTATTCCAATAATTTTCTAAAGCTAAATTACTTAAATCATGATAATAGTTTTCATAGTAGTATTTAAGAAGAATTGGTAAATTACTTTTATCTAGTTTATTAATTGTTTGATATATAGCATAATTGATTTCTTCAAATGTCCCAACACAATCAAATGGTTTAACATTTTCATAACCTAGTAATTCTTTAAATAAAGGTAATAGTTTTTGATCATTAAATAAGTCTTGGCCAAAGATTGTTACTAGTTTTTTAGGATACAAGAAAGGACTTAGTAAAGAAAAGACAAATAAACATTTAGCACATTTACCACACCAACACCATGGTTCACTTTTACTTCCAACATTACAGCTTTTAAATATTTGGTGATATTGAGGATATTTAGAAAATAACATACCAATTTGATATTCAGTTAATGGTCTTAGAAGAGAAAAATAATTAATTATATTACCTAAATATTCTTTTTGATAGTTGTTAAAATCATTTTCAAATTCAAAAGATTTAGAATATTGGTGATTAACTTTAGTCCCTTTTACATTAGCTTCATTAGCACTAGATTCATTAGATAAAACAATATTTTTTTTATTATTCAAATAAGCTGTTAAATAAGAAACAAAAGCAACCATGGCGGAAAATGGTGTATGACCATTTAGATAACCTTTACTATTTAAATCTAATAAATTATGATCTATAGTTCTTTTTATTTTAATAATATCATGATCTTCGTAACCAGCAGCATAGGCACAATCAAGCATGACTTTTTTAGGATTGATGATGAATGGTGTTCCTTTAATTAAACTTAGGGTAACACATGAGTCTTTACCGCCGCCAATAGCGATCATATCCCCTACTCCATTATAATCAATACTTGGCTTAGAACTAGTTGAAGGGCAAATAAATTGAAGAAAATTAGAATAAGATGGATGAAGATGATTAACATAGAAAAATTCACCTAAGCCATAATAAAATATTTTTTTAAAGAATGCTTGTTGTTGAGAGTCTAATGAGCCACACTCAATAATAAAATTGGGGGCACAAGTACTTTTCCAATAACTAATAGCTTCAATCATTCCAATATTAAAAGCTAAAGTATGAAGATAATCTTCATTAAGATTATTATTACTAAATGGTATTTCTAAACTTGGCTTAAATTCACATAAATTATCAATTGAAAAAGTATAAACTATTTTAATAGTATTATCTTGGAATGTAAGATCATATTTTTGATATCTAAATGTATTATATTTTTTTATTTCATCTTGATTTAACATTTTAATCCCTCTTTCAAATTATATCACTTTATATTATATTTATAAATTCTCTTTACTTTTACTAGACTTAAAAAACCGATTATTATCGGTTTTATTTAGAAGATATAGAATTGAAAATGCTTTGATAGAAATTTTCACAGATATGGTTATCATCTTCATATTCCATTTTATATTCAAATAACAATATCTTATCGTTTTTCTTAGTAACATGGAAATATATTTGATTGTCGTTTTTACTAGAAGTAAATGTTTGCCATGTAATATTGTTATTGGTTATAGTATTAATACCTTCAGTCTCACTACGAGTATAATAGTAAGATATTGATTTAATTAAATCATTTTCATCTTTGTAGCCTTTGACAGCATTAAATGATAAAGTACATTTATTGTTACTATATTCTACTTTTGGTTTCTCTTCTTTTGGCTTTTCTTCTTGATTTGAAGAATCGTTTTCGGTTTTTTTGTCATCAGATTGATTTTGATCTTTTTCGGGTTCATCTTCTTCTACTGGTAATGGAACTCTGTATATATAAGTAAATGTTTGACCTTCTTTAGTAAATTCTTTAGGAATGGTAATATTAAAGTTATCTTCAATATTGTATTCCTCGTAAGTTAGGTCACCATTATAACCAGTAACTCCTTTACTATCTTCGTTGATAACTGGTTCATTATTTTCCGGCAACAAATTAAGTAGGTCTTTATAATCAAGTGAAACACCAATGATAAAGACTGCTAGACCATAAACTATTGTAGCTAAAAGAGCTATTAAGAAATTGGTACCACCTTTTTTCTTAGCCATAACTGATAATTCATATTGATTTTTTTTGATATTGTGCTTATGAAGAATTTTAACTCTGGTCTTAACAATACCAATATATAAATGATTGACAATTAAAGCAAGAATTAAACGATAGATAAATAGACCAATAAAGGAAAATGGTGTTGGGACAATAATTAAAATAGCAAGTTCAATAACTAAAGCAAGTAAACCGAAAACATATAATTTACGGTAAATAAAATATATACCACCAAATAATAAAGCATAGAAAGAAAATGGAGCCATAGTAATTTTAGTAAAAGCTGGACCAACATATTCTTTACTTACTTTTACTTCATCAATCTCAGGATATTGTTCATTAAAATTATTATATATACTTGGAGCACTGTTAATTGCTGGAGCTGGTGGTTCTACCGCTTTATTGCTTGCTGGTTCGTAGTTACGTGGTTGAATAAAACGATTATTTTCCACAATTTCTTTTGGCGCATCTTCACCGACTATCGTATTTACTCCTAGCCCACCCATACTAAGGGGTTGAGAATTCATCCAACTTTGATAATTGTCATTAGGATTTGGTGGGGTTGGATTGGGATTATTTTGATTCACATTAGGGTTTACTGGCCGAGGATTAATATTATTTTGATTGTAATTAAATTGTTGAGGATTTGGTTGTGGTGGCATTGGGGCTTGAGGAACAGGAGCCGCTGGAGTTTGATTATAGGTGGTTCCATTAACACCATCCATTAAAGTTTCAATTTTATCGTCAAATAAATCCAAAACTTCTGGTGATTGAGAAATGCTTGGACTATTATTTAATTGATTATTGTTATTATTGTTATTGCCAACACCCCAAGTTGTTCTACTAATGAATTGACTATTAGCAGTATTAGAAGTTTCGGAATTAACTTCATTTATATTATTATTAAATAAATCAGCAGGAAAAAACTTATTAGTTACAGAACGTGTAGGAATTGAGTTATTATTAGGTACTTGATTATTAAATTGAGAATTAAAATTATCTCCATTGTTCATAAGCCTACACCTCTATCATAATGATAACATTATTTAAAGCCTATGTAAATTTTAAAAATTTATAATTTTAAGCCTAAATGTAAAGTATTATAAAAAGAGTTACTTGTTATTATTTAACTCTTTAATCTGTTTTTCAAGGTCTTTTTGTCTTTTTAATATCTCATCTATTTTATCATGAAGTTCTTCAATGATTAATTCGGTTTTTAAGTCAGTTTTATAATCGTTTTTGTTTCTTAAACTATCTTTTTTGGCTTGACGATTTTGACTCATCATAATTACAGGTGCTTGTAAAGCAGCAATACATGATAATAATAAATTTAATAAGATAAAAGGAAATGGATCAAGAGCATTAACTAAAATAACCCCATTTATAACAATCCATCCGATTAAGAATAGAGAAAAACCAATGATAAAATGCCAACTACCAGCTATTGCTGTTAGTTTATCAGCGATTTTATCACCAATGGTCATGTTTTCTTCATCCATCTTATCTACATCAACACTTATTGGATTATCAACTAACATGTCTAATAATTCATCTTCACTTTGTTTGTCTATATCTTGGTTTAATAACATTTTAACAATTTCTCTTTTATTCACATTTTTCATATTATCACCTATATTTATTATTATACTACTATTGTAAAACTATAGATAAAAAAGCATAAAAAAAGTGTATGTATTAAATGCATACACTTTAAAAGTTATTAAGAATTATTTTGAGATGCTCTAAGACGTATTGCTTCGATATCATTATTGCTAAAGTAAGCTGAGTATTCTAATTGCATTTGATTCCATATTCCATTAAAATTACTAACAATTCTAACAGCTCCTTCTGGATCAATAAGACCATGTTCTAAATAATAATCAATTTTTTTATTTAAGAAATCAGGTAAGATATTCATAATACGTTTTATTTCTTCACTAGGAATATCTTGTTTTCTTTTACAAGACATAAACAATCTATCTAAATATTCACAAAATATTCTGTAAGCTCCTTGTCCCATGAATTTATCAAATTTAGATTCAATGTGTAATGGATCAAATAAGATACCATATAAGAAGTCGTTGGCTCTATATCTTTCGCCATTATTCATTTCTGTAACAAGAGAAAATATATCTCCACCATTATTAATAACATTTTGATAATTTACATTGCCATTGTTAGAAAATGCGGCAATTGCTAGTCTAGTTATTGAAGTAAACATTGAATAACCAGTTGTAGCATCATTCCACTCATCATACTTCGTAGTTAAAATTTCATCAACTGTTGGGCTATAAGGATTATCAAAAGTGTTTATAGCCATAGTCGTAATTATATCCATCATGGTTTCATTAAACATCTTACCATAATGATGTTGACCGACTAATTCACCGGTTGTTGGATCACTTTCTTTTATCAATCCCATATGGTTTTCACATTTAATACCGTCTTTTATAATACCATTGGGACGACTAGAAAAGATTAATGGTAAAATATCAGCAAAGGCATGGCAAAATTCATGAGCCCCTTCGTGCTTAATAAAGTCATATTGATCACTTGTTGCGCCAATATAACCTAACATTTCAATAATTAGTTTATTGTCACTGGTATCCAAACGACAAACTCCTGGAGTTGCATGGCTTAAATACTCAGTTGTTGTTCCTTGTGGAAATATATTGACTTGTTTTACCATAATTTCTAATAATTCTTTAAATTTAGCAATTTGTTCTTGATTGTTTATTCCAAAAACTAAAGCAGATAGATAATTAACTGAGTTTTCAATTAATTCTTTATCTTTGTTTGATGCACAATAAAATTTAGTCACTTTTTTGTCCCCTCTTTTATGGCATTTATACTACCATGTCTCACATAACAAGTCAAATTTAAATGAAATTATAATTTTAATTATTAGAGGCAATATTCTTGATTTTCTCACCATATTTCTTCATTATTTCTGCGCTAAAATCAAAAGAAAATTGCTCGAGATATTCAATAATTAAATCGATATGTTTATCAAAAGCCAAGTCATCTTTTATATTTTTCAAGTATTTGGCTACCATTTTATCAGTATTAACTCTTTCAACATAGAAACATAGTAAGTTATTATCACCAAGATATTCTTTACCAGCTTTAACTATTGAAAGTAAATATTCACGGCTTGCATTAGGGCCAGTAAATCCACTATTAAACATTATAAGGACACAACCAATAAAAATTTTATCAGTTCCATCACTAGGAAATGTTTTTTGAGTAAATTCTTTTAATTTTTCAATTGATTTTGAATTAGTATATTCTTCAGAAAATGTTTGTAAAAACTTATTAATAATCATTTTGTTTACCACCTTTTTTTATAATAGAACATGTTTAAACTTAACATGACGAATTTATGATAATATAAAAAAGACCTTTTTACAAGGCCTTTTCTATTTTACTCGAATTATCGAGTTAATATTCAAATATGGTGCAGGTGAAGGGACTTGAACCCCCACTCCGTAAGGAACTAGATCCTAAGTCTAGCGCGTCTACCAATTTCGCCACACCTGCATTATAAATGGTGGACCTCGTAGGACTCGAACCTACGACCGCCCGGTTATGAGCCGGATGCTCTAACCAACTGAGCTAGAGGTCCATCGACCATTTAATCATAGCATATATAGGCAATTAATGCAATATATAAATTTTTAAAATTGAAAAATGTATGCTACCGTGTATACTACCGTAAAAATTTTAAATAAAATAAATTATGGTTATTTTGTTAAAAAAGAGCAATATTAGCAAAAAAGACAATTAGTAAGATAAATACAACATCGACAAAAATAAAATTACCTTTTTTATCAAATTCTTTACCACATAATTTGCTAACAAAAATAAAGATAGCATAAAATAAATTAAACAGAACAAACCCAACTAAGGAAATCGTTAAACAAATAATTCCGGCATTTAAGCTAGTAATGTTATTAAAAGCTTGGAGAGTAAAACTAATACCACTTACCATACCAATAGTTATAGCGATAAAGATAGCAACTATTGAAACAATATCAATCATATTACGATCATAGCGATTTTTTAAATCTTTAACGTTATTATTTAGTTTAACAAAGTCTTCATTACTACGATCAAAAACATCTTTTAATAATCTTATTTTAAAACCATCACTAATCATATTCTTAGTACTTATATTAGCTTTTTCAATACGGTCCATTGTATCATAATAATTATACATACTAACTAAGTCTTCACGATGAACTTCCATTTCAATTGATTTAAGCATATTATCATAAATATTATCTTCTAGGAGTATAGATTCACAGTAATAGCATATTTTCTTTAAGTTAGCTGTGAACATACCATTATCGTTTTTATAATATTCATAAATAAATCTTTCACGAGCATCATTATCTTTTAAAAAATAAAGTAAGTCAAAAGCGACAATAAAACAGACAACATTAGTGCCATTTCCCCCATTTTCTAGTCTTTTTATTTTTTCTAACATATCTTCTAGATTCATTGTATCACTTCCTTGAAACTAGTATATCACAAAATAAAAAGTACCAAAAGGTACTTATTTAATTATTTTTCTTTTTGAAATGATATAGATTCAATAAATGAATCGTAGTAAGCTGAACATGTGCCATCACCATCTAAGTTGGCGTATCTTATATCGTAATAGGTTCCTTTATATATCATCGCAATATATTTAAACCTTGTATTAGTTGAAAAACCACCAGTTCCAGAAGGGTTTTCTTGAAGTTTTATAACATTTAATTCTTGCCATGTATTACCATCTATTTTTAGTTCTTCAGTTGATGTTGTATAGCCATCAATTGTTTCATAAGATTGTCTAACTTCGTCAAAATACTTATCAACAAAGCCATCAACATCATTTGTTGTTCCGTAAGTAATACTAATTGTACAATTTTCACCTTTGGTATAATAACGACTAAAGTTATCGTCTTTTTTTAGGATAAATTCATCATTAATGGAATATACGATTCCACCAAATTCAATTATGGCATCTTTTTTAGGCTTAAAATAACTAAAATAAACAAAAAGCATTACAGCAACAAATAGAACAAAGGAAACTAAGTTAAAAATAAATGTCAAACTTAAATTAAACTTAATTTTTTTATTAGTATCTTTTAAATTGTCGCCCCAATTAATTTGCGAATTATTTGGTTGAGGGTTGGGTTTAAATGGTTTTTGTTGAACTGGATTATTTGGAATAGGATTATTTTGAGCTGGAGCCGGTTTAGCAAATTGATTATTATTCAGTAGATTCGGAGCTGTATTAATTCCTTTCCCCTTTTCATTTTTATTCGGTACGGGTGGTTGTTGATTACTCAGGGCATTTAATTCATCTTTACTTTTAAAGCGTGAATCATCCGAAAAAATTTTTTCCAGAGCAGTTCTTTCATCATAGCGTTGAGAATTTAGACTATTGAATTGGTCTTTAAACATATTAGCTGTTCCACTACTTTGAAATGTTTGAAAATTATCTTGATTAATGCCACCTACATTATTAAAAACGTTGTCTTGACTTTTAGTAACAGTCGCTCCTATTTGACTATCAAAAGTTTCACCAAAATTTAAAGGAGAATTATTAGTTAATACAGTACCACACATATAACAGGTTTTTTTAGAATCATCTAAAACTGTTCCACATTTTGGGCACTTTTTCATTTAATCACTCCTGTTCATCAATGAATTTCAAGGATTTGGCAAAGTTATCTAGTGAAGCATTACAAACAGAATCATTACTATTATTAACTAGTTCTATGTCATAATAGTAACCTTTATGAGTAGATGTTAAGTATTTATATTTTAGTATAGTAGGATCTTGTTCAACACTTGGCTTATAGAAGATATTTAAATAATACCATGGAGTATCGTTGATTGTCATACTACTATCTGAAGCAGTAAATATTTTTAGTTCATCAACAACATTAGTATTTGAATCACGTTCAGGATCTAGAGAAGTTTTTTTAGTTTGAAAAAACTCTTTAACATGATCTCCTTCAGTACTTGAGCCATAAGTTATAGAAATAGAACAAGCACTTCCCTTTTCACCACTTTTATTATAAATAAGAGTGCTGTTGGAGTTACCAGCTACTTGTTGTAAACTTGAATCTACTTCAAAATATAAGTTAAGTAAAATAGGTTTTTCTTCAACTGGTTTTAATTTATGTTGATAGTATTTATAACCAATAAAGCCTAAAAGAGCAAATAAAGCTAAAACTGAGACTATTTTAATAATAGTTTTGTTTTCAGAAAAGAAGTCAAAAATATCTTTATCTTCTTTCTTAATATTGGTTTTATAATCCATATCTTTGTAACTATTGAATTTATTTTCATAATCTGCTTGGCGTTGAGACATGCTTTGGTTAGCGTTACCACTACTAAAGACACTACCAGTACTAAAACTAGGATTAGCATTAGGGTTGCCACTAAATGTGTCATTAGAACTGAATGAGTTCATATTATTAAATGAATTATTAGAGCCAAAGCCACCAGTTTGATTAAATGTGTTGTTATTAAAATTGTTAAATCCTAAATTTTGGTTATTATTATTATTATTATTATTATTTATAGCTGCACCACACATTGTACAAACTGTTTTATTATCGTCAAGAAAGGCACCACAATTTGGACATCTCATTTATATCACCTTCTATATTGTTATTTCTTTCTTTTGTTCTTTATATGCAATTATTCTTCTAACTTGTTCAAGCAAATGACGATTGGTTGTAGTAGCAACAATTTCTTTTAGATAGTCCTCAGCTTGCGCAAACAATCTATTAAATTCTTCGCTATAATCAAATGAAGTTAAAGTATCTAAATAACCGATCATTAATTCTTTTCGAAAATTAACATTATTTTGCAATTTTACCAATCCTTTCTAGATTAAATTCACCTAAAACTAAGTTTACTAATTCTAACAATAATTCACAGGCAATGTTAGTTTTACTAACTTTAATTTCCTGTTTATTTATAATGGCATATATAAGTTTATTTAAAAATATATAAGGATCATTTTCAAGGAGGATGGATATACGATATTCAATTGGTTCGATAGTAATAAGTTTACTTTTATTAAGCTCGATATTAGCTAAATTAAAACTTGATTCAATAATATCCATATTTTCTTTAATTCTTTTTATAATCTCTTTGATAAACTCTTCTTTAAACTTCACGAACTACCACCCCATAGTATTGAATCCCTACTATATAAAATTATAGCACATAAAAAAGAAGATATCATCTTCTTTTTTTATTTTTCATTTATTTCATCAAAATATTTGACTATAACATAAATAACTAATAAAACAATACAAGCAATAAATAGGCTTTCGTGTTGGAAAAAATCACTCATTGCTATACCTAAGCAACAGATAAGTGAACCTAGGATAATACGTTCAGCATAAGCAATTATAACGCCAAATAGACCTTTTTTATCTTTGACAAGTTCTAAGTGATAGTCAAAATGAGTTTTTTTACTAACATGGGATAGTAAATAATTAAAATATACTAAAACTGGTAAAAAAGTTATACATAATCCTAAAATTGTAATAATAGCTTCCATTTAATTACCTCCTATTAGACGATTGACATAATTACATCCTTCATTTTCATAACCTATTTTGGTGAATTCAGGGGTTTTAAAACCACCAGTATTAAAGTCATACTTTATTTGGAATTCATAGTATGTAACATTAGTTCCTTTACTATCTTTATTACACATTTTATCGTCATAACCAACTAATAAAGTAAAATCACGTGATGCTCGATTATAAGTAACATAGATACTATTACTAGTTGATAAAGTTACACCATTAACAACAATGGGAAACATTTTATCTAAATCATAGATAATACCATTACTACTTATTGCTTTAAATTTATAAGCAAATAAATTATTATCATCTGTTTTACCAGGTTCTATTACAGCTAAAGTTTTACCGAAAGGATAAAACGTAGGCAGATTATCATAATTTTTAATATTTTTTTTGTATAGAGCTGTATCAGCTGAGCCATTTATCGTAATATCGAAAGTATTATCATCTAGTTTTTCAAAGCCAAAGAATAAATCGGAAGATAGGTTCTTTATTTTAGCTGATATTTTATAATAATTGCCTTCAAATTCGGTTTCATTTAAAATAAGACTATAATTATCTAAGTCAATATCTCTAATTGATTTAGATATATTATTATTAGTACTTATAGTATTAAGAGCAGGATTTCTAGAATACTCATGATCTTTATAAGTTAATTTATAGTTGGTTTTAGTTTCATTTTCATAAAAAGATAAATTTTCAGTTTTACCCTCATCTAAAGGATAAGTTCCCATACAAGAGCTTTTAAAGCTATAAAAGTCATCATTAATAACTAAGATATAATAGTTGATAGAGCTAACGTTACAGCCGTTAAAGATAAATTTAGAACCATTAAGTTCTTCTTTATATTCGTAAATACCATTATAATTATCATTGATAGCATTGTCATTCTTAAAGCCATCAATTATATTCTGAATAGGATTTTTACCACCTTTAACGAAGTAAAAAGCTAATACTGACAAGCCAATAAGTAATACAATAATAATGATACCCATAACTATTTTTAAGGTTTTATGTTTGTTCATAGTATACGCTCCCTATTCTTTAGATAATTATAACACATAAATAAAGTTTATTTTAAAAAAAAAGAATGCTAAGCATTCTATTTTTTATAATTATTATCTAAACCTGTATATACAAGTGAAAAAGTATCTTCTTCATCTTCATTAAAGCTTGTACTACCAATATAATTATCTCTGCTAGTTATTAATTCACTTACTATGCTCTTTTGTTTATTAAATAATTGAGCGACAGTATTATTGGCATTACTTATTTTATAGTTAGCTCTATTTACAATAGTTTGATCATAATAAATAATAAACTCGATTAACTTTTCTTTAAATAATTCACTAGGTAATATTTCTAGAGATGGTAATTTAGCAAAGTCAATAAATGATTTATATAATTCTTCTTTATCAATATTAGCTAGTTCTTCAGGACTTGGTTCTTTTAAGCCTAAATCTTCTTCATCTAAGTTAACACCTATTTTAGCATATAGACGATGAGACATATAAGCTCCACGACGAATAGTCATATTATCTAAAAATTCATAAAATAATTGTCTTAAAACTTCACAATATTTTTTTACTTCATCAGTATAGTCTTGATATGCTTTGTCAAGATTAGGAAGACTTGTCTGATTATGTTCAGCTAGACCAGCTTTTAACTTTTTCATTTTAGAGGCTTTTAATGCTCGTACAATAAAGCCACTTCTTTGAATGTCGCTGATGGCATCGGTGTATTTAGCACGGCCCATGCCATCAATTGTTCTTGTGTGAATAAAATTATCTTTACGATTTTCAACATGAGAAAAGGCAATACTAGCTCTAATATAAGGAGCATTAATTAATACTCTATTTAACGTTTCAATTCTTTTTTGAGCAGAATTCTTAAGGTCAATAGAAATTTTTCGGGCTTGGTAAATACCATTAATTTCACCAGTTAAATCATTTAAACTATCTAGTGTAACACCTATTTTTTCAGCATTACGAGCTTTAGCATAATCAAGATATCTTTGATAATACTTTAAATCTTCACCTGTTATAAAATGTTTAAAAATAAGTTCAAGCATTTCTTGACGTTCAAAATGAGTACCGCTTAAATTATTCTGTTTGATTATTTCTTTTAATTCACTATCATTTTTTTGATTTAGTTCTTCTAAAAATGATAAGGTCTTTTTTACACTATTTATCATTTTTTCATCTATCATATTAATTACCTGCTTTCATATTTAATTTTGGTCCATCTAATAATTCTCTAGTTATGTTACTTGTAATATAAATTTTTATATCTTCATATATTCTATTTATTTCTACTTCAGTAAAACCTAAGTCTAACAATGGTTTATCTATGGTATTAAGGCTATTATCGTTTTCATCATAATATTTTCTAATTGAAGTATATCTTTTGACATTACTAACCTGTTCTTTTAAATTATCGGTTGTATTATTTAAAGAATCTTTAGCTTGTTGCATTTGTTTAGTTAATTCTTCAATTTCTTGTTTTAAATAGTTTATAGCATCTAATATTAATTTCTGTTTAAATTCATGAGGATTAACGTAAGGACGATTGTTATAGTAATGAGCAAAATAAAGATTAAATGTATTAGTTAGATTAAATTCTTCATTTTGATTAAATTGTTCTAAGAATTTTTTAAAGATAGGATAATTCATATAATATGTAAATATTGTTAGTAATTCTTCTTTATTGCTTTTGCTTTTACGTTTAAATAAAGGTTTGTTTTGACGTTCTTGTTCAAGACTATCACCTATTATCTCGCCAATTAAAGAAGTAAGTAATAAAGATATCTCGACTACTTCTTGATGAATATCAGAAATTCTTGTATTTTTATCGGCCATATCACCAATGATAGTTTGAACTTTATCGACTTCACTTTCAGGATCAGTAGTTGTAAATTCTTTTTCACATTCTTCTTTAATGAATCTTTGTTTATACCATTTATATATGTTTAAATCAATATCATAGAATTTACTTACTAAAGTCATGAATTCTTGGTATGAACAGTTTTCTAAAGTTTTAAAGTAACTATCTCTTTCTTTTATATTAGCTTGTAATCTATCGTTTATTTGATGATATTTTAAGCTAGCATAATAATTAGGACCTAAAGCTGTTTTTAAACGATTAATTTCAGTTTCATCTTCTTTAATTAATGGATTGTAATAGTTTTCTACAATTACACGAAACATATCTTTACGTCTTTTTTCATCAATATTGTCTAAGATATAGAATCTTCTTATGGTATCCCCTATTTGATTTAAAATATCTAGTTTCTTTTCAAATTGGTCTTTAATTACATAATTACTTAATTCATTGGTATTAGTTAAGTCAGCGTAGAATTTAATATAAGCTATTTCATCTTCAGTTAACATATATTTTGGATTAATCGATTTATCGTAAGTAATAAATGATAAACGTCTAGCACGACGATATTCTTGTTCACTTACTAAGCCATTAGCATAATCATAGTTTAATAGTGATTGACAATTATGATATTTTTCATATAAATGAAATAAATTGTTTTTTACTTCGTTAATAGTATCCTGATATTCTTTAAAGATTCCCATTTCTATTGCCATACAAAAGCCCCCTCTTTAATGGCGTTTATTCTATCACAACTTTAAAATAATAGCAAATAAAAAGACCATTTTGGTCTTAACTACTTGAATGATATATATTATCGTTTAAAATATCATAAAATTCAAGGTCTTCGATATAGTATTCTTTTTCATCAATTAATACTTTAACATATTCATCATTAGTACCAACAATGGTTATTTCATCATCAATATTTAGCATTTTATACTCATTTTCCCATAAGAAGTCATATGGTTTATAAAGTACTTGAACTGGTTTAGTAACTTTAACGGTTAAATTAACCTCAGTAAATGGGACTTCAGCTAGTTGCATAGCAAAACAATTTGGATCGTTTATATAATAAGTATTATTTTCATATAATATTTTAACCCACTCTTTACCAAGACCAATTACTTTTATTTTAGTATCTTTGTTTAAAGTACCAGCTTTATTAGGAATGGTTGTATAGGGGCTAATTCTTAGATAAGAATCTTTAGTTAGAATAGTATCCATATCGATTGCTTTAAATTCGATTTCTTCAAGATCACCTGGTTTATAAACGCCATTAACAATACTTCTTTTAGTAGCATCATTAGTGACACTAAAATATGAAACGTTCATATCAACTCGACCTTTTATACCTGGTACACTACCACTACTGGTATATTGCCACATATAATAACGGCCTTTATAAGTAGCTTCATCGTTGTATTGAGCAAGCCAGATACGATAATTATTAAATTTAGCAGTGTCAAAGTATTGATTAAATGCACGAGCATAGGAATAAATCATAGGTGTATAACCTTTACTTTTAACATAATCACTAAAAGCAATGGCATTATTAGTTAATGTGCTATAACTAACACCTTTTAAGCGATATTTATCAAAAATTTCAGTATCAATAGCTACAGGGTATGAAATATCATAATCTTTAATCAAATTAATTACCCATTTGGCTTCTTCAATAGCTTCAGTTTTATTTTTAGCCATAGAAAAGAAGTAAACACCAACATTTATATTATTAGCAATAGCACCTTTAATATTATTTAAAAAGTATGAATCCAAAGTTATTTTACCAGAATCCATTCCTCTAAAGCCACATCTAATCATAGCAAAGTTAATACCTGAGGCTTTTACTTTTTTCCAATCGATTGTACCTTGCCAAGTTGAAACATCAATACCTAAACTAGTTTCATTGGTTTCATATTTAGCAACGGCTTTTTTGGCAGTTGTCTTTTTAGCTGTTCCTTTTACTTGATTATTCTTTTTTATTTCTAAAGAAGGATCTTCTTTCATAACTTCTGGTTCAGTTAAAATGATATTTTTGGCTTCTGATGATAAATCGACATAAAAAGATGGTCCAGGAGCAGAAGACAAAAAGTCACTTATTTTTCGATCAACTGTATTATTGAATTTTTTATTTTCTTCTGAATCTTTTAGAGCATAGCTACGATTATTTATTGAAGCAAAAGAAAGTATTAACATTATTAATACTAAACAGATAATAATTGATTTTAAAACATTCTTTTGTTTCATATACTAATACTAACTCCTATTTTAAATATAGCAGAGTTAAATATTTACTGCAATGAAACTGGATTAATTAATTTTTACTTAACGTCAAAAAAAAGACTTATAAAAGTCTTTATTCGGTAATATTGTCCCCTTCTTCTAACATTTTAATAATACTTATACCGTAGCCGTTAGTTACATCATCAACTAGAACTCTAGTAACAGCACCGATTATCATATCATTTTGAACAATTGGGGAACCACTCATGCCTTGAACAATACCACCACTCATTTCGAGTAAAGTTTTATCTGTTACTTCAAAATAAATGTTTTTTTCATCATTATTGCGATTGATTTCAAGAATTTCAATAGCATATGGTTTTGTCTCGTTATTTTCATTAGTGGTATAGATATACGCTTTTCCTAATGATACTTCATCTAATGAAGCTACTTTGAGTTTTTGTTTATTTAAGTCTATCTCATTATATAAGCCAAAAATACCATAGTTACTATTTTTTTCAATTGTACCTAAAATTTGATTTTTATCAATATTAGCGTTTTTACTACCAGGATTTCCATTGGTACTTCTAGTAAAACTGGTTACTTTGGCAGCGTAAGTATAACCGGTTCTAATATCAATTCTTTGATTTGTTTCACTTAAGTTTAAACTATGACCTAAAACACCATATACTTTAGTAGCTGGATCAATATATGTTAAAGTACCAATACCAATAACATTGCCTTTAACATATAGTCCTGTTCGATAGGTGTCGTTAGATAAAACTAATTTTAAATTATCTTGATATGATTTATTGGCTCTTTCGTAGGTTATTAAGACTTTGTTCTTAACCATATATTTATCAATAAGTTTAACTAAATTTTCCGTTGATGTTACCTCTTCATTATTAACTTTGGTAATCTTATCACCGATTTCTAAAAAGGTATTAATATTATGACCTTGTACTTTATAAAAACCGATAACCATAATACCTTTACTATTTACTTCGATACCTAAGGTTTCACCACCAGGGATTATATAGTCACTATAGGCATAGACGATTAAAGGAAAAATTAAGATTATTAACCATAAGATTTTTTTCATTGGAATCACCTAATATTATTATTGGTAAGAATATAAAGAATATAAAACCAATTAATACCAAGAAAAAAAAGAAAAATTTATTTTTCCTTTTTAACTATTTCATAGATACCTTTATCAACAACGGCAAAGTTGCCTTTAACAGTAATACTTTGACCAGTAATACTATCTAGTAAATTTTCATTATTGTCAAAAATATTTAAAGATTTAATACCATCACTTTCTTTGATATAAGCAACATATTCTTCATTTCTTAAAACTAGTTTGCCTTGATCAAAATTTACTTCTTCTCCGGTTTGATTATAATACTTATTAATTTCTTGTTCATCGTTTGAAGTGTAATTTATTTGGATAGTATTATTAGATACTAAGTTTATATTGTTGATTTTTTCTACGTCATTTAATTGAACGGAAAATAATAAATTAAAATCAGTATCATATATTTTTAAATTGTAAGCTTTATCGTATAGGTAAATAATATTGTTAACGTCAAAACCTAGTTGAGTTATGGTTTCGTTTATTTTACCATTGCTAATAATATACAGATTATGATTTTCATATTCCGTTTTATTGGCATCTTCCATATAGTTATTAACAATAAATAAACGACCACCGGCTTTGTATAAATGTAAGCTATTCATACTACTTCTTAAATCATAATCTAGTAAACTATCATATTTCATTTTAAAGCCAACTATTTCGTTATAGTCTTTACTATAAATGGCTAGTTTATTGTTTTTATTAACTAGTAAATAATAATTTTCGTATAAATCTATTACTTTATAATTAGGTTTAATTATGACCTCATTTTTATTAGATATAATGCCATATTGCTGTTTTTGATTTTCTATAATAAAAGAATCATTATAAGTATTAATTATATTAGCATATTGATAAGGAATAACAACATAGCCATTGTAATCGACAGCTCCCATTAAGTTATCATTATTTTTCATTATTAAGTATTTATTACTATGAACATAGTATTTATCTTCATCAACGCTATCGCCGACTAATAAAGCATTTTTAATAATTACAATATGTCCATCATTAATATTATAAAGATAAGTATCATTATCATTAATACCTACAAAACCAACGATATATTCTTGATAAGAATTTTTATAAATAAGAGGTTTAAGGTTTTTAACATCATTTAATTGATATAATTCTTTTATATTTTCTCCATCGAAAATATAGACATTAAGGTTATTATTATCTTGATAATAGATTAAATAGTTATCATCTTTTAACCTATAAATATGGTTATATGAAATATCTTCAATACTTTTGTATACTTCTTCGCCTTGTTTGTTTATAATGACACTAATTTTATCGTTATTATAAGAACCGATGAAGTAATCACCCATTGGTTTTAAATTATAATCTGAAAGATATATTTGATTTATTTTTACTTTTATACTATCAGTTTGACTAGCATTAATAATAAATAGTATTGTTAGAGCAATAACGACTAATAAAAGTAGGACAACTATTGTTATAATGGTATATTGTGTTTTTTTTGTATTATCCATATATTTAATCACTTCAATAAAAATCATATCATAAAACACTAATAAAAAAAAGATGATTATTCATCTTTTCTTATTGTGAAATAAGTATGATTATCCGCATAAATTACTCGGTCATCAGCAATTTGAGTAAATAATTTATTATCTTCGTTTTCTTCATCATTATTATATTTATACTTAAAGATTTCTTTATCTTTTAAATATACTTTAGTTTCTTGATTTTCACCATTCATTTTAAAGACAATATCGTCTAAGATTTTTTCTTCATAGTCTAGAGCTTTGTCTAATTTTTCACCAGTTTTTATATTGTAATATAGATTACTATTTAAGAAATTAGTTGATAATGTACCATAAGATATCTTGAAAGTTGGTTCTTGATCATAATCATAGTCTTTAAAATTAATCTTATATAATTCTTTAAAGTCTAAGTCATAGAATGTGTACTCTTTATTATCAGAATTATATAACCAAATTATATTATTGGAAAAATCGACTTCAATTTTATTTTCAGGTATAGTTTCATATTTACCAGTAGAATCGATTAAATAAGCTTCATTTTTATTATATTTAACTGCTTCTTCAGATTCATTAACATTAGTAACTAGTAAGTATTTATCATTAAGATGATAAGAAGTAAAGGTATTATAGTTACCACAACATTCATGATATAAGTAACCATTATCTTCATTATCTTGAAAATCAAAGACAAAATTAGTAACTAATTTATATTTATCATCCATTAAAGCTAATTTATCGTTTTTACCAACAATGTAATAACCGTCATTAACATCGATAAAGTCATAATTATAATCAACTATTTTTCTTAAACTTGAATCGATGATTCCAGCTTTATTATTTTTGATAGCAACAAAGTTATTATTGTTTTTATCACGATATAAAACATCATAAGAAGCATCAATTACTTTAGCGTTATCAACAACATTATATACACCATACTTACCTGCTTCGTTAATATAGATAGCATACTTATTATTTTGAAGATAAATTGGATCAGTAACAGCTAATTGAGAATAATCTGATACTAAGGAAATATTTTTTAACTCATATTCTTTACCATTAAGTAAATATATATATTCTTTAAAATCATCTTCTTCATTTTCTCTTGTTGATATACCATCATAACCAAGGATAGTTTCTTTATTATCTATATCAAGATATATAGGTCTAAAATAAGTATTAGCTTGAGATAGTTTTTTTACTTCAGCTAAATCATTATTTTCTAAACGATATAGAGTTATTTCATTACCGTTTTCTATCTCCTCTTCCTTACAGAAATATAAATCTTTATTAGCATCGAGATAATAATCAGTAAAAGCTACTTCGTTTTCATAAATAGTATTTAAGTCTAAATCCATAACTTTTAATACGGAAGTATCATCATATAAAATAACGTATTTATCTTCTAAGACTTTTAGACTATTGCCATCTTCTGTTTCATAGCTGATATATTTATAACCATTTTCGTCGTTAACGCTAACTTGGCCTTTATCAGCTTGTTCTTTATTTTTAATTTCCATATACCAAATGCAACTGACAGCGATTACTGAACAAATAATGACAACTAAAATAATACAAGCTTTAAATTCATCCCAAAAAGCACCTTTTTTGGCTTTCTTTTCATTTTCTAGTAATAAATCTTCAGGATTAACTATTTCTTCTTTGGTTTCTATTTCCTTTTTTTGACGTTTACTCATAACCAACACCTCGTATAATCTATAATGTTATTATATCATAAATAATAAAAAAAGAAGATTTATTCTTCTATTTCAAAATCTTCTAAAACGCCATTTTCTTTTAAAATCAAATTAACTTTTTCAGTAGCAGCATTTAATTTATCACTAGCATATTTAGCAAGTTTCATTGCTTCACTATATTTAGCAATTGCTTGGTCTAAATCGACATTACCTGCTTCTAACTCTTTAACTATACTTTCTAATTCAGTTAAATTTTCTTCAAATGTTTTTTCGTTTTTTTCTTCAACTGTCTTGGCCATTTTTATCTATCTCCTTTACTATCGCCTTTACATTACCTTTATGCATTCTAATATCTAAGACATCGTTAACTTTTAAAGTATTTATATCTTTAATAGTTACGCCATCAACCGTAACTAAACTGTAACCTTTACTTAAAATATTTAAAGGATTTAATAAATCTAATTTATTGATTAATAGTTCAAATTGATGTTTATCTGTAGAAATCTTATTAATAATTGTTTGATTAAGAATTTTTTGGTAATTACCTATTTTTTCTCTTTTGATATCGTATGATGCTAAAGGATTTTTTAAAACATAAGCTTTTTTAATATTATCTATTCTAATTTTATATTCATTTATTATATTGATGATACGTTTATTTAATTGATCGATATAATGATCTAGTTTTTGTTCTTTAACTTCATATAAAGCCATTGGATTTTTAAGAATATAAGAATTCTTTATATTATCTAATCGTTTGTTGTTAAAGTTAATAATACCTTTAATAACTTCATTAAGTCTGATTGTATATTGAACAATTAATGTTTTTAAATCAACTAAGTTAGGAACAGCCATTTCGGCAGCACCGGTTGGAGTTGGAGCGCGTAAATCAGCGACAAAGTCAGCAATCGTAAAATCTATTTCGTGACCTACGGCACTAATAATAGGAATTTTAGAATCGTAAATAGCATGAGCGACACATTCTTCGTTAAAAGCCCATAAATCTTCAATTGATCCACCACCACGACCACAGATAATAACATCTAAGTCAAAGTCTTGGGCACGATTAATTTGTTCAACAATGCTCTCTTTAGCCCCTACTCCTTGAACTAAAGCAGGAAATAAAATTGTTTCACATAGCGGGTAACGACGTTTAATGGTACTAAGAATATCTCTTATAGCAGCACCAGTTGGAGCCGTTATAATACCAATCTTTTTAGGAAACTTAGGAATTGGCTTTTTATGTTCAGGACTAAATAGACCTTGAGCTTCTAACTTTTTCTTTAGTTTTTCGTATTCTAAATATAAGTTACCTATACCATCTAAGTCCATTTGTTCAACGTATATTTGGTAACCACCAGTAGCTTCATAAACAGTAACACGACCACAAACTAAGACTTTCATTCCGTCTTCTGGTTCAAAGGTCATTTTACTGGCAGAAGAAGCAAACATGACAGCGGCAATACGGCTATTTTCATCTTTTAAAGTAAAATATAAATGACCACGTGAATGATGCTTAAAGTTACTTATCTCACCTTTAATATATACCCTATTAAGCTCAGGTTTACTATCAAACATGTTTTTTATGGCTCTATTTAAGGCCGTAATAGAATAATACTTTATATCCATAACATCACCATTAAGTAATATTATACCATTTCTTTATTGAGTTTTGAATTTCTTTTCTAATTTCTTTTTGATATATAAGGTACTACGGTATAAGCCATTGGTAGCAAAACCTTCAAGGATTTGAAGAGCTTCTTCTTTTTTGTTATGTTCTTTTAAGAAATCAATAATACCAATTCTAATACTATCAATATTATTAAAACTAATGTGATGATTAATAAAATAATCTAAGATACATTTAGGTAATATTGTAATATAGTTTAATTGTTTTTCACGATCAATTAAAACAGTTCCGTCTTCACTAATAAAGATATAATCACGATAATTACGATAAACTTTTAATAAATCTAAATAGTTACCATTGACAATATTTTCGACTTTACGTGGATTTTCAGCAATTTGCATTCTAATCGTGCCAATATAAGATAAACTGCATAATTTAGTAAGAACTTCTTTTTTAGTTGTAACTTCATCACAAAATAAAGTAGCAATTAAAAAGGCTGCTTCACGATTTAAATTAATTGCTTCATCTAATTCATTAGTTGATTTTATTGGTAAAATAGGTTTTTGAAAACGACCAGCCATAAAGAAAGTTGACCAAGTATTTAGTTCATCGATAAAATCATCAACTTCTTTAACACCATATTTAAACATACTACCATTTTCTTTAATATGGCTTAGATATGTTACTTTGTTATAACCTTTTAATCTTTTAGCAGGAGCAAATCTGATGTATAGTTTACCAGTTAAAGGATAGTCTTTTCTATTCATCTTCATATTTTCTAAATGCCATTTTTTCATATCTTTAACAACAAATAACATGTCTATTTGAGGAGTATCAGATGGTAAATATGAATCTTGTTTAAAAACACCAGAGCCATAACAGAAGACTCCTAGAGCTTCTGGTCGATTACTGGCAAAAGCTTTAGTTTTTTCAATTAAATCCATCTAATCACCCTCTTTTTTTCACAAATAAGGTTTTATTATAGCACAAATTCAGTAAATTAATAAATTAAATTAAAAAGAAGCTATTTTTTAGCTTCTATTTAAGATTTTTTAATCTATCTAAAACAAGTTGTAATCTTTCTTCTTCACGAGCAAGATTTTCTTTTTCTTGATTAACGATATTAGCTGGAGCTTTAGCAACGTAATTTTCGTTAGCAAGTAATTTTTTTCTTCGATTGATAGAATTTTCTAAACTTTCTTGTTCTTTAGTTAAATTATCTAGTTCTTCGCCCTTTTGTTTAGAATCGTCAAAGCAAATAGTTGCTTTATATTGATCTAACGATACTTCTAAACGACCAGTTAATTTACTATCTTTAACTATTTTATCAGTTAATTTTAACATTTTTAAGATTAATTCATTATCAATATCAGTTATTACTTCAAAATCACTACTTATGTTATTTTCAGCTTTTTTATTTCTAAAATAAGATATATATTCAATTACTACGTCGATTTCTTTTTTTACTTTAGTAAATACTTTAGTCTTATCATATTTTGGATATTCACTAATCATAATTGATTCGCTATCTTTAAATGGTAACATACTATATATTTCTTCAGTAACAAATGGCATAAATGGATGCATTATTTTAAGAATACCAGTTAAAACAGTATATAAAACACTCTTAGTTGTTTGACTATCTAAGTTGAATTTAGCAAATTCAATGTAATTACTACAGAAGTCTTCCCAAATGAAGTTGTAGTTTTCAGCACCAACTAAGTTAAGTTCGTATTTATCCATATGTTTGATAGTTCTTTTTAAATTTTCTTCATATTTAGTTAAAATCCATTTATCGGCATCAGTTAAATTAGTAAAAGTTAATTCTTTTAAATCTTCAATATTAAGTAAAACGAATCTTGAAGCATTCCATAGTTTATTAATGAAATTCCAAGTACTAGCTACTTTATCTTGGTCAAATCTTAAGTCAGTACCCATAGCAACATCAGTTGCAAGATAGTATCTTAAAGCATCAGCACCATATTCATCGATTAAATCCATTGGGTCAACACCATTACCTAAAGATTTAGACATTTTACGACCATCTTTAGCACGAATAAGACCATGAATAATACAATCTTTAAATGGTCTTACACCAGTAACATGTTCAGCTTGGAAAACCATTCTCGCTACCCAGAAGAAGATAATATCATAAGCGGTAACTAAAACATCGTTAGGATAGTATCTTGCCATATCTTCAGTTTTTTCTGGCCAACCTAAAGTACTAAATGGCCATAAAGCACTACTAAACCAAGTATCTAGAACATCTTCATCTTGAACCCAACCATTACCTTCTGGAGCTTCCATTCCAACATATATTTCATCATCACGATACCAAGCTGGAATACGATGGCCCCACCATAATTGACGAGATATACACCAGTCATAAGATATTTCCATCCAGTGATTTAAGATTTTTTCAAAACGTGGAGGAACAAAATTAACTTTTTCATTCTTTTTCTTTTGAGTTTCTAAAACGTGTTTAGCTAAATCACCCATTTTAACAAACCATTGTTTTGATAGATATGGTTCAACCATAACACCAGTTCTTTCACTATGGCCGACTGAGTGAGTCATTTTTTCAATACTAATTAATAATCCTTCTTTTTCTAGGTCTTTTAATAATTCTTCACGGCACATTTCACGGCTCATACCTTGATATTTACCAGCATTAGAGTTCATTGTACCATCAGGATTCATAACAATTATACGTTCTAGATTATGACGATTACCGACTTCAAAGTCGTTAGGATCATGAGCTGGAGTTATTTTAACAACACCAGTACCAAATTCAGGATCAGCATGTTCATCAGTAATAACAGGTATTGGTTTACCAACAATTGGTAAAATAACATTTTTACCAACATACTTTTTATATCTTTCATCACTTTCATTAACAGCAACAGCAGTATCACCAAATAAAGTTTCAGGACGAGTTGTAGCAACATCTAAGTATTCATCAGTACCTTCAATATAATATTTTAAATGGTAGAAAGCACCAGGAACATCTTTATAAATTACTTCTTCGTTAGATAAAGCAGTTTGGGCTTCTGGATCCCAGTTAATTATTTTCTCACCACGATAGATAATACCTTCATTATAGTAATCAACGAAAACTTTAGTAACAGCTTTATTTAAACCTTCATCTAAAGTAAAACGTTCCTTATTATAATCAACAGAGATACCTACTTTAGCCCATTGGTCTCTAATACTTCCACCATATTCATGAGTCCAATCCCAACAAGCTTCTAGGAATTTTTCACGGCCATATTCGTATTTATCAATACCTTGTTCTTTTAATTTTTTAACTACTTTAGCTTCAGTAGCTATAGCGGCATGGTCCATACCTGGTAACCATAAGCAGTCAAAGCCTTGCATTCTTTTATAACGAATAATAATATCTTGGATGGAAACGTCTAGAGCGTGACCTAAATGTAATTTACCAGTAACATTTGGTGGCGGAATAACAATACAAAATGGATCTTTGCTTTTATCTCCACAATTAAAGTAACCTTTATTTTTCCAATTTTCATATTTATTTTTTTCAATTTTTTTATGATCATATTTAGTTTCTATTTCTTTCATATTCTTCAATCCTCTCATTTAAATAATTTAATACTATTTTATGGATATCATCAAAAAGATGATTTTGATTAACGATTTCGTTATAAACAAGATAATTCTTTTTGTACTCCGCTAGACAAATGTCATTGTATATTTCAAAAGCAAAAGCATACTGTGTACAAAGACGATCGTTAACATTACGACAAAATAATCTATTTACTAGTTGATGTTTTTCGATGGCATCTATGACTTCTTTAGACATTTCTTCATCACTACTTTCGAAGTGCCATTCGTCAGGGATACTATACATAAACATAATATCTAGTTTATCAACATCTTTAATCAATTTAACATGTTTTAAAGTTCGTTCATCAGTTGTTTCGGGTAACTCAAATTTATTGTGATATTTAATAGCTGTTTTAATAATTGGATACCACTCTTCTTGGTTACAAAACGATTTAATCTTGCCTTTAGTAAATAATTCTTCGACACTTAAATCAGCATGATCGACTGTATCTTTATCAGAAAAGCTATCGTAGACTCGAGCTTGTTTGAAACGACCGATATCGTGTAATAAACCGATGATGGTAGCTAGCTTGATATCTTCAGCATTAAAGTTTAATAATTTAGCATATTTACTAGCTAGTTTCATCACTCGCATCGAATGATTATATTTTAATTTGATTTTAGGATTAGTTAAGTCATAATTACTAACATATTGTTTAAATTCATCAAGCATGTTATCACCCTTTTTAAAAAATAAAAAATAGTTATAACTTAAGGACGAGTAAAACCCGCGGTACCACCTTAATTTATAACTATTGTTATACCCTTATAATATTTAACGCATATTAACGATTTACTCCCAAGCAACCTTCTTCTATTTTCCATATTCTTTTCCACCAACCAAGAACTCTCTTTAACTTCTAAATAGAATACTCCTCTTGTTCAACGTACTTAAAAGTATTATAAAGCATTAGAAATTTAAAAGCAATAAAATTTTATTGAGTAAAAATAGTAAATACGTTATAATTATATAAGAATAAAGAGGATTGGTATTATGGCATTACATGAGTTTAATTATGAAAAGGAAGCTACCGTAAGTATTGTAAAAAGTATTCTAACTGATGCGATTAAGATGAAAGCATCTGATATTCATTTTGACCCTGAACCAAACAAGTTAGTTATTAGATTTAGAATTAATGGTGACTTAGTTGAATATACAACGGCTCCAGAAAATGTTAAAACGAATATTTTAACAAGAATTAAAATTCTTTCAGGAATGAATATTACCGAAGCAATAATTCCCCAAATTGGAGCGATTAATTTTGAATTAAGTAGTAGAACCCATAATATGCGTACAGCAACAATCCCAGTCGTTGATGGAGAAAAGATTGTCGTTCACCTATCTAATTATGCAAGAAACTTAAAGAGCTTAGATAGTCTAGGTTTTGAAAAAGAAAATATCGATAAAATTATGACAATGTTAAATGATTCTGATGGAATTATTTTAATTACAGGAACAAATTCATCTGGTAAAACTACTTCAATGTATGCCATATTGCAAGAGTTAAGTAAAAAACCAGTTAATATTATATCAGTAGAAAATCCTATTAAAATGAAATTACCTAAAGTTAATCAAGTCCAGATTAATAACGAACGTGGAATTACATATAATAGTATTTTAAAATCAATTTTACTTTCAGATCCTGATGTTATTGCGATTAATGAATTAATTGATGATGAAACAGTTCGTACAGCTTTACGTTCTTCTATTTCAGGACATTTAGTTATATCAACAATGCATACTAAAACAGCTTTTACAACAATAAAGTCTTTACTAAATATGGATGTTGAAAACTATTTATTAGGATCTAATTTAGATGGAATTATTTCCCAACGATTAGTAAAAAAATTATGCCCTACTTGTCGTGAAAAGAAACAAGCTAGTGAATATGAAAAGAAAATTATCAAAGAAGTATTAGGTGAAGAGGTTGAAGAAATATATGTACCTAAAGGTTGCGAAGAATGCCAAGATGGATATATTGATCAATTACCAGTTGTTGAAGTAGTTAATATAAGTGATGAGTTACGTCAAGCTATTTCTAATCATCGTAATGAAGATTTAATATACAATATTATTTATAGTGAAAATGAATCGATTGTTAAAGATGCTTTTAAAAAGGTTGTAAATGGTGATACTTCTTTTGAAGAAGCCGTTAAAGCAATTGATGTAAAGACTGATTTAGGTTGTGATGATAAAAAAATAAAAGATTTACTACTAGGTAAAGAAGTAGATGACGATGATACTCAGATTAACGATGAGCATAAAGAAGATGAAGAAAAAGTTGATAAAAAAGAAAAAGTTGATAAAGAAGAAAAAGTTAATAAAGAGAAAAAAGATATAGTTACTAAAGAGAAAACTGAAGAAGGTTCAGACAAAGAAAAAAAAGACAAGGAAACTAATGATAATAAAAACGATATAAATGATAAAGAAAAAGATAAAGATAATAAGAAGGAAGAAAAGAAAGATGATAGTGAAAAAATTCAAGAAGAACCTGTAATTGACAATAAAGAAGAAAAACATGATGAACAACAAGATAAACCACAAGAAGAAAAGAAAGAACAACAAGAAAAAAATATTGAAAATAAAGAGGAAATAAAACAAGAAAAAGATAATGCTATAGATCAAGAAAAGAAAGAAGAAACAGCCAAGGAAAAAGATCTTATAAATGATAATGAATTACTTCAACAAGCATTAAAACTAATTGAAAAACAATTATTAGCTAAAAAAGAAGAAACTAAAGAAAAGACAGTCACGGAAAGTGAACCTACGCCAATTACTGTTAAAAATGAAGAACAAAAAGTTGAAGAAGTTAAAGTCGAAGAACCTAAGGATGAAGGCATAAAAGTTGAAGATATTAAAGTTGAAGAAATCGCCCCTACTCCTGCTCCTGAACCAACACCAATTGTTATTCAAAAAGACGATGATGATAATGATGATGACGATGACTCATTTAGTTATGATAATTCGTATGTTAATAATTTTTAAAAGAGCTTTTGAAAGCTCTTTTTTATTTGAAAATAATAGTTAAAAAGGATTTGATAGGTTCCATAAAAATAAAGACTAAATATAAACCAGTAATAAGAAATGGACCAAAAGGTATTTCTTTATTTATTTTCGATAAAGTGTAATATACAGCGACAGGAAATGCTAAAAAAGAACCAATTACCAAAGAGATAATACTTAATCTAACACCTAAGACAAAGCCAAAAAACATGGCTAGTTTGATATCACCACCACCAATTGAATCCTGCTTAAAAATCTTGTTACCTAAAGCACGAATTATTATCATAAAAAGAAAGATTAATAAACCACTACATAAGGATATTAAAAAGGTTTTAAAACCGAAAAAGATAGCTTTAAAGAGTAAAATTAAGATAGATGAAATAATTAGTGGTTCATCTAAAATAACATAGTATTTAAAATCACTAACGTATATACTAATTAGCAACAAACTTAAAATTATTGTAATAAGCATTTCATAGCTAAAACCATAAAAGATGTAAGATAAAGTAAATAATAAACCTGAAATAAAAGTTAATATAGGATATAAAAGAGAAATGTGCTGATGACAGTATGGACATTTGCCATGATTAATTACATAGGAATACAAAGGAATTAGTTCATACCATTTGTACTTATGATTACAATTATCACAAGCATTAACATATTCTTTTTTCTTTAAAGGTAGTTTTAAAGAAAAGATAGTACAAATGTAACCAGATACAAGGCCAACAAAAAATAATAAGATTATAGTATAGACATCTATTAGCATTGTATCACCTTTTCTAACCCCTATTATTATAAAATTATAACATATTATTAATAAAAAGTAATTACTATTCATATAATATATTGGTGGTACTGATGTATAATAATTTCTCCCTTTTAAGTATTGTAAGTGGTTTATCTAAAACATTAAATATCGCGAATCAAATGATTCCATTGTATAAACAAGTTAAACCACTAATTGCTAATTCTAGTAAAATTTTAAGTAATCTCCAAAGTATTAAAGTTGGCAATAATAAACAAGTTAAGCAAGTAGTTAATAAGCAACAGCCTTATAAACAAATTAATATGCCAACATTCTTTCAATAAAAAAAGTTATTTCGTAGTTGAAATAGCTTTTTTTAGTTGCCATAATTGATAATATCTTTTTACTTTGATATCTAGTTTAATAAATGGTATTTTTTTGATAATTTGTTTTACTTGATTAATTAAATATTTATTATATTCTTGATTATTCAATAATCCGTAAGCAATTTCGGTCTTGGTATTTTTTTGCGGACTTTTAACAAATAAAGATGTTACATACCATTTCTTTTTATCATAAATATATTTTTCATCTTTAAGGTAATAACCTTTATTATTTAATTCTTGACGTAAGATATGGTAATCATTATTGGATTGAATAATTAATTTATTGATATTTTTTAATTTTTCTTGATTACCTAGAATATGTAATATAGTAGCTGTGCCCATACCAGAAATAATTAACGTATTAATTTTTTTAACATCAATATTATCTAGGCCATCACTTAAAACAGTTTTTATTTTAAGTTTACTATTTTTAATATTAGTAATGGCACTTTGTAAAGCATTAGGATTAATATCACTAGCAATAATGTCTTTAACTAATTTATTTTCTTTTAAATAAATACTTAAATAGCCATGATCACAGCCAATATCAACTACTTGATCATTTTCACAGACAAATTCGGCTAAAGTATGTAATCTTTTACTTAACTTAGTCACTTAAGAAGTCTTTTAATTTTTTAGCACGAGATGGATGTCTTAGTTTTCTTAAGGCTTTAGCTTCGATTTGTCTTATTCTTTCTCTGGTAACATTAAATTTCTTACCTACTTCTTCAAGAGTATGACTAGTTCCATCAACTAAACCAAAACGTAATTCTAGAACTTCTTGTTCTCTTTCTTGAAGAGTCATTAAAACATTTTTAATTTCTTCTTTTAAGATTTCGTTAGTAGCATATTCTTCAGGGCTCATACTTCTTTCATCTTTAATAAAGTCGCCTAAATGAGAATCATCTTCTTCACCAATTGGAGTATCTAAAGATACTGGATCTTGACTTATTTTCATGACTTCTCTAACTTTATCAACTGAGATACCCATTTTATCAGCTAATTCTTCTTCACTTGGTTCTCTATTTAATTCAAGAGTCATTTGACGTTGAACACGAGCCATTTTATTAATTGTTTCAACCATATGAACTGGAACTCTGATAGTTCTCGCTTGGTCAGCTAAGGCTCTTGTTATAGCTTGTCTTATCCACCATGTAGCATAAGTACTAAACTTATAACCTTTACCATAATCAAATTTATCAACAGCTTTCATAAGGCCGATATTACCTTCTTGAATTAAATCTAGAAATAGTAAACCACGACCAACATATCTTTTAGCAATTGAAACAACTAAACGTAAGTTAGACTCAGCTAAAATGTTTTTAGCATCTTCTTCACCATTAGCAATTCTAACAGATAAATCTAATTCTTCTTCAGAACTTAAAAGACTAATACGACCTATTTCTTTTAAGTACATACGAACCGGATCATTAATATTGATATCTTTAGTAATTTCTTCATCAGATAGAACAAGGTTTTCTTCTTCCATGTCCATCTTAGGTCCTTCGCCATCACTACCTTCAGCAACAACTTCGATACCATTTTCCATTAATAGATTATATAAATCATCTAAGGAATCATTATCAATATCTAAGCCTTTTAAACTTTCAGCTAATTGTTCAAAAGTTAAAATATTATTATTCTTTTGTCCTAATTCAACTAGTTCTTTTTTTCTTTCTTCAAAACTTTTAATTTCTACCATATCTACACTTCCTCTTTTTTTAATTCGGCAATCTGAGCTGCTAACTTCATCTTTTTATCCACATCTAGCTCTTTTTTCATTAATTCTTTTAAACGTTTTATTTCGTTTTTAGTCATTATTTTATTAAGTGCTAATATATATTCATCCATAGCTTCAATTGTTACTTCATCATTAACTGAATCATTAACAATTTCCATTACCTTGTCTTTTATATTTTCTTTATCATTAATATAAGTAATGAAATCAGCTACAGTAATTTTCTGATTATTTTCTAAAAAATAAACTATTTCATTGGCTATCTCACGATATAAGCTATCACTAAAGAAACCTAATTTCTTTTGATACTCTTTTATATATTCTTCCCCATTCATCATAAAATAAAGAATTTTTTCCATCCCAATTATATATGAATCTTTTTTGATAACTTTTTTTTCAACTTTTTCTTTTGGCTCTTTTACTTTAACTGGGGCTAAGAGTTCTAACTTACTTTTTAAGACATCTAGAGAAATATCATATTCTTTACTCATCTTAGTTAAGGTAAGTTCACGAAGAATAGCATCATCATTACTCGCTAAATCTTTTAAGACGTCATTAATATAAGCCGTTAAATCAGTTATATTATTTAAGTCTTTATTTTGTTTTAAATAGTTTATTTTAAATTCAAAGAACGTAAGAGGCTCAGAAACATTTTGAATAAAAGCTTCTTTGCCATTAGCTAAGATATACTCATCAGGATCTTTTTCACCGCTTAAGCGGATAACGTAAGTTTCAATGTTGTTCTTTTCTAATTCTTCACCATTATTAACAGTGGCAGTTTCTCCAGCATTATCGTTATCTAAACAAAGAATTACTTTAACACGTAATTTCTTTAAAAGATTAATCTGCTCTTGAGTCATTGCTGTACCTTGAAGAGCAACAACATTTTTAAGACCAATTGATGAAATACGAATCGCATCCATAAAACCTTCAACAACAATAATTTGCTTTTCTCTTTTGGCCGCATCTTTAGCATTATGATAATTGTATAATGTTTCACCTTTTTTAAATAGTTTTGATTCACGACTATTCATGTATTTGGAAACATCTTTTTCACCACGATAGATACGAGCACTAAAACCAACAATGTTACCATCCTTATCCCATAAGGGGAAAGTAATACGACGACTAAACATGTCATAAGTTTTATCGTTAATGATATTTATTAACCCAATATCAGCTAATTTCTTTTGGTCATAGCCTTTCTTCTTTAATAAGTTATACAAAGTATCACTGGTATCTAAGCTTAAACCAATACCAAATTCTTTAATAATTTCATCATTTATGCCGCGCTCTTTTAAATAAGTTAAGGCTTCTTTACCAGAATTGGTACGAAGATTATTTTGATAATACTTTTGACTTAGTTCCATTATCTCGTATTCTTCTTTAAAAGATTTTGAGCTATGACTACTTAAGGTATCGACCGAAAAATTCATGCCACACTTATCAGCAACAATTTTAACAGCTTCAAGAAAAGAAACGTTTTCATATTCTTGAACAAAAGTAAAAACATTACCAGTGGCTCCACAGGAGAAACATTTATATATTTGCTTTTCACTAGAAACACTCATACTTGGTGAATGATCATCGTGGAAGGGACAAACACCAATATAGTTCTTGCCTCGTTGAGTTAGAGGGATATAACTACCAATGATAGAAACGATGTCTGCTTTAGCACGAATGCTGTTAATTTCATCATTACTAACAAAAGCCATAAAATCACCCCTCATATATAATTATTATAGGTAACTAGTCGATTTCCTTTTTTTTTCGTGAATTTTTTGCAAAAAACTTCAAAATTCGTGAATATTTTATCACATTTTGGCATTTTTGAGCAAATAATCCTTTAAATTTTGGAAAATCAATTAAAAAAAACTTTACTATTATCTAGTAAAGCTTAATTAATTATTTTTATCTTTTTATTTTCTTTAATATTAGAGTAAGAGCAAAGCCAGCAATTAATGGATCATAACATACAATTCCGGTAATTGGGGGATTGATTTCATCAACTGTTGGTTCTGGTTCAGGTTCTGGAGTTGGTTCAGGTTCAGGCTCAGGTTCAGGTTCTGGTGTTGGTTCAGGTTCTGGCTCAGGTTCTGGCTCTTTATAATAGTTATATAATGTTCTTTTATGTTCTGAAGTTTCATCAACTATTTTTTCTTGATAACTTTCAGCTAAAGTATAATCTTCATTTGTTGCGACTTGTTCAACGGTATAAGTACCATAACCTATAGTAATACTTGCATAACCTAAATTACTTGTTTCAATGGTATCAACATTATTACCTAGTTTATCGATAATAGCAAAGGCTGCTCCTCTTTCGTAAGCACAAACATTACTTCGACAAGCGTACTTGATAATTTCGATAGTATTTCTGATAAGAAGATTTTCTAAAGTAACTTTAGGATGTTCATTCTTCTTGTTTATGGTAACGTCATAGGTCTTAGTATCTTCTTTATAACCGATACCAAAACTAACTTGTTTAACAACATAATCACCATATGGTAAATCTAATGTTTTATATATCATTTCATCTTGAGCACAAACTTTTTCGACTAAGTCGCCGCTTTTGGTTCTTATTTCATAACAAGTATTCGAAAAATCACTTTCAACCGTATAAACTGAAGTATCTTTTTGGATATCTAGAGTTATATCACCTTTAGTAACGTTAATATTGATAGTATAGGAATCATTATCAATATTACCTGGTTTTAATAAATCTTGGTTGGCAAGGCTATCATATATAGCGATTTTATTTTGATAGTGGTTACTTTTCTTTTTAAAAACAATACTGCCACTTTTAGTTACTTTACTTAAATGAAAGCCATTACTTAAGTCATTATCATAGCTATTGCTAACAATTTCATAGTCATTACTATTTAAAGCATTAATATCTAAACTCTCATTTAAGTTAACAGTATAATCTTTAACAAATGATGGCTTTTTATCATGGTTTTCAACATCTTTTTCCAAAGCACTTATTTCGGTAGTAAATTTAGTAATACGATTTCCACCTTTAGTATCCGTAAAATAAATATCACTATCTGGTTCAACGGTTTGCCAGATTAGAAATTGAGTAACAATATACCAATCACTACTAGTACGATTATTATAGCCATAACCATAATAAGCTAAAAGAGATATTCTTCTAATCTGAGCTTTATTTAGTCTAGTATAATTATTTACATCGCCTACTTCACTATATGAAGGATCGTCATCTACTAAATTAACATATGGCTCAAGGCAATAAACAATGTTTCCTTTACTATCTTCGATATATTGACCGTAAAATGGATCATCCTTGCCATTATGAACACGACTAATATAAATATCCTCAATCAAGTCGGTGGCTCTAAAAGTTTCGGCGTTAACAATAATCCTAATGGAAATTAAAGATAAAAATAAAATAAATAAATTTAATATTTTTTTCATTTAAAACCCTCCTTAATTATTTTGTGTTAATTATTTTTTACCTCATAGCTAATCTACTCCCTTCACTCTAATTATTCGCGATTGAAAGCTGATTTCCTTTTTTTTATTGAATATTTTTATAAATAATTAGTTATTTCTTAATTTTCTAACAGAAACAACACTTGCACCGATTGCACTTAATGCTAATCCCATATATACAAGACCTGCATCATATGTGTTTGGAGCTTGTTCTTCTGGTTTAGCAGCAGGTTTCTTATCATCTTCTGCTTTTGTTGAAACTACTACTTTGTAGTTACCTTCTTCTTTTACTGTGTAACCTTCTGCAACTAATTCTTCTGAAACATCTACAGTTCCATGATCGGAATTTTCGATTTTAGCAATAATATTATTTAAATATCTACCACCTGTTAAAATACCTTTAATTGTAGAAACTACATGAGTTTCTTTAGTATCTTTGTCAGTTTCAGTATATGCACCAACTAAATTAATAGCAGCTTTAACATCTTTTCCACTATTGAAAGTACCATCAGTTACTTTAACAATAGCTTTAGGATTAGCTAACCATAATGCATAACCAGTACCAGTAGCTTCTTTAGCAGTAATTGTTCCGCCATTTACAGTTAATTTAGTATCTTCTGTAGTACCATTAACGATAAGAGCAGCATTTGTTTTAGCAGTTAAACTACCACCATCAACAGTTAATTCAGCATTATTGACTCTTGCAACAGCAGCGGCACTTTCAATATTAGCATTAACATTAACTTTAACGCCATTAGTAATAGTTAAAGCTTCAGCAGCAGTAGTATAAGTACCTCTAACACTTACTGTAGATGCTGGATTTGTATTACTAACTGCATCACCAGTAGTAGCAACAGTTAATATAGTTTTTACATCATGTGTACCTGCTAATGTTGTAGTTGAGTTTGCTTTTGCAACTGTTACTAAAGCACCAGCTTTTAAAGTAGTAACAACATCACTAGCTACATCTAAAGTACCAGCATTATTAACTAATGAATGAGCAAAAGTATTATTATTTACTTTTAATGAAGCTAAATTTAATCTAGCACCTTTTTCAACTGTAAAAGTGTCGTTACCAGCACCAGAATACATAGCTACTTCACCATTCTTAACAGTTAAAGATGCATCAGCTTTTACTGTTATTCCAGCAGCAGCTGTACTACCAACTGTAAGTTTATGACTGTTTAAGTCAATAACTAAGTTTTCAGTAATGTTTCTAGTACCTGAATCTATACCTGTGTCAGCATAAAGTTTAAATGTACCACCGTCTCTGTAAGCAACTGTCCAAGCATCACCCATGTTCCTGAAACCAACATTATTAACTTCAGCTACACATTCGCCAGTTTTAGCAGTCTTACCATCTGCAGGTAAATCACATTCTGCACTAACAGTAACTACTGATAGTAATATTGCACATAGTGCAAATTAAGGATTAAAAAAAGAAGGATTAACCTTCTATAGTATTGGCATACTAAGTCGTTTAGATAATTCTTCTTTAGTCATTCCACTTGATATTAGTTTATTGATAATACTATTTATACCGTCTTGTTTACCTTTTTTAATGCCTTCTTTAATGCCATCTTCTTTTGCTTCTTTTAAATCAGCTTCTAATACATCTTTTAAGTATTTTTCTTCTTCGTATTCTCTTTGCATAGCTTTATATTGATTTACGATTTTCTCCATGTCTTTCATAACACTCTCCCTTTCTTTATTTCCTTTAGCATATATCGCCATCTCTTTAAAACTACTTGCATCAAACATCACATAATCTAATTGTTTTTCCATATCTTGATTATAGCACAAGTTAGATAATATTGGTATATAAATATTAATTATCTTAATACTATCTAAATCTAGATTATTCTTTCTATCTTTCATTGTATACTCTGATACTCCTATCTCTTTCCTATCTTTAGAATAGAAGTTATTTAAGTTTACTTGAATAACTTTTATTTTATCGATATAACTTGTTTGATTATCTTTAGCATAGTATTCTCCGGCTATCTTATATAGATATGATTCATTACGATTACTAAGTCCTTTATTATACTTAGGATTTAATTCAATATTAATCTTAATCTTTTTATCTGGTGATTCTAATAAGATATCAACTATATTACCTTTACTATCTTTTCTTTTAATAGGAAGTTCATTAGGTATTAAGATAAAACTACTAATATCGAAGTTAACAATATTGCTAATAAGGCGATTAAAATAGTTTCTTGTTCCTTTACTACCTATTAACCATAAAGATTTAAATAATTTATCATAGGTTAAAGGAACAAATGGGTTTTCTATTTTCATAAGGTATATACCTCCTTTCACTATAATTATTCGCTACTCGAAGCTTATTTCCTTTTTTTTCTTGAAAGTTTTTATTTTATGGCATAAAAAAGAAGTATTATTACTCTAATACTCCTTTAATTCTTCTAACACCTGCAGATGATGCTTCTTCTTTGATGATTCTAAAATGACCTAATTCATTAGTGTTTTTAACATGTGGTCCACCACATAATTCTTTAGAAATATCACCAATACTATAAACAGTTACTATATCAGGATATTTTTCAATAAACATACATTCAGCACCACTTTTAATAGCTTCTTCTTTAGGCATTTCTTCAACTGTTACAGGGATTCCTTCACTTATCCATTCATTTACTAGGTCTTCTGCACGTTTCTTTTCTTCATCACTTAGTTTATGGTCACAACTAAAGTCAAATCTCATTCTTTCGTCAGTTATATTAGAACCTTTTTGATGTACATCAGGACCAACTACAACTTTTAGAGCAGCATTAAGTAAGTGCGTTGCCGTATGATATCTAGTTTCTACTTCACTATTACCAGCTAAACCACCTTTGAATTTACCAGCAGAAGCAGTACGAGATTTTTCTTGATGTTCCATAAATTTAGCACGATATCCTTCTTCATCAACTTTTAAGTTTCGTTCACTAGCTAGTTCAATAGTTAATTCCAATGGGAATCCATAAGTATCAAATAGATGGAAAGCTGTCTCACCATCAATATCTTTATTATCTTTAGCTACTTTTTCAAATTCTCTTAAACCTTTTTCTAATGTACGACCAAATTTAACTTTTTCATTCTTTAATACTTCTAAAACAACATTATAGTTATCTTCTAATTCTTTATAGTATTTTTTATATTTATCTAGTAGTAATTTAGCTATTTGTTCTTCCCAATCACTATTAATATCAATACCTAATGTTTTAGCATGACGAATAGCTCTTCTAATTAATCTTCTTAAGATATAACCTTGATCTGTATTAGATGGTTTAATACCAGCAGGATCAGCAGAAATAAAGACAGCAGTTCTTAAGTGGTCAGCGATAATTCGCATACTCTTTTCATGACCTTCATATGGAACATTAGCTATTTGACTAATTAGTTCGATAACATCTTTCCAAATACTTGATAGGTAGTTATCATTAACACCTTCTAAAATAGCAGTAGTTCTTTCAACGCCCATACCGGTATCAACATTTTTCTTAGGTAGTTCAGTAACAACACCATTACTATCTTTATGATATTGCATGAAGACATTATTCCATATTTCTACCCATCTACTATCTTCAGGATCAAAATTCTTTGGTATTTCATCATTACTTCTAAAATAGAAGATTTCGGTATCACCACCACATGGACCGGTTTCACCAGCTATCCAGAAGTTATCTTCGACGGTTTTAGCAATTCTTTCTTTAGGAATACCTAAACTTAACCATTTATTATAACTAACTTCATCAAATGGGATATCATCGTTACCAGCAAAGACAGTTACACCTAATCTTTCTACTGGAATATTTAAATGTTCAGTTAAAAATTCAAAGCTCCAAGCAATACTTTCATCTTTAAAGTAATCACCTAAACTCCAGTTACCTAACATTTCAAAGAATGTATGGTGTGTAACGTCTCCAACGGAATCTAAGTCATTGGTTCTAACACATTTTTGGTAGTCAACTAATCTTGTACCATATGGATGTGGTTGACCCATTAAATATGGGATTAGTGGTTGCATACCAGCAGTATTAAATAATACTGATGGATCATTTTCAGGTACTACTGGAGCACTAGGTATTTGTTTATGGCCTTTTTCAATAAAAAAATTAATATATAAATCTTTTAAATTCATTTTACTTCATTCCTTCCAATATTTTATCAACATCTTTTGCTAAGTTTTCATCAAAAGAATTATTAATTATATAATTAAATTTATCATAGTTATCTAGTTCTAATTCTGTATGATGTAGTTTTTCAGTGGCTGTTAAATTTCGTTTAAATTCTTGAGCATTAACACGAATAGTTATTACTTCATAATTAGTATTTTGCGTAAAATACTCTAGTTCATGGACTAAGCGAACATCAGATATAACAATATTTTTGATTCCTACTTGTTCATAAACTTTAATATCTTCTAATAAACGATTAGTCATAAAGTTTTCATCAACCGCTCGTAAGGTATCACCCATATTTTGTAAGAATTCACGTGGCTTGTTTTCGTCTTTGCCATCCCAATTAGATAGTTCTAAAGCAAATAGTTTAATGTATTTGCTAAAGCTTGTAATGACTGTATTAGATAATTTTTCTTTAATTAGACGAGCAACTTCGTTTTTACCACTACCAGCTTTACCAGCTATTAAAAATATTCTCATATGACCTCCTTCAAAATAAAAAACCACATTACTTGCAAGGAGCAAATAATGCGGTACCATCCTTTATTTTACTTAATTTATGATAACGGTCTCCCGTTTAATCTCCGAAGGTAGCTATTTCATTTAATCTTCTCTTAGTTTCCACCAACCACTAAGTCTCTATAAGAATTTTAAATTACTTTGTCTTCATCAACGATTAATAACAAATTCAATAAATAAATTATATAAAACTATTTTTAAAATGTAAAGAATTATTGTGATATAGAAGATGAAGTTTATTGACATTTTGCAATTGAAGTTTTTAAGTGAATTAAACAAACTTTAATAATGGCAATAACGGGAGTGGCTAGAATCATACCAATAATACCAAAGAGGTTACTAAATAGAAGTAAACCGATAATAACGATGATAGGACTTATTTTAATGCTTTTACTCATGATAACTGGTTGTAAGATATAGTTTTCAATACTTTGAACAACAACGCAGATAATAATGGTGATAATGCCTAAGGTTTTACTTTCGGTAAAGCCAACACAGACAGCGATAATACCACCGATATATGGACCAATATAAGGAATTAAATCAGTAAGACCACATAAGATACCTAAAAGTAAGGAAGCGTCTAGACCTACTAGCAAAAAAAGAATTGTATCCATTAGAAAGACACAAAAAGCAACAAATAAAGTGCCATTAACACATTTTCTAACTTCGATACTAACGTCTTTAGTTAAATTGGTAAAGACACATTGAAATTTACTAGGAATAAGGTTATTAAGATTTTGAATAATTTTTTCATAATCCATACTGATATAAAGGCCTAAGATTAAACCAATGATGGTAATACCTAGATATTTAAAGAGATTTTTAACTAAATTAACTAAATATAAAGGAATTTTATCCAGTAAAAAGTTTAAAATTTTATCTAAATATGTTCGTAATCCTAAATTATTTATTTTACTAACAAGAATTTTAAAAAATGATGGCAAGATAGTACTTAATTCACTTATTTCTTGATAGATAGTAGGAATTAGTAAATAAAAAAAGAAGAAGATAAGTAATATGATAGATAAGAATAAAGCGATACAAATGAAGTTACGTTTATGATTTTTACTTAATTTATTGATTAAAGGATTTAATAACCAGGCATAAATAAAGCCAATAAATAAAGGAATTAAAAGACAGATAAGAGTTTTTAGTATAGGAATTATTTTTAAGTATTTAATGATAAAAAGGCTTAAGATAACTGCTATTAAAAGTAAGACTAGTTCTTTAAGTTTGTCAATTTTCATATATCACCTTGGAAAAAGGACCTAATAATAGGTCCTACATTTCATCTATGATACAACATGTGTCCATATTTTTCATTTTTTCTTTTAAACAACCAAGCATTAAGCCAGCCGCCATTGACACCATACTAGCGCCGACGATGACCATGATATTAGAGTTATCTTTTAACATTTTTTTCATTTAATTTCACCTCTATAAGGTATTATGGTCATTATTTAAGAATTTATTCACTAATTGGGTTTTTAAATAAGTTTTACGATTAGTGGAATAATCATTATTAGTTGCTTGTAAAAAGCTTTCGATTTCACCAATTAAAACTAAACTCTTTTTAGCACGAGAAACACCAGTATAGATTAGTTTATTGTATAACATTTTATAATAACTTTTAGAGATTGGCATGATAACATGAGCAAACTCGGATCCTTGGCTTTTATGAATTGATATCGCATAAGCATGTTTAATATTAATTAATTCTTCTCTACTATAGATAACTTCATTACCATCAAAATCTATAGTAAAAACTTCTTTTTTCTTAGGATTCATTATTGTACCTATACTACTAATATATCCAATATCACCATTAAATATGTTATTATCAGGATCATTTACTAGTTGTAAGACTTTATCATGTTCACGGTAGATTATGTCCCCTACTTTTACTTCATGTTTATCTTTAGATTTTGGATTAAAGATTTCTTGTAATAAGATGTTTAAGTTATCAATACCATTTTCACCTTTATACATTGGAGCAAGAATTTGAATATCTTCTTCAGTTAATCCTTTTTCTTTACTCATTAAACAGATTTGTCGAATCATTTCTTTAATAGCTAAACCACTAGCTCTTAGGAAGTTATAGTCATCAGTTTGAGTCGTAAAGTCTTCTCTTAGGTTATGTTCTTTGATTTCTTTAGCTAAAATAGGAATATATGAGTTATCACTTTGACGATAAATTTGTTCTAAGACAGTATGAGTAAACATATCACTATCAATTAAGTCATTTAGAATTAAACCAGGACCAACTGATGGTAATTGGTTAGCATCACCGACTAAAACTAAGGTAATATTATGGCCGATACCTTTAAGTAGAGAATCAAATAAATAGGTATCTATCATACTGGTTTCATCAACAATAATTAATTTATGATAGTTTTTATTATATTCATTTATTTGAAATTCATTTTTTTCTTTATTCCATTTTAAGTAACGGTGAATAGTCATAGCTCCAAGACCAGTTGAATCACTCATTTTTTTAGCAGCACGACCAGTTGGCGCAAGTAAAGCTATTTCGTTGATGATATCTTTATAATTTAAATTATGAATGCGAATATATAGTTTAACGATGGAATTAATAATTGTTGTTTTACCTGTTCCAGGGCCACCAGTAATAATACTTATACGATTAGTTAAAGCATTTTTAATCGCTTTTTTCTGATTAGAATTGTATTTGACACCATATTCTAGTTCAATGCCGGACATTAAAGCATCAAAGTTATCAACTTTAGTTTTAGAATGACGTGATATAAGTTCTAAGTTAAGGGCGATATCTTCCTCATAATCATAGTATTCTTTTAAAAATAAGTCATTGCCGTTAATTATGATTTCTTTTTTTTGACTAAGTTCTAATAAGTAATTATCGAGTTCACTTTCGGTAATAAATATTTTAAATTCATTTCTAATATTACTAAATAGTTCTTCTTTATAAATATAAGTATCACCGTTTTTAAAACCTAAACGTTTAAAAGATTCAATAATACAAGCTAAGACACGTTCGTGACTATCAGCTTCTTTCATGGAAAGAAAGACTTTATCTAATTTATTAAAATCAATAATATCGATTAAAGAATATATATTTTTATCAACTATTTCTAGGGAACTTTCACCCCATTTATTTAAAATGGATAAAGCTTCATTGATTGTAAAACCTAATTTTTTAAGTTTAACGATTATTTCATCAGTACTTTGATACTTAACTATTGAATTATATATTCTTTTAGCTTTTACTTCAGAAATACCAGGAACTTTTAGAAGTTCTTGAAAATCATTTTTTATTAAAGATAAGGCATCTTCACCAAGAGTTTCAACAATAGCAGTGGCAGTTTTTTCACCACAACCTTTAACTAAGGAACTAGATAGAAAATCAATGACAGCATCTTTACCTTTAGGTTCTTCTCTTTCATAAGATGAAACTTGAAATTGATTACCATATCTTTCATTAAAAATATAATTACCAGTTAACTTGTAGTAATCTTCATTATTTAAATTAGCAAAATAACCAGTAAAAGTAATGGTTTTATTTTCATATTCAGATAGGCCTTTTGAAGCTTCTTTAATTCTAAAGAGACCGACTTTATAACCATTATCTGATTCAAAAATCATTTGCTTAAATTTTCCTCTTATGCATTCCATAGTAAGTATCACCTTTTTTTATTTTATCACATACCATTATAAAAAGCGAATATTTTTTCGCTTTTTTTAATTGTCATTTTGATGTTTTTTAGTAAAGTAAAGTAAGGCTTTATCAAATTCGTTAGCATTATCTAATTTTAGAACTTCATTATCTTGACCCATTTTACGAATACAAAAATCTTTTTCATCATTTTCATTAGTTAAATATAAGTATGTTGTATTATTTTCAGTTATTTCATCAATAATAAAATAATCAATACCATTTTCTAATGTTATATATTCTAAATCTTCCATTTCACACCTACTTACCTTGTTTAAAGCTTTCTACTTCTTGTTGTTTTTCTTCAAGTTCATTTAATGTTTGAATATAATCAATAATGATTTCTTTATATTTATCAGTATCAACTACTAGTTTGCCATCAACAACTTTACAAGCACCTTTAGCAGAACAATAGCTATCAAAACTGGAATATTCTGTATAACCTAGTTGGTGTAAATCAGAAAATAAATGATTCATACAGTTTAAAGTACTACTTTTATTCCAACCAATTTTATTAAAGGCGCCATAAACGAATGAATCAAAATCCATGTTTTCACTATCGTATTCACTAGCGATATCATAATAATCATACCAATAAGCGCCAGGTTCTTGAGCTGGACGCGTACCACTTCTTACAGCATTGTATCCATATTCAACGGAAACATTTGAAGTATTAATGTCTTCAACAAATCCTTTAACACCATTATAACCTAATACTAGAGTGCCACTTAATAAAATAGTCGCAATAGCTCCAGCAATAAAGCCTTTTTTTAAGCCTTCAAAATGTCCTTTGTTAAAACCTTTGCGATAACCTTTACGATATATTTTTTGATTATTTTCTTTTTGCTGTTCTTCAGCAATACTAGCTTCACGTGCTTTTAAATAATCTTCCATAGAAACTGTATTTCCTGCCATGTAATCACATCCTATTATTAATATACTACACTTAAAAATAAGTGTCAAAATGTTTTATTGAGGAATATAAAAAGAAGGATTAACCTTCTATAATTTTTATTTCATTCCAGGGCTTGATGGGTTGATTCCATTAAGATAATCTTCAGATACATAGACTTCGTTATTATAGATAACAGCATCTTCTGGAAGATTATCAATACTATAATTGTTGTTGGTATCAGTTGCTTGAATAAATATTGTATAATTAGCATCAGTATCATCAAGAATAACTTTATTGTTTTGATCAACTAATTCACCTTCGTATTTGCCTTTACCAAGATTTTGACCTGCTTGAGTTAATATAGCGGCATCAGCATATGGAGATTGAGAAAATACTTCTTCAGAAAACATACTTTTTTTGATAGCTTCATTGTAAGCGGCGGCAGCATTTCTAAATTCTTTGTGATATTTTTCGATTAGCGATCCGACAATTTCTTGTGGTAAACCAGATTCTATTTGATCAACATAATTATAGTAATTAATCATAACTTGAGTAAACGCTTCATATAATTCATTTCTTTGGGTATGAACATAATCATAACTACTCTTTTCTGCTTTACTACTTATTTCGCCAATTGCGTAGTTGGCCCATGAAACAAGAATTAAATCATCAGCACTATCAATAGTGTTTAAATGTTGTTCAACAATAGGAATTGGATCTTTAGCTGGAGGATTTTTAGGTAAGGCTTTAAATATACCAATAGCAACGAAAAAAGCTATAGCAGCAGCAGTTAAACGCCAAAGGGTTTTTCTTCTTTGCAGTTTAAACTTACGACTTCTTTCATCACGAATTTCTTGACGATGAGCAATTGTTTCATTTTCAATTACACCGTTATGAAAATAAAATTCATTATAGTGACCAGCTTGAGGGTTATAGGAAATATCACCGATAGTATAACCATGTTTTGAATAAAAAACATAGCCATTTTCATTTTCTTCGACTCTACCTACTTCTAAGCCATACTTTCTTTTTATAGAATCACAAATATTTTGTAAGACTCTTTCAGTTAAAGGATATCTTTTTGTGTATACAAAGTTAATTTCCCTATTATCTGGATTTTCCATAATATCACACGCTTTCATCTATTATTCAAATTATATAATATTTTTCTTATTATTTCAATATTGCTAAGACGTCACTGACATGAGCTTCAGTTACTAAAGCATCGTAGCTTTGATTTGGTTTTAATGCTTCATTAATTATAACTTTTAAGAAATTTTCGGTATGACCAGTTGACACTCCATTATTAACTTCTTCTATTAAGACTTTTACTTCTTGGTTAATAAATTCTTGGTTATATGCTAATTGTAGTTCTTCATCGATTTTAATTAGGTGACGAGCACGTTCTTTTTTGATATTGTTTGGTATTTGGTTAGGCATAGTAGCGGCTTTAGTCCCTTCTCTTATACTATAAGGGAAAACATGAATTTTACTAAAACGAACTTTTTGACAAAACTCAATACATTCTTTAAAATCTTCTTCAGTTTCACCAGGAAAACCAACTATAACATCTGTGGTAAGATTAATATTAGGACGAGCTGCTCTTATCTTATTAATTTTAGTTAAGTATTCTTCTTTAGTATATTTACGATTCATTAGTTTTAAAATTCGCGCACTACCTGATTGTAGAGAAACATGTAAATGACCACAAAGTTTAGGATTGTTTTGCAGTTCTTCAATAAATTTATCGGTTATTTCCGTTATTTCAATACTAGAGATTCTGATTCTTTCTAAAGAAGGTATTTTAGATACTTCTCTTATTAAATCAGTTAGATCATATTGACCTGTTTCTTTGCCATAGGCACCAGTATTAATACCTGTAAAGACAATTTCTTTATGACCTATATTAACAAGATCTTTAACTTCTTTAATGACTTCAGAAAATTCTTTACTTCTAATACTTCCTCTTACATAAGGAATAATACAGTAAGCACAATAGTTATTACAACCATCTTGGATTTTAACGTAAGCTCTAGTTAAATCGTTAAATTCAGCAACTTGCATATTTTCAAATTCAAGATGACGAGTATTATAAAATTTAACATATTTTTCATTATTTAATTTATAGTCTTCGATTAGTTTAACAACAAGAGATTTTTCTTTATTACCAATTAAAATATCGATATCTAAATCATTTAGAGTTTCGCGTTTGTTTTCAGCGGTACAACCACAAACCATTAAAATAGCTTGGTTATTATCTCTTCTAACGTCACGAATCATTTTCTTACATTTATTATCAGCTGTATTAGTAACGCTACAAGTATTTATAATAACAATGTCACTAGTTTTGTAGTCGTCATTATAAACGTAATGGCTTTTTAAAAGTTGTTCTTTCATATATTCAGATTCATAAGAATTAACTTTACAACCAAATGTAATAATACTAAATTTCATAAACATCACCCGGTTTTAAATTATAACACAAATAAAACTAATCGCAAATGATTAGTCTATTTTACAAAAATAGCAAGGATGGCATCAATTAAAATGATAAGGCCAAAGAAGATAAAAAATAACCAGCTAGTCTTGGAAATTGTCACTTTTTTAGCTTTTTCTTCAGTTATTTCTTTATCATCAGTAACTACTTTTTTTAGTTTGACACTTAAGTATTTTTTAGTACTTAAGTCATCTTTAGTTTTTAAACAGAAAGTTGTGGAATCACCTAGTTCTTTAAATTGAAGATTATTATCTTGTTTAATAAAGAAACCAAACATGGCTAAATCCCCAGCTGCGCCGGAAATATTAATTACAGATAAAGCAATTAATAGAAAGGAATTAATTAACCAACCAATTATTAGAGTTATAACACCGATTATCATAAATGGTGATAATAAAGAAATGATAATATTTTTCTTATTAATAAATTCACCACATTTACAATAAAATACACCTTTTTCTAAAGCAGCACCAAAGGTAATATTTTCGTTTTTAGCACCATTTAAATGATAAGCTATACCATGAATTATTTCATGAAGAATCATCCATAAAAACATTAATACGCAGATTACAATACAATCAAGTAAACTTGATGATTCTATAATATTAATATTTAATGTAGTATTACTTAATTTATAGTAAGCCCAAGTAAGTAAAACAGGTATTATAAATAAGATAAGTGATATAAAGGTTATATAACCCATTTTATATTCAAAAATATAAGTATTTACTTTTTTATCTTCTTTTTTCATAACTACCCTCTTAATTTAAACTATTTTTTAATTGTTTTAATTGAGCTAGGAAATCCTCTTCATGTTGATATTCATTATGATAATTATGATTACTAACAATAGTATTATTTATTTCTTGTTCATTTTGGGACTGTTTTACTAATTCATCATAACTTATGATTGCCGTTTTTTCCTGCTCTATTTCATACTCTGTATAATCAACATTATGCTCTTTTGGTAATTGTTCTAGTTCTTTACTTAAATTTTGTAAATCAGTAGGACTATCATTTAATTGGGTGATATTGTTATTGCTATCAGGACTGATATTATTTGGTTGTGATGTTTGACTGACGTTATTATTTATTTCTTTGTTTTGAAGATATAAAAGTAATAAGATAGAAATAATGACAACAAACAATAAAGCAAATAAGATGTAGATAATAGGATTACTATTATTTACATTATCAAGTAAGAACATAACTATCACCTCGATTCATGTTTAAGAAACAATTATATATGGATTTTCAATAGTTCCATCGCCTTTTATTTTAGCATCAGTATTAATATTAATAACTGGTCTAATATAAGTATTAGTAGATACTAGGGTTCCATCACCTATAGCACCATCTTTAGTAACGTTTATCATAGATACATTGTTGTCTTGATTTATAAAGTAACTACTACTAGTAATATAACTACCTTCAATATCTTTATTATATAAATAATAAGATTGATTAGGCGTATTTTTGTAAGCACCAGCAAGGACTACTTCATCGACACTTAGAAGACCTACTTTGCCAGTATAGATTGTAGCATTACAATATAAATCTGGCGCTGTATCAACAAATATTCGTTCATAAGAACGTGAATAATTTAAATTATTAAAGTTATAAGTAAAGTTATTATCAGTACAGAAATCACTACTAGCTAAATAAGCGTCATAATTTTTTAATTTAGTATCAAGCCAAGTATTTAGAGTATTAATGATAGATGCTTCTTGTAATAAAGCTAAATCTTGATAATTACTTAATGTATTAGTGTTATAAGGATATTCGTTTTCTAAGACATCGTTTAAAACAAGTCTAACTGAACCATCACCGTTTATTCTAACTATTCTAAATAATAAATCACCTAATCTAACATAGTTATTATCAATATTACCTCTAAAATAGTAAGTTGTTCCTTTATTATCACTAGAACTAATTAGCCCTTCATTAAGAGTGGCTATTTCATTACCAATACGAGTTTGAGGACTATTAATAGTATTGTTAAGTAAGATAAGATCATCAAAGGAATTAGTTGATAATGATTCATTTTCAACTTTTATGGTTCCTTTAAAATTGATAATAGTATTATTAGCTATTTCAATAGTAAAACGAACAGTATCTTCGCCTTCAATGGTAAATAAGTTTAATAGTTTAACTGTATTAGATTTAGTGGTTACTTCATCGATAACATTACCACTATAATCTTTTATTTTTACTTTAATATTGTTGGTATTTACGTCATTTAAATATAGTGAATAGTATACTCTATCAACAGAAGTATTGGTAATAGTTACTTTATATTCATGGGTTTTATTATCAATAAAGTTAATATCTTGACCATCGACATAGTTTATAATTAAATCCCCTTCATTAGATACAATAGCAACTGGACCTTCATCACTAAAAAAATCTTTAATTTTACTGCCAACTAAAGCGGCAGCCACAATTAAAAAGAAAATAATGATTAGAGTCAAAATTACAATTTTATATTTGACATCTATATCTAGAATTCGAGCCATAGAACTTCTCACCTTTTCAGTATTTATTATATCAAAAAATAGATAACTCAACAATATTCTTTAAAAGTAATAAATAATTTCAGAATTTGTTTATAATAACTGTTTAATAATTATTTTACTGTTTTTTCGTATATCCCATAGAAATCGAATTCGATTAATTTTAAATGGAATAATTATTTTGGTGATATTAATGATTGTTGAGAAGTTAAGAGAAAGTCGTGAATCACTAGATATTAAGCAGAAAGATATTGCCAAATTATTTAGTGTTCATTTTACAACTGTTTCTGGTTGGGAGAACGGAAATGATACAATTCCTTTAGCAAGACTGATTATTTACGCTAATTATTTTAATTTTAGTTTAGATTATTTATATGGACTTACAAAACATAATCAAAAATATGAGAAGATTATTGTTAATCTTGATAATATTGCAAAAAATTTAAAAGCATTAAGAAAAGCTAATAATATGACGCAGACAGAAGTATGTAAAAGATTAAATATTGCTCATAGTTCTTATTCAGATTATGAAACTGGCAAACGATTAATATCAACAACGACTTTATATGCTTTAACAACAATCTATAAACCATTTTCAATAGATGCAATATTTGATAGAAAAAAGGTAAAATAAAGGAGAATCAAAAATGATTCTCTTTTTTTATAAATATTTTTTAAAGTTTTTAAATGAACTACCTGTTTCTAAATCTGTTTTATCAAGTTCTTTAAATAGTTCTTTTTGTTTACGATCTAGTTTATCAGGAATAACAACGTCGATAACAACGTACATATCACCTTTTTTATTACGTGTTGGATCTTTTACTCCTTTACCACGTAATCTTAGTTGATCACCTGGCTGAGTACCAGCGTCAATATCTAATATAACTGTACCATCAATTGTTGGAATTTCTTTCTTACAACCTAGAACAGCTTCGGTTATTGTTAGAGGAACATCAATGTATATATCATTTTCTTTTCTTTCAAATAATGGATGATCTTTAACAATGAACTCTATATAAATATCGCCGTTAGGTCCACCATTGTAACCAGCGGCTCCCTTACCAGATATTCTTAGTTGGTAACCGGTATCAACACCTTCAGGAATAGTGATTTCAATTTCTTTATTTTTAACAACGTGACCTGTTCCACCACATTTTTTACATGTGCTTTTGAAGGTTTTACCACGACCACCACAGTTAGGGCATGTACTTTCAGCTTGGAAGACACCAAACATGGTTCTTTGTTCAGTAATTACTTTGCCATGGCCACCACATGTACGACATGTTTCTTCGCCACTACCACCTTTGCCATCGCATTCTTCACATTCAGAATCTAAATCAATATTGATGGCCTTTTTACAACCGAAAACGGCTTCTTCAAAGGTTAAATTAACTTTAACTAAGGAATCACGGCCTTTTGTAGGACGGTTGCTTCTTGTTCTTCTACTGCCGCCAAACATACTACCACCAAATAAGTCTTCAAAAATACTTGATAAATCAATATCATCAGCAGAGAAACCACCAAAGCCACCTTGAGCAGCACCGTTTGTATAAGCCTCATGACCTAATTGATCGTATTGACGTCTTTTATCTGGATCAGATAAAACGGCATACGCTTCACCTATTTCTTTAAATTTAGCTTCAGCCCCAGGTTCTTTGTTAATATCAGGATGGTATTTTTTGGCCATTTTTCTAAAAGCACTTTTTATTTCGTCTTCAGTGGCATTTTTAGAAACGCCTAATGTTTCATAATAATCTTTACTGCTAGCCATTATTTCACCTCACCCTCATATATTTCTTTAAATTTAGTGATTAAAGAATCAAAGTATTTAATGGCATCTTCATACACTTTTTGATCTTCTAAGTTAACACCTAAAATAGCAAAAGCTTCACTCGGCCATTTATCAGAACCACACTTTAAGAATTTTAAGTAATTAGTAAGCATAGCTTGGTCACCAGCTAAGATTTTAGAAGCAACTGATGAAGCTACACTAATACAGATGGCATAACTATATAAATAGAAATTCATATAATAATGACTTCTAGTTATCCATTTATTCTTGGCATATTTATCGATTTTAACAGCTGGGCCATAATATTTTTTTAATGATGCTTTAGTTTTTTTATCCATAAATTCTTTAGTGATTGCGCCACCTTTATGAACTAAGCTATACATTTCTTGTTCAAGCTTTCCTTCTCTTACAGCACCGAATAAATTAGAGGTGATTACTTCTAGGATATTAGCAATACCAGCTAGTTTTTCTTCTTTATCTTGACTATTACTTACAAGATAACTAGAAAGTAAGCATTCATTAGTTAAAGAAGCTACTTCAGCTACTAAACTAGGAACAAAGCGATATTGATATGGATTATTTTCGTTTTCATATTGGTGATGAACGTTATGACCTGATTCATGAGCAATAGTTGAAACAGAGTCTAAATTACCATTAAAGCTTAATAAAATACGTGAGTCTTGATTAAGAGATGAGGCAGAATACCCACCACTACATTTACCTTTATATTGACAATAATCGATATAATGATTATCAATAATTTTAGCGTATTTTTTACTATAATCTTCACCTAATGGTTTAATAGCTTTTCTTATTAGTTCTTGTGCTTCAGGAATAGTATATTCTTTATCAGAAGCAGCTATTTCTAAGTTTAAATCATACATTTTTAATTTATCTAAACCTAATACTTCTCTTTTTAAATCAAAATAACGATGTAATGAGTCTAAATGTTCTTCAGTAGTTTTAACTAAAGTTTTAAAGACTTTGTCACTTAGATTTAAATTAAATAATTTTTGTGACCATGAATCTTTAAAATGATATATTTGCGCCAACTTATCATTCATACTTACATAACTATTTAAATATGAAGCATTACTACTACTATATTGTTCAAGTTTTTTATTAAATAAGTTATATACTCTTTTACGAATATTTTCGTCTTTATTTTTAGTAAGTAAACGATAGTTAGTTGTGGCGATAACGACATTTTCACCATCAACTTTTACTTTACCATAATCATGTTCATTATTAAGTAAATTAGAAGACATATCATCGTAATGATTCATCGCTGTAGTTAATTCATTAACAATTACTTCTTCACGTTCTGGTAAAACATGATCTTTATTACGATATATTTTATCAAGAAGAGCTTTATACTCTAATAGTTTATCATTACTTTTGAATAAAGCTTCGTATTCTTCTTTACTTAATTTAAGTAATTCAGGTTCGAAGAAACTAGTATTATTGGAAAGCATAGCACCTAGTTGTTCAGCTTTATTTTTACGGATTATATTTTCTTCTTTACCTAGTTCTTCATCATCTTTTAAAAAGGCATAAACATATAAGTCCTCAAAATGAACTAAGGTTTCATATTGAAGATGTAAAAATTCATATAATTTATGAGCATCTTTAGTACAACCAATATATTTTTTTAAATCATTAACTTCTTGCAAGGTTGTGGTATATGTTTTATTGTATTCTTCTTCATTTTTAAAGAAGGGAGTTAAATCCCATTTGTATTCTTCTGGTACTTCACTACGGTTATTATATTTTTGCATGACTTCCTCCTCTATATCAGTTAAAAGTTCTAGTTTCCTAGAACTTTTACTAATACTTTATTATTTTTCTTCGTAATTAGCTTCTTGAACGTTATCGTGTTTATCGTCGTCATCATCGTCATCACGTGATGATTTCTTATCATTATCTTCACGAGACTTAGCTGCTTCTTCATAGACTTTTGTAGCTAAAGCCATAGTTTTTTCTTGTAATTCATCTTTTAATTTCTTTATTTCATCGATGTCATCATCTTCTAGGGCTTTTCTTAAGTCTTTAATCTTGTCTTCAGCCTCTTCTTTATCTTTAGAATCAACTTTATCACCAAGATCTTTAAGAGCTTTTTCAGTTTGGAAGATTAATGAATCAGCATCATTCTTAACTTCAACTTCTTCTTTACGTTTTTCATCAGCTTCTTTATTAGCTTCAGCTTCTTTCATCATCTTATCTATTTCTTCATCAGTTAAATTAGTATTTGAAGTAATAGTGATAGTTTGTTCTTTACCAGTACCTAAGTCTTTAGCTGAAACATTTACGATACCATTAGCATCGATATCGAATTTAACTTCGATTTGTGGAACACCTCTTGGTGCTGGTGGAATATCACTTAAACGGAAGTTACCTAAAGTTTTATTGTCTTGAACCATAGGTCTTTCACCTTGTAAGATGTGAATATCAACAGCTGGTTGATTATCAGCAGCAGTACTGAATATTTGACTCTTGCTAGCTGGAATTGTGGTATTACGAGGGATTAAAACAGTCATGACATTACCTAATGTTTCAATACCTAGTGATAATGGTGTTACATCTAGTAATACTAAGTCATTAACTTCACCAGTTAAGACACCACCTTGAATAGCAGCACCAATAGCAACACATTCATCTGGGTTTACACCTTTAGATGGTTCTTGATCTAATTCTTTTTTAACTAATTCTTGGATATATGGAATACGAGTAGATCCACCAACTAATAATACTTTATCAATGTCTTTGGCTTTTAGTTTAGCATCTTTTAAAGCTTTTCTAACTGGCTCTAAGGTACTTTCGAATAAGTCCATATTTAATTCTTCAAATTTAGCTCTTGTTAAAGTTACATCTAAGTGTAATGGTCCATCATCATTTTGGGTAATAAATGGAATATTAATTTGGGTACTTGTCATACCAGATAAATCTTTTTTAGCTTTTTCAGCAGCGTCTTTAATACGTTGCATAGCCATTTTATCTTTTGATAAGTCAACACCATTTTCTTTCTTAAATTCTGAAACTAAATAGTCCATTATTCTTTCATCAAAGTCATCGCCACCTAAATGGTTATTACCTGATGTTGATTTAACTTCAAAAACACCATCACCTAAGTCAAGGATTGAAACATCGAATGTTCCACCACCTAAGTCATATACTAAGACAGTATGAGCATTTTCTTGTTTATCAATACCATAAGCTAAAGCAGCAGCTGTTGGTTCGTTAATAATTCTTTTAACGTCTAAACCAGCAATCTTACCAGCATTCTTGGTAGCTTGTCTTTGAGCATCATTGAAGTATGCAGGAACAGTAATAACTGCTTCTGTAACTTTCTCACCTAAGTAACTTTCAGCGTCACTCTTTAATTTCATTAAAATCTTAGCACTGATTTCCTCTGGTGTATATTTTTTACCATTAGCTGAAACTTTATCTTTAGTTCCCATTTTTCTTTTTATTGAAGCGATTGTATTGTCAACATTAGTAACCGCTTGTCTTTTAGCTGTTTCACCAACTAATTCTTCGTCACCTTTGAAAGCAACAACTGATGGAGTTGTTCTATTACCTTCTGGATTAGTAATAACATGTGGTTCTCCACCTTCTAAAACTGCAACACAACTATTTGTTGTACCTAAATCTATACCTATAACTTTTCCCATTATAATTTCATTCCTTTCTCATTTACGGGTTTTAATTCTTTAGCCCAAGCAAGTAATCTTGCTCGTGCATCATTTATTTCATTATCAATTTGTTTTTGCGTTTTCATTTTTTGCCAAGTTTCCTCTTCTTCATCTTCGTAGTAATAAATTCGACAATTAAGACTTATTCCATTATCAATTTTTGATTGTTTGAAGCCATCTGGCAAATTTTCAAATTTATAATCATCGGCAAAAGCAACGTATGTAGTAGTAATTGTTTCTTTACTAAGATATACATAATGTGTATCATCATATTTTTCAACACGAACTAGTGAAGGATGATCACCAAACATTTCTACCCAATCATCATAGTCCTTTGCTTGAATAAAATATCTTCCTATGCTTCCACTTCGATTATGGCCAGCACAACTGGCGATTGTTTTATAGCCTTTTTTATTAAGCTCAATTATTATGTCAGCTATTTCTCCATCACAGTGGATATTACCGGGAAGACAATCGGATATATCAAAATTATCTAAATTAATATATACCGTGTTATCCATTATTTACTAACCTTTACCATTGCATGGCGAATAACTTTTCCTTTATATGTATAACCTTTTTGAAGAACATCAACAACTGTATTTGGTTTTACTTCAGGGGCTTCTTCCATTAAAACGGCTTCCATCGTATTTGGATCAAATGGTTTATTTAGGATATCCATAACTTCGACTTCATACCCTTTTAAGGTATCACTTAAATTACCATAGATCATTTTAAAGCCACTTAGGAATTTACTAACTTCATCTTCTAAATTAGTATCATCCATTTGAATAGCTCGTTCAAAGTTATCAACAATTGGTAATAACTTTTTAATTAAATCTTCACCTTCGTATTTTAAAAGATTAGCTTTTTCCTCTTCCATACGACGACGCATATTTTGCATTTCAGCGTTTGCTCTTAAATATTTGTCTTTTAAAGAATCAATTTCAGCTTGAAGTTTTTTCTTTTCTTCATCGTCTTTTTTCTTAAAAAGGCCTTTTTTCTCTTCTTTTTTAGCTGGTTCTGGTTCTTTTGGCATTTCTTTTGGCAGATCAGCTTCAGTTACTTCAGGAACTGGTTCTTGAGGAGTTTCTTCTTTTATTTCTTCTTTTATTTCTTCTTTTACTTCCTCAGTTGGAGCCGTTTCTAAATTTTTATTTTCTTCAGACATAAGTCATCTCACTCTCTATCTAAAATCTATAGTAAGTATAATATTACTCACATAAATTATTTGTCTCTTTCTTTTAGTTCTTGATTAATGTATTCAAGTAAACCTACTACTTTGTCATATTCCATTCTCTTTGGACCAACAATCGCAATAGTTCCTTCTTCACCATTAATTTTATATTTACTTTTGACAACGGTAACATTTGGATCAAATTCAGATTGTTCACCAATATAAACGTTAACGCCATCGCCTGTTTCTTCGATTTTTCTAACTAAGGATTCATCTTCAAATTTATTAACAATCCTTTTTATTTCATCAATGTTATTATATTCAGGTTGTTTTAAAATATTAGTTTTACCACTGAAGAAGACATTAGGACTATTTTTAGTAAAGTCATTAAAGGCATCGTGGAATATTTCATAAACAGTTTCATATTGTTTAATAGTTTTACTAATAACTGGCTTTACTTCAAATTCTAGTCTCTGACTTACTTCGTTAATTGGTGTACCAATTAGCATCTTATTAATTATTTCACAGGTCTTAACTAATTCAACCATATAAATATCTTGGGGAATAGTAAATTTTTTATTTTCAACTATTCCTTTGTTAGTACAAACCAAGGCGATTATTTGATTATTTTCTAAAGGTATAATACTTACTTGTTGCAAAGTATTATCACTAGAGTTCTTACCTAAAACAACGCTTGTATAATTAGTTATTTCGGCGATTATTTCCATACATTTATTAATGGCATCGCTTACTTGTAGTTGTTGGTTATGGAAGATAGTTTGAAGTTTTAACATTTCTTCCCCATTTAACTCTTTAGGTTTCATCAAATGATCAACGTAATATTGGTAACCTAGTTCGGAAGGAACACGACCACTAGAAACATGGTTTTTTTCTAAGTATCCGAGCTTTTCTAAAGCAGCCATTTCATTACGAATAGTGGCTGAGGAAAGCTTAAATTTTTTACATAGAGCTTTGCTCCCGACTGGCTTAACGAATTTAATATAAGACTCAACTATTTCTTTTAATAGTTTTTCTTGTCTTTCATCCATTCTATCACCTCTATTAGCACTCACACTTTTTTAGTGCTAAATAAATTATAGCGATATTGTTAGCACTTGTCAATGGTAAAGTGCTAATTTTTTTATACTTAATTAAACAATCACATTCAATATTTAACAATAAATAAATGAAAATTATTTATTTAACCTAAAAATTTGCTATAATAAAAATAAGAAAAGATGTGAGGCTATGAAATCGTCGGTTAAACGTCGAAAACGCTATCGTTTAAAGTCTGGAGTGACGAGATTTTTAATTTATGCAGCTTTCTTTTTAGGATTATTTATTTATGGTTATATTGGAATAAGTAATGCGATTAAAAATATTAATTATCGTGAAACATATGAATATAAATTAACGAATTTAGGATATTCAATGGATGATACAAGAAAGCTAATTGCCATTTTAAAACCAGAACGATTAGATGAAATATTAAAAGAAGAACAATATAATGAGATATATCATAATATTCTTCAACAAAAGTATTTTATTGATAAGAATTTTGAAGATTATGTAACTTATAAAGTATCGCATTCTGATGTTTCATATGAAGATACCATTGCCATAGTTAATGTTCATGCAAATAATGGATGGTATAATACTTCTTTTGAAAGTAATATTGATGATGGTTATTTGGTATTAGTAAATAAGTTTTATCATTTAAATAAAGATTATAAGAGAGTTGATTTAGAAAAAGCTAATTTAGCATATGCTTATGCAGATAATCAAGCTGCTAGTATTGTTTTAGAGAATTTTGAACAAATGCGTGATGATGTTTTTAATGAATTAAATGTTAAATTGATGATTAATTCATCTTATCGTTCATATGAAAATCAAGAAGCAATATATAATGATTATAAAAATATTAGTTTGAAGTATGCTGATCAATATGCAGCAAGACCAGGTTATTCAGAGCATCAAACAGGTTTATCTTTAGATATTACTTCGTGGGAACATCCTGGACAAAAGGCTTTTACCGAATCAGCTGAATATGAATGGTTAAAGAATAATGCTTATAAATATGGTTTTATCTTAAGATATCCCGAAGGTAAAGAAAATATTACCGGGTATAATACTGAGAGTTGGCATTTTAGATATGTTGGTAATGAAGTAGCTAAACAAATATACAATGAAGGAATTACTTTTGATGAGTATTATGCTTATTATATAGAACAATAAAAAAACTCTAGTTTACACTAGGGCTTTTTTATTGTTCTTCTTCAGGTTGTGGTGAAGATACTACTCCACTTGAATCAATTAAGTGTTTGTCATAATCAGTTCCATTGTATATAGAAATGATATAATCACTGCCAGTTTGTGATACTTTAAAAGCAGGATTAGCAGTATTACAATAAGGATAGTCTTTGACTTTGATGCCAGTATTATTTATTTTACTACCATAATAATTGTAGATATAAAGTTCTTTATTATTATCGATACCAGCATAGTAAGTGTCATATAATTCAACATAAGCAAAGTTATCACTACTAACTGGCGTACCATTGTAATCATAGATATGATAGCTATCACCAACTTTTACTTTAAAGTAATTTAGATTCTCACTATATCCTCTAATTTTACTATCAAAGCCAATTGATTCTTTTGAATCATCAAAATGAATTTTCCATTTATTAGTTGTATCTAAAGTTAAAATATAGTCACCGATTTTTTCCATTTTATTATAGTTAAATTGATATTTAGGAATTACTTTATCTTCATCAATAGTTATCATACCGTATTTACCTTTTTTACCTAAGGCGATGACATCAAGAGTACCTTCATATAATGTCACTTTATTATCGTTGTTAGGAGTATTTGAATTAATTGTTGTATAACCATTATCAACAAGAGATTTATTAGCTTTTAAATCATATAAAATAATATTATTTAAGCCATCAGCAATAAAGACATATCTTTTATTAACAATTGGAACACGGCTATTACGGTTCATATCTTCAGGTTTAACCATATCGTTATCTTCATAAACAGTATCTGTTGCAATAAAACACATTGTATAGTCATCATCTTCAGATGAGACATCGTTATTATTTGAACATTTATATGATCCTAATAGTTGTTCTTTAGTTGAATCTTCGTAAAAATATAACATACCATCAAAATAATTAACATATTCATATTTAGCATTAACTAATGACTCAGCAACGTTTACTGTCTTAGTTTCAGGGTTAGTAATATCATTATCATAAACTTGAATTTGAATAGTAATTTTATCAGGAATATTTATTTCAAAGCTAGCTTTAGTTTCGGCTAGTTCACCATCATCATTATAAATAAATGTTTTAACATAGTTTTTATTTTTTAATTTAATATTACCTTCATTTATTTTATTTTTGTCTTTATCTTTAATATATAGATTATTGTCTTTAACTAAGAAAATATAATTATCTTTAATTGTAATGTAGTCATACTCTTTATCTAGTAAAGTAGCTTTATAATCATATATTGTATAAACACCAGAGACTTTGGCAACAACAAAATTGTCATTGTAATTGGTTATTTCATAACTAGAACTAAAATTACCACTTAAGCTTTTATTATTCTTATCAATAATTTTATAACCTTTATTATATTTAGCTAATAAATTATTTTCACCATTTATCATACCTAAATAGTCGTATTGTTCTTCAATTAAGCTTGTGATACCATCTTCAACTTTAATTAAACCATATTTTTTATCAGTAGCAACAATAGCATAGTTATCATCATAAGCTTTGACAGATTGATATTCTTTTAAAACTTTATTGTCTTTGATTGAATATAATTTTATTTTAGCATTTGCTTCTTCTTTGTTATCAACAACATATGCATATGCATCGTCAACAATTGGATAACGTTGATCTTTTGGTTGACCCTTCTCATCTAATAGAGTTGGAATATCAAAGGTATCATCAGTCTTGTTAAAGCCTACATAACATAAAGAAGCAGATTTATTTTCACATTCATAAGTTCCTACTTCATTACCATCAGCACCTAAAAAATGAAGTGTACCATCTTTATAATAAAAATTATCAGCTAAAACTGGTGGTTCTTCTACTGATGGGGTTTGATTGTCTGGATTTTCATCATTACGATTTTTATTTAAAAAGACAACTAAGAAAACGATAAGAGCAGCGATTAAAACGACAACTAAAACGGCAATAGTAATAAAGAGAATCTTCTTTTTCTTATCTAAAGATTGCCATTTATCTTTTATCTTGGTAAAGATACTAACCTTTTCAGGGTCTTCTTCAGATTCTTCAGAATCTTCATCTTCATTTTCTTCTTCAATTATTGCTTCAGCCATAGCAATGTTCTTTTCCGCTAAGGCTTCTTCGGCTTCCTCTTCTTTTTCTTTATTTAAACTTTCTTCTAAAATATCTTTATTCTTTTCAACTCGACTTAAGCTTTCTTCTATTTCCTCTTCATTCTCTTCGAGATCTTTCAGTGTAGTAATGGGTTTTGTTTTTTCTAAATCTTCATCCATCATTTTGATCTACCTTTCTAATCTAAGAAGATTATATCATATTTCATTTTAATACAACATATTTTTTAAAAAGGAAAAAAACTCTAAAGAGAGTTTTTTATAATATTTTAATTAAAATTTCATTCATTACATAAATATATTCAGGATTTATATAAATATACTCACCATCAACAATTAGCTCTTCTTCTTTTAAAGCTTCTTTTAAATCAAAGACTTCTTGCATATTTACTTCATATTTTTTAAAGAATTCTTTTAAACTAATTCCTTCCATCTTTCTAAAGCCAAGCATTAATTCATTATACATTTTATCATCTTTACTTAAGACTTCTTCTTTAAGAAGGAATTCACCATTTATATATTTAGTTAAATTACGTGTATTTTCATATCTTACACCATGAATATATCCGGAAGCACCTAAACCAAAGCCAAAGTATTCGTTGTTATTCCAATAATTTAAGTTATGACGACTCTTCTTACCTTTTTTAGCAAAATTAGATACTTCGTAATGTTCATAATTTTTTAGTTCTAGTTTTTCACAGATGTATTCATACATGGATGCATCTAGTTCTTCAGGAATTGGTAAAATACCACTAATACCTATTTTGGTATTATCTTCAACTATTAAGGAATAAGTACTAATATGATCAGGATTTAATTTTAAGATTAAATCTAAATCTTTTTTCATATCTTTCATACTCTCTTTAGGAAGACCATAGATAAAATCGACATTAATATTATCAAAACCCATTTTACGCATTAATTTCATTTTATTAGCTGCATCTTCAAAGGTATGACTTCTTTCCATAAATTCTAGCTTTTTTTGATTAAAGGATTCAATACCTATACTTAAGCGATTAACATTGTATTCTTTTAAAAGGGTTAGTAATTCTTCAGTAATATCGTTTAAATTACATTCAAAGGTAAATTCTAGATCTGGTGATAAGTTAAATTTATTAACAGTTTCAAATAGATATCTTAAATATTTAGCATCTAAAGATGATGGGGTTCCACCACCAATGTATACTGTTTTAATAAGTTCACCATCATATTTATCTTTGATTTCTTCAACTAAAGCATTTAAGTATGGGACTATCCAAGGTTCATGATATAGAACCTTACAAAAATCACAGTAACTACAAATACTTTTACAAAAAGGAAGATGAATATATACACTTTCCATAAAATCACAACCTTATATCATTATTATATCAACCAAATTATTTATTTTCTACTTCTTTACTAATTAAATATTCAAGATTAATTTTTTTATTTTCTTTGATTTTTTTTAGATTATTTTCAATATCTTTACGAAGATTATCGTTATATTCATTTGAATCTTCAAGACGTTTTTTATAAATTAAAAGCGTATTATAAATATCATTATCTTCACTATCGCGATATTTAAGACAATATATATAGAAAAGTTCTAAAGTAGCAAGAAAAATGTTATGTTCACTAGCTATATCTAAATATTCTAATGCTTTTGGTTCATCTTTTTTAACACCAATAGTAATATTACCATTCATATAAAAGTATTTAGCTAAATTATAGTAAGCATAATAACAAAGAGTACGATAGTTACTATTTAGGGCTTCGTTATAGAAATAATAAGCTTTTTCTTCATCTTTATCAATTATTCCTTGGCGATAGTATTCCCCTACTTTATTACAAGCCCAGCTTTCGCCTAAAGTAGCAGAATTTAAATAATATTTAAAAGCAGTCGAATAATCTTTTTGTTGTTCAGCTAGTTTACCTAAGTTATTTAAAGCAAAAGCATAGGAACTATCTGCAGCTTTAGTAAAGTATTTAATAGCTTCTTTTTGATCTTTTTTTAAAGGATAAATACCTTCTAAGTACATATTACCGATTTGATTACAAGCAGCTATATTACCAAGATCATATGATTTAAGTAAGAATTCATAACCTTTAGCTAGATCTTCATTAGTTTTTTGACCTAGTAAACCTTTAATATACATATTACCTATCATGTAATTAGCACTAGCATGGTTCATAGAGGCGGCTTTAATTAAGTAATTATAAGCTTCTTCATAACGAGGAAATCCTTTAACATAACCATAATATTCATTAGAACCCAATTCAAAATTGGCATAAGCATTACCTTTAGCAGCTAATTCTTTCATGGAATAATCAAAGTTAATACCTTCTCTTAGTTTTAAAGATAAATACTCTTGTAAATCTAAAGAACTAATACTAGTATCATTTAAAACGTTATCGATAACTTCTTTTTTTAATTCATCTTCATACAATGGTTGACGTTTATATAAAACGATATAGATTAATAATTCGACTAAAGCTTCATAATAGTTATTATTATCAATTAATTTTCTAACTTTATTAGTTAAGTCTTCTTTAACTAAGCGATCGTTTTTAGCAATATTATACAGTTTATTAGTTAAGTATTTTAAACTATCGTTATTATTGATAAAAGCGATTTTATTTTCTTTGACATTGTATAAGACACCATCGATTATTTCACTTAAACCAATTAAGTTGTCAGTAAATTCCGTTTTATCTTTAGCATATCTTTTAACTTTATTTAAGTATATTTGTTTATAATCACTACCAATACTACGGCAACCAACACAATAGTTATTAACAGTGGTATCATTAATGCCTTCTATTTCAAATAGGATACAAAATAATTCGCTTTGTAAGGCAGAAGTTTTATTTTTAGATATTTCTTTAATTAAACGAAATAAGTTACCAATACTTAGGTGTTCATCATTATTATTTAAACGAATAAATTGTTTTTTCATGTTTTCTCACCACTTTCATTTTAACATACTGTGTGGTTTTTTAAAATATAATTTCTTTGTTCTGTGGATTATTGCTGCTTTATATTTACATTAAATAAGCATATGCTTTTATTAAGGAGGAAAAATTATGAAAAAATTCTGGACAAATTATAAGCAAACAATAATCCTGTTAGCGTCTTTAGTAATTGGAGCGATTGTAGGATTAATATTTAAAGAAAAGACGGAGGTATTAAAACCATTTGGTGATTTATTTATGAACTTAATGTTCGTAATAATCATTCCTTTAATCTTTTTAACAATTACAACATCTATAGCTAAGATAAGTGAACCAAAAAGATTAAGTAAAGTTATTATTACTATATTTGGCGTATTTATCGTTACATCATTAGTCGCAGTTATCGTTGGATTAGTATCAACCTATTCAATTAAATTAGTTAATCCAAGTGACTCAGAAGCGATTATGGAAACATTAGGTGAAAGTGCTGAATCTGAGAAAGTTGAATTAAATATTCTAGAAAGGACAGTTCAAGCAATTAGTGTTAGCGATTTTAAAGATATTTTATCTAAAGATAATATTATCGCTTTAGTAGTCGTTTCAATTCTAGTTGGTTTAGCTATTAGTAAACTTGGAGATGAAGCTAAAGCTTTTAAAGATGTTTTAGAAGCAGCTAATAAAGTAGTACTAAAATTTGTAGACTTTGTCTTCTTATATGCTCCTATTGGTTTAGGTTGCTATTTTGCTTCACTAATTGGAACATTTGGGGCATCAATTGCTGTAGGTTATGCTAAAACATTTGTTATTTATACAGTTGTATCAATCTTATTTTACTTTATTGTTTATTCACTATATGCTTTTATAGCTGGTGGTAAAAAAGGATTTATAGCATTCTGGAAGAATGTTTTACCAGCAACAGCAACATCTATTTCAACTTGTTCATCAGCAGCATCTATTCCAGCTAATATCAAATGTTCTAAAGCAATGGGTGTATCTGATGATATCGCTGAAACAATGATTCCATTAGGTACTAGTTTCCATAAAGATGGTTCTATAATTGGTAGTGTCTTTAAGATTATGTTCTTAGTATACTTATTTGGAACTCATCCTAGTATTTGGCAAGTTATTGGGGTTGCATTAATCGCTAATTTACTTGTTACAGCTGTACCTGTTGGTGGTGGTACTATTTCTGAAACGTTAATAATTACAATGATGGGATTCCCATTAACCGCCCTACCTATTCTAACTATTATCGCAACAATTATTGATCCACCTGCGACAATGTTAAACGTAGTTGGTGATACATCTTCTTCAATGTTAGTTGCAAGAATTATTGATGGTAAGAACTGGCTTTTAGGTAAAAATAAAAAGAATAAAAAGGCTTAATAAAAAAGGAAGTTACTCAGTAACTTCTTTCTTTTTGTTAACATATATTTTAAGTAAGTTATAAATAACAGACATGGTAGGAACACCAAATAGCATTCCAAAGACACCACCGACACTACCACCAATTACAACAGCTACAAAAACCCATAAACCAGGAAGGCCAACTTTACCACCTACTACTCTTGGATAAATAAAGTTAGTTTCAATCTGTTGTAAAATAATAAAGAAAATAATGAAGATAAGGCTTTCTAGAGGGCTTACCATAAAGATTAGGAAAGCCGCAATGAAACAACCAATGAAAGCACCAAAGATTGGGATTAAAGCAGTTATACCGACTAAAACAGAAACAGTAGCAGCATATGGCAAACCAAGAATTAACATACCAGCAAAGCAAAGACTGCCTAAAACGCAAGCTTCAAAAACTTGAACTTTAATAAAATTACTAAAAGCTTGGTATGACATTTGGCCTAAGTTAATGACAAAATTATAAGTTTTAGTATTACATATTTTTTTAAGAAGCTTTTTAATTTGTCTAGTGAGACGTTCTTTATCTAGTAAGACATAGATAGCAAAGACAATACCAACAAAGAAATTGCATAATGTACTAAATAAAGAGTTAGCAAAACCCATTGAGAAATTAATTATACGATCATAATTTTGAGAGATTAGATTAGTTATCTCCTTTCTTAATTTATTATTTTCTAAATTAAGAATTTCTAATGTTTCTTCTTTTAAACCAATTTTTTGACCTAAGGAATAAATATTTTGTTGATATTCTGGAATATTTTCGATAAATATTTGACTAGCATTTTTAATCTGAGGAATTAAAATAAAGGACATTATAGCAATAAAACCGATAATAATACCAAAAGATAAAATAATACTAGTAACTCTTTTACCTTTATTCATTTTTTTTAATAAACCATCTTCTATCATTTTAAGTAAGACATTTATAATAAAAGCGACTATGCTACCTATAATAAATGGCAAAAATAATTTAAAGACAAATTTAAGAATATTACCTATCCAATTGTAATTCATTAAACAGACAAATAAAATAATAGCATAGGTAATTAATAATAGTTTATCTTTCATTTCTTTTTTTATCATAATACTTCATCCTTTTCTAAAAATAATATCTTATTAACAATTTTTTTGATAAATACATTATTTATTAATATATATAATACCATAGTTCCAATAATATTTAATAAATAATCGTCAATATCAAAGGCTCCACTATTCATTAAAAACTGGCAAAATTCAATACCTATTATAAAAAGGCTACATATAATAAAGAATTTATACCATTTATTAATAAATTTGGTAATTCGTGGTAAGAAAAGGGCTAACGGGGTAAAAGCAATTAAATTACCGACAATATTACGCAAAAAGTATTCTAAGCCAACATTACCATTTTGATAACCAATATATAAATTATTAATAGTTTTAAATGGCGTGGTATTAGCGGTAATTAGAAACTCATTCTTCATAGCTTGATAATCCAAAAGATCACTAAGACTATGATGAATTAAGTAATTACGACCAAAGTATTTATCAAATAAAGTTAAATTAAGAATCATGATTAAATATAATATAAACCATATAGTTAGGTTAATTTTAGGTAATTTATGAAAAACCGGATTGTTAGTCTTCTTTAAGATTAAGCAACCTATATACATAAATAAAACAGCTAAACAAACTATTTTTATACGTTCGGCTGGAGATGAAAGATGAAAAACAGAGAATTCTAAGAATAAATAGTTAGTTATCAAGATTGTCGCAATAACATAGCAAATTATTCCTAGACAATATTTAATTTTATTGCTCATATTACACCTCCACTATTATCAGTATAACAAAAAATTAAGCCAAAAAAAAGATATAGCATCTGTCAACGCTATATCTCTGGTGGAAAATATCACTAAAGCTATTTGACAGAATAACTTTGATGATACTCACTGATCTAAAATCCACCATCGTACGTACAACCTGATAGTTCAGCGATTCATAGACTAGCAATTATTCTTTAGAAAAAACTTATTAAAAATAAGTTATGGATAACAAATCATTTTTCAGATTGTTATAAGTAATAAATAATTATTACCTGGATATTATTAAAAAATAATATCAATACTATAATAGATTATAGTATATAAAGAAATAATAACAATATGTCTACTTTACTATCAGGTACTACTACTATATCAATTTTTTTGTTTTATGTCAATAGGTTTTTATTAATTAATTTCATTTTCACGTATTTCTTTAAGACGAGCTTTGACAAGAAGAACTAATTCCATTGGGGCATTGACCTTAGGTAAGACAATTAAGCTATCTTGTAATTTGGTTTTTAAACTTTTCTCATCGTTTACAAGATCGGCTTCTTTTCGGTAATCAAAATCAGTAATGGGATTATCCTTAATAAAAGATTTGATATATTCTTCAATGTCTTTTAAGATATACTCTTTTAATTCGTAATTATCCATATCTCTAATACCGTAGTAAGCTCCAACCAAATATCTATATGTATCTTTTAAATCCATGTAATCACATCCTTTTTTATTATAGCATAATTTTAGAAGAGAAATATGATATACTATTAATGGTGATAGATATGTTAATTAGAATATTGTTATTAGCTATTCTAATCTTTATAAATGGAGTTTTATCAGCTAGTGAAATAGCTTATTTATCGTTAGATAAGTATGCGATAAGTCGTAAAAGAGACAGGAAAGCGAAAAAAATATTAAAGACGTTAGATGATGAAAGCAAGTTTTTATCAACCATTCAAATTGGTATAACCTTAGCTGGTTTTTTGGCAAGTGCTTTTGCATCAGAGACATTTACAGATATATTAATTGAAGATTATGGAATTTATTTTGTAAGTGTTAACTTTACAGAAAATGTCTTAATGATAGTTATTACATTAATTTTATCTTATATTACTTTAGTGTTTGGTGAATTAGTGCCAAAGAAAATTGGGCGTTCTAATCCACTTAAAGTCGCTTACTTAACAATTGATTTAATTTCTTTGATTGCTAAATTGTTCTATCCTTTAATTATTTTATTAACCTGCTCTACCGAGTTAATATGTAAGATATTACATATTAAAGAACATGATGATTCGTTAACAGAAAAAGATATTAAAAGAATGATAATTACGGGTAGTAAAGAAGGAATCGTTGAAGAAAAAGAAAAAGAATATATTTTAAATATCTTTGAATTTAATGATAAGAAAGCTAGTAAGATTATGACACCAAGGGGTGAAATAACTTGTTTAGATATTAATGATACTAAAGAAGAAATAATTAAAAAAATTAAAAATCATCATTATACACGTTATCCGATTTTAAAAGATAATGAGGTTGTTGGGTATATTAATATTAAAGATTTTATTTACCTACATCAAAATAAGAATTTAAAAATAAAAGATATTTTACATAATGCTTTGTTTTTTGATAAGAATGAAAAGATAGATGATATTTTTAGAATGATGCAAGAGAATCATGAAACGTTTTCAATTATTACGGATGATGATGAATTTATCGGCATTTTAACAATGGAAGATGCAATTGAAGAAATCGTTGGAAATATTGAAGATGAGTACAATTAAAAAAGCTGTTATTTATTAACAGCTCTTTTATTTTCTCTTTTTAGCCATTCCATGATTAAAGCGACAATGTAGTTTTGTTCATTAGAAGTTAGTTCACGACCTTTCGGAATATGATGCCATTTGGCTAGACAACTACGACAACAAGTAGCAGTAGCATGCTGAGCAATAAAGACAGGATGGTTTTTCATTGGTGTTTGGGCCCCATCATTAAGAGGATTCGCTGGTGCTAACTTGTTAAGAATAAAGTCTTTAGCATGATCTTTGATGACGTTATAACCTTTATCATTTAAGTAAGCTAGTTCTTTTTTACGCAGATGAAAACTACTTCTAAACTTAGACTTACTTAATACTTCTAGTTTGTTAGCAATAATCGATGCAGCTTGATTATTCATCTTTACTACCTAAATCTTCTGCAAATCTAAGTAAATAACCATCTGGATCAGTGACTAAGAATTCTTTATTACCTAGTAGTTTATCATCTTCTCGATACCAGTTTTCTTCGATAGGAAATGCTATTTTATAACCACTTTTACTTAAATTATCGTATATTTCTTGGACATTTGAAACTTCTAGTTGGAAATTAATCCCACGACCAAATGGATATTCTAACTTACCTATTTGCCATTTATCATTGGGAGTTATCTCTTGAAGCATAAATTGAATCTCACCTAAAGAGATAAAAACAAATAAATCTTCTTTTCGCTCATATTCAATCTTAAAGCCGCATGTTTGATAAAACTTAAGAGAAGCTTGTAAGTCGCTTACTGATAACTCGGGAATATTTTTATTAAAATACATCTCTATAATTCTTTTTTCCAAAGACCATGTTTATTGCAGTATTCATAGATTGTCATTCCTTTTTCATAGTCAAAAACAGCTTCAGGGCTTTCGCTTGGTTTAAAGTAATATTTTATAATAGAGTCACTGTATTCAGCAGCAATAAAGTTAATGTAATGGTCTTCTTCCATTGGATGAGGTACTTCTCCTACTCTAACATATACTGTGTCATCTTCAATTTGAACATAGGGTACATGTTTTTCTTTAGCAGCATCAACAGTATTAGCTACAACTTCATCCATAGCTTCACCACAGCACATAACAGTGCAATTTTCTTCTAACATTTCAATAAGTGTTCCACACTTGGCACATTTAAATAATTTCATTTTAATCCCTCCTCTTTTATTTTATCACAAAAAAGATTCTATTTTGTAGAATCTTTTTCAATTGGATTAACGTGAATTACAGTCAGGTATATTTCAGGTATTTTTTTATCTATTTCTTTTTCTAAATCATTAGCTATTTTATGGCTTTCATAGGTAGATAGATTACCATCGACAAAGATGGAAAAACTTACTTGATATAAATAACCAACTGGGGTGGCGTTAAAATGATTTATTTTAACAATATCTTTATATTCTTTAATAATTTCTAAGACTTTATCTTTAGTATCGTTAGATATAGTTTTATCCATTAGAACATCATAACTAGCAATAAAGATTTTAAGACCAGTAAAGATAATCCATAATGATATTAAAATACCAACGATACTGTCAACAAAGTAGATACCAGCTAATGAGAATAAAGTAGATATTAAGTTGAAAGTAGTCAAGAAGATGTCGTTACGATGATCTTTACTATTAGCTTCAACTAGTAAATTATTATATTTTTGACTAACCTTTTTGGTATATAAAAATAATAATAACTTAGTAATAATAGTTATGATGCAGACAATGACTAACCAAATGGTAAATTCATAATTACTCTTAATGAATAAGGCAATAACAGAGTCCCAAAGAATTTTAAGCCCTAGAACAATCATGGTTATACTTATTAGCATCGAATAGATATATTCAGCTTTACCATGACCTAAGTTATGATCTTCATCAGCAGCTTTACTAGATACTTTAGTACCAATGTATGTCATAATAGAACTTAAAATATCAGATGCACTATTAAAAGCATCAGCAAGCATAGCTTGACTAGAAGATATTAAACCAACGATTATTTTAATTATAAATAAAAAGATATTGCCAACTATTCCTAAAATACTGGCTCTTTTAGCTTCTTTAAAACGATTCATATTAACACCTCTTTTAAGGACTTATTAATTATATCATATATTAACTTAGTGCAACATCTAAAATCATCATAATGATAAAACCAAGGATAAAACCAAGAGTATTGATATGGTTATCTTCGGTTGATTCAGGGATAAGTTCAACGATAATAACGTAAATCATCGCACCAGCAGCAAAAGCTAATAAATATGGTAAGATAATACTGACGATATTAGAAAATATTAAAGTAATAATAGCGCCCATAAATTCAAATAAAGCAGAGATAATCCCATAGAAGAAAGCTTTACTTTTACTCATTCCTTTATTTTTTAAAGGTAAGGATACAATTAAGCCTTCGGGAATATTTTGAATAGCAATACCAATAGCTAAAGCATAACAAGAAGTTAGAGTTACGTTATGGTATAACATAAAGCTTGCAAAGATAATACCGACGGCACAACCTTCAGGAATATTATGTAAGGTAATGGCTAACATTGTTTTATCAAGATTCTCATTAATATTTATTTTTTGTTTATTAAGTAAAGAGTCGATAAAAAAGAAAAAGATAATACCAATAGCTAAACCAATTGTAGCTGGTAACCAAGTAGGACTTTTACTCATTTCAATAGCAGGAATTATTAAAGACCAGATAGAAGCGGCCATCATAACACCGGCAGCGAAACCCAAGATTATTATTTCTAATCTTTTGGATAATTGATTTTTAATAAAATAAACCATTGCGGCACCTAGTGTAGTACCTAGAAAAGGTATTAGTATTCCAATTAATACATTCATACTATTCTCCTTACATTATAATAGTTTATGATGTATTAAATTATTGGTAACAGCTAAAGACCAAGAAAAAAGTAGATTATTCATCTACTATATTATTATTTTCATCAAATTTAATATTAATTACTTTACGGGAAGCTAAATAATCACACATATGAACAAATTTCTGTTCAGGTGTTTTAGGAACAGGTAATATAACATCACTATAAGGACTAGTATTAAACTTACCCATATGACTACTTATACATTCACAAAGAAAGTTAATATCATCATTATTTAACTTTAATTCGTTACGATATTTTTTTAAAAATTCACAAGCGACTAATGGATGATCAAATAAAGTATATTGCGTCTCTTCTTCACCCTTTTTTACGCTATCATGTAATACTAAAGCCATGATAATCAAATCTTTAGTTCTTTGTGGAAATTTATAGATACCAAATAATTCATAAGCCATTCTAACAGCTGATTTAGTATGTCTTACTAAGCCACCTTCTCCTTGGGTATAAGCTGGATGATATTTACCAGTTGAAGAAGCAGGTATTTTAAAAAAGTAATCAGGTATTTTTTCAATCATCGTAGCTAAAGACTCTCTTATTTCTTCATCAACTATATAAGATAGTTCTTTTGTAAATACATCTTTCTTATTCATATCATCACCATTTTAATTATAACACATTTTCAGGATTCTTGGGACCGTAAGTTAAAGAGATATCTTTATCTTTTATTCCCTCTTTTTTAAATTCAGTTACTAGACTACTTATTTTTTCTAAAGTTTCTTGAGTTAAATGGCATTTATCAATATCTTCAATAGGTACGATATAACCGTTTTCACCTACTTCTTGATCATAATATTTAAATTGATTAATATTTTGTAGGTAGTAATCTGTAGCAAATATTTCACTTAAATCATCAGCTAAAACAGCTAGATAAAGTTCGTTGTATAAATAATATAAGACTTCACCTAATAATATTAATAAAGTTAAAATAATTTTGATTATGATGTGAATATCAACATTAAAAACAACAATACTTGAAATAATGCCACCAATAATAGCTAAAAAACGTTTTAAGTAGACTTTAAAACTATCTTTAGCAATTGTATCATATGCGTAATCCATATTGTCTTCAGCTTGTTTTTCCATACGGATACGATAAAAATTCAAATTATGACGACTTAGTTTTTCTGTGGATTCATGACCATCAGCATATTTAATAGTCATTGTATCGGCAGCTGTGGTAATGTCAATAATAAAATCTTTTTCTTCTTGTTCATTTCTAGCAAAATCTATCATTTTATCAACTCAATTTCATTCTCTTTTGTAAAACTTCCATAGTCATTTTACTCTGTTCTTCTTTGACCTCATCATTTAAACCTTTAGCTAATTTACCAACTAACTTTGGTTCGTAGACCATTTCAATATTAGACAAGGTAAGTAAATACCAATCTTTTTCTTCACCACTTACAGGGTCAGTTATTTTGATTTTAAATTCTTCTTTGTGTTTTAAAAACTCATCGGCTGTAGCTATAACACGTAAATTATTTTCATTATTTTCAGCAAGGTCAGCTTGGCTTTTTTGGTAACATATGGAAATAACGGCAATAATAGCTATTATAAGAATTTGAAGAAATCTTGGCATTTCTATTTGACAAGTTAGATAAAGACTAGCGACAGCAACTAAGGCTTCAATTAGTTTATTAACAGTTGTTCTTTTTATTTCTTTAAAGGACTTTTCAGCACATGAATCACGATATTCTAAATATTGTTTTTCCATTTGCGTAAGAGTTTCATTTAATTTTTCAATAGAAAATGGAACAACTTCGAGACGATCAGAAGCATATTTAATAACGTAATCATTAGAATTTTCTTTTAAAGCTACACATAATATAAATTTATCTTTATCTTCTTCTTTATTTGTAATATCAATCATATTGTTTCCTCTTTTTCACTAAGTTACTATTCTATCTTTATAAATATAAAAAAGCAAGTATTATTACTTACTTTTCAGACTTTAAAACAGCTAAGAAGGCTTCTTGTGGTACTTCAACACGACCAACCATTTTCATACGCTTTTTACCTTCTTTTTGCTTTTCTAGTAATTTCTTTTTACGAGAGATATCACCACCATAGCATTTGGCTAAAACATTCTTTCTCATAGCACTAATATTTTCACGAGCAATTATTTTACTACCAACGCTAGCTTGAAGTGGGACTTGGAATAATTGACGAGGAATTATTTCTCTTAAACTTTCAACTACTTTTTTACCACGACCATAAGCTTGATCTTTATGAACGATAACACTTAGAGCATCGACTATTTCTCCATTAATAAGAATATCCATTTTAACTAAATCAGATGGTTTATAACCACATAGTTCGTAATCAAATGAGGCATAACCTTTAGTCATACTTTTAAGTTTATCAAAGAAATCATAAACTATTTCAGCTAAAGGAATTTCATAATGGATATTAACTCTAGTTGGATCAATATAATCCATACTTTTATAAATACCACGTTTATCTTGGCATAATTCCATAATTGGACCAATATATTCACTTGGAACAAAGATATTAGTTTTAATATATGGTTCTCTTATTTCTTTTATTAAACCACGTTCAGGCATTTTAGTTGGACTATCGATTAAAATTGTTTCATTGTTAGTTAAATCAACTTCGTAGATAACAGATGGACTAGTAGCGATAACATCTAAGTCAAATTCTCTTTCTAATCTAGTCATAATGATATCCATATGAAGTAAACCTAAAAAACCAGTACGGAAACCAAAACCTAGAGCTTCACTAGTTTCTGGTTCGAATGATAAAGATGCATCGTTAAGTTGAAGTTTTTCTAAAGCTTCACGTAGCTGAGGAAATTTATTTGGCTCAACGGGGAAGATACCACTATAAACCATTGGTTTCATTGGTTGGTAACCTGGTAATGGTTCAGTAGCTTCGTTATTTAAAACAGTTAAAGTATCACCAACTCGTACACTTCGAATATCTTTAATAGAACCACTTATCCACCCTACTTCACCGGATACTAGTTCTTTTTTTATTTCTTCTTTAGGATGATTAACTCCTAATTCGACGACTTCATAACTATCTTTAGTCGCTAGCATTTTCATAGTATCTTTATTAGTTATCTTACCATCAAAGACTCTAACTAAAGCAATTACGCCACGATATGGATCAAAATGACTATCAAAGATTAAGGCTCTAGTTGGGGCATTATTATTTATTTTAGGAGCTGGAATACGATCAATAATAGCTTTGATTAAGTCTTCTACTCCTTCACCAGTTTTACCACTACATAGTAAGACTTCATCTTCATTAAAACCTAAAACTTCTTTTAGTTCTTTTAAGACTTTAGGAATATCAGCGTTAGGTAAATCAATTTTATTGATAACAGGAATTATGACTAAGTCGTCATTCATTGCTAAGTAAAGATTAGCTAGAGTTTGAGCTTCAATACCTTGCGCAGCATCGACTACTAAGATAGCTCCTTCACAAGCAGCTAGACTTCTAGATACTTCATAACTAAAATCGACATGACCAGGGGTATCAATTAAATGAAGAGTATATTCTTCATTATTATACTTATATTTAAGTTGAACAGCATTTAACTTGATAGTAATACCTCTTTCTCTTTCTAAGTCCATACTATCAAGGATTTGATCTTTCATCTCATGTTTATCAACGCCACCAGTTATCTCTAAGATACGATCAGCTAAAGTACTTTTACCATGATCAATATGAGCAATAATGGAAAAATTACGAATATTTTCTTGACCCATAAATATCACCTAAGTAGGATTATATCAAAATTTAAGCATAAAAAAAAGATTATATAATCTTTTCTATGTTTGGCAAAGATAATGACCTGTTTCAAAAGTATATTTGAAAGAATCATAGGTCTTAGTTTCTTTGACATAACCTTTATAGTAAGTTTGATAATCTAAATTCTTTAAATTAATGTAAGCTTCAGTTGGTGAAGTAAAAACTGATTCATATTTATCAATACCAAAATAACCAGCATATTTACTAAAGTGTTGCTCATAGATGCTTTGTAATGTTTCTAAATCACTAACAGATGATTTAAGGCTATAAATAGCAATGGAAACATCTGCTTGATAAAATAATTTGGTTTCTGCATCAAAACGAGCAGTAATTTGTTCAACAACACTAGCAGGATAATAGGTAACATCATCTTTAGTAAGATTTTTTTTGGCGGATGATGAACAACTAATAGTAATTATTTTTTCTGGTGGGGTTATAGTTTCGGGAGTCATTGGATTTTCAACTCCGGGATTTTTTGGCTTTTCCTCTCCTCCATTTGAAGAATTGTTATTAATTCCATTATCTGAGTTATTGTTAGAGTTATTGTTGGAGTTGTTGTTAGAATTGTTATTAGAGTTATTGTTGGAATTGTTATTTGTGTTGTTATCTGGTTTAGTTGTTGAACCACCATTACTTGAATTATTATTTGTATTTGGTTTGTTGTTGTTAGAATTATTGTTATTATTGTTATTATTGTTATTATTGTTATTATTGTTATTATTGTTATTATTGTTATTATTGTTATTAT
>CANQQV010000009.1 GCA_947626095.1 uncultured Bacilli bacterium
CAATAAATCCGGATAACGCTCGCCACCTACGTATTACCGCGGCTGCTGGCACGTAGTTAGCCGTGGCTTTCTTGAATAGTACCATCAAGCATAGTTCATTTCCTAACTATACAATTTTTCCTAAACAACAGAGTTTTACAATCCAGAGGACCTTCATCACTCACGCGGCATTGCTCGTTCAGGGTTGCCCCCATTGACGAATATTCCTAACTGCTGTCTCCCGTAGGAGTCTGGGCCGTGTCTCAGTCCCAGTGTGGCCGATCAACCTCTCAGTTCGGCTACGCATCGTTGCCTTGGTAGGCCATTACCCCACCAACTAGCTAATGCGCCGCAGGCCCATCTCCAAGCGAAGCTTTAAAGGCTTCTTTACTCCGTAGAGCACATTCGGTATTATCAGTCGTTTCCAACTGTTATCCCCATCTTGAAGGCAGGTTACCCACGTGTTACTCACCCGTTTGCCACTAAGCGGTGATCCACGTCCATCTTTGTGCAAGCACGCAGATTTCAGTGGGCCGCTTCGTTCGACTTGCATGTCTTAGGCATGCCGCCAGCGTTCATCCTGAGCCAGGATCAAACTCTCATTAAAAAAGATTTATATAATAAATCATTAAATTTAAGTTTTGATCACAAAGCTACTCAATTTGACTTTTTTACTTAGTTTTCAAAGATCATTTCTTGCAACTTTTTCCGTGTTGCACCAGTAATATATCAAATGCTTTTCTTAAAGTCAACTTTTTTTAAACTTTTTTCGAAAAAAACATTTTTTTAGACATTTTCTGATGCCATTTCCCGTAAAAGTAATTCAATTATATCATATTAAAGGGTATTGTCAAATTTAAATCCATAATTTAAAGATAGTTTTTTATTATGGTGTTATAACATTGAATTATACCTCTATCTTAGTATATGCATAGATAGAAAAGATATGTAATTTTTAAGTAATAAAAAAAGATATTACTTAATAATATCTTACTTAATAATATCTTTTCTATCTTGGTAATCTTATTACTTCAAATAAGAATAATAGATATATACCTATATATAAAGATGCTTTGTATCTTAACATTTCGTATGCGCCGACTACTTTATCAATTCCTGATACTAACCAAGATTCTTTGTATTTAGGAACTGTTGGACTACAAGGGAACATATGTGATTTAATAATATCTTGTTGAAGATTATTTAGTTCATAATATTTTAAACTATTTTCTAAAGCTTTAGATGGATGGTCTTTTAATCTTTGGGCCCCATTTTCATCAGCTAAATCTTCATTAAGAAAGAAATCATGTAATAATGCAGCTCTAGTTGTTTCATTTATACTTTTAATATTAAATTTATCACAAAATTTATATGTCCATCTTGCAACACGCATTGAATGATCATATCTTGTAATACCATGATGTAATTCTTTATTTAATCTATCAAAATCTTTATTATCAGTTATATCCTTAATTAGTGAGGAAAAGTCTTCTGTACTTTTCTTACTCATCCAAAATCACCTCGGACTTCGTCATTATAACATATTTAAATAATATTAGCAAATTGTTAATTCTTGGTTGCTATATATTAATTTTAATATATTTTATTTTGATTTAGAACCCTTTTTTATTTGGGGAATGTAAAGTAAGACCTTGGTAAATAACTATTTTTCGACTTTAGTAAGACGATTTTTTATTCTTTCTTGACCTAGTAAATTTAGAATAACATAAAGGTCTGGAGTTTGTGATTTAGAAGTAACTCCTACTCTTATTATATTCGAAATATCAGCGACACTACCCTTGTATTTGTCAGGGTTAGCTTTATATTCTTTCATATCAGAGCAATAACCTAATTTGTCAGTCATTTCTTTCATTTTATTAAACCATGTATCTTTATCATCAGCTTCATTATAATAGTCATTAAAGTAAGTATTTAAGACATTATTTATTTCTTCTTTAGTTAAGTTTTCCGCAAATTCATAGTTGACATCAGTAAATAGTTCATCAAACATATACCAGATTTGATTTTTAACTTCAGATAAACAAGCATAATCTTTACGTGGCTTCTTTTGTTCTCTTTCAATATTTAAAACATTAGTTGTATATTCTTTATATTTATTTATTAATTCATTAAATTCTTTATCATAGATTTTTGACCAATTATCTAGTAAGTCAAAAACTTCAGTGGCTTTTAAACGACTTAAATAGTTTTTAGAAATATTATCTAATTTATCTAAATCGAATAAAGCACCAGAGGCAGACATTTTCTTAGGAGAAAATTCAAATTCCGTAAATGGAGCATCGGGATGACCTTCACGCCATGCTTCATAGTTAGAGTTAATGATAGTCATGATACTTTCTGTTAATGCATATTTAGGATAACCTTTTTCTTCATAGTAAGTCATACGAGCTTCAGGATCTAAACGTTTAGAGATTTTTCTAATCTTATCCCCATCTTTTTTAATGATTAATGGCGTATGAACATATTTTGGCATTTTAAAACCAAATGTTTTAAATAGTTCATAGTGAACAGGGATTGAACTTATCCACTCTTGACCACGAACAACATGAGTTGTACGCATTAAATGATCATCAACTAAATGCGCAAAATGATAGGTTGGTAATAGATTACTTGATTTCATAATTGGAATATCGATATCATTTTCAGGAAATTCCATTTCACCATTAGCTAAGTCAACAAATTTAAATTTACGATTAAAATCACCAGAACTCTTTAATCTGATAGTATATTTTTCACCATTTTTAATACGTTCAGCAGCTTCATCAGGAGTTAAGTTACGATATTTGGCATAACGGCCATAAATACCGATTCTTCTTTTATCACGGCTTTGCGATTCACGGATAGAATCCATTTCTTCTTGCGTTAAGAAACATGGATAAGCTTTACCTTCAATAATTAAGTGTTTAATAAAAGCATGATAGATTTCTTTTCTTTCTGATTGAATATATGGACCATATAAACCTTTTTCGTCGTTTATATCACGATATTCATATTCATCAGGAATATAGTCATATTGATCTAAGATATGGCGAATAGCTTCGACAGCACCTTCGATTTCACGAGCACTATCTGTATCTTCATTTCTTAGATAGAATACTCCATTACTTTGACGAGCTAGTAAGTAATCAATTGTTACAGACATAAAGTTACCAATATGCATAAAGCCAGTTGGTGATGGAGCAAATCTTGTTACTTTAGCTCCTTCTGGTAAATCTCTTTCAGGATACATTTTTTCATAATCTTCAATGGTTTTTGTGATATTTGGGAATATCAAATCAGCTAAATCTTTGGTAGTCATTTTCATCTTCCTTTCTAAATAAAAAAACATTTCTTCCCAAAGGACGAAATGTTTCGTGGTACCACCTTAATTTGTGTTATTAACACCTTATTTGTTTTAACGCTGCTAGCGGAATAACTTATATACATTATTCAACTCCAAAGTTTCTTCGAATTAATATATATGTTTCTTTACACCAGCCAGAAACTCTCTTTGATACAGTGATTAATCTACTCTTCTTTTTCTTCGTTTGTGGTTTCATTATAGTAAATTTATTTTTTATTGTCAATTAGTATTTGGATTTGTGGGTTTAAAACGTTTAGTCATACGTGATTCAGTTCTTCTTTGTTCGATATCCGGTCTAACGGTAATTGATTCTTCGTTAGCTAATCTTATTTCATCACCAATAATAGCTAGATGTTTAATATTAATCTTAGAGATAAGTTTTTCAAAGAAGATAAATTCGACATCGAGAAAACCAATTAAAGGACGATATTCGTAACTAGCTGATGGATCTTCTGATAAAGACGGAATATAAATAAGTTTGTTTTCACGATTTTTAGCTTTATGACTATGGCCTTTAAAGACAATAGTGGCATTATCAGATAGTTCTTTACGTTTTTTAGAATGACTTAAATCATGGGTAATACCAATAGCATCGTCTTTTAATTTAATTATAGATGAACCATAACCTAAGGATACTAAATCGTATCTTCTTTCTTCTAAGTATCTAGCAAGATCAAAGCCATGGTCAGTAATACTTTTATAATCGTGATTACCATAGAGGTTATAACTAATGATATTGTTCATAGCAGGATAAATTCTTAAGACTTTTTTAGCTTGAGCAACATCCGTTTTAGTTTTTAAAAGTTCAGCTCGGTCTTCATAAACATTTTCAATAACATCGCCACCATTAAATAAGTTGTGAATATCATGTTTTTGCAAGTAGTCAAAGACGATTTTTAGTAAATCTGGTCGTTCATAGATACTACCAATATGTAAATCAGAAATAAAAACAGCACGAAAGATACGATCTCTAACATTTATGCGAAGAATATTATTTTCAGGATTTAAAATTAAGTTACGATTAATTTTAGTAAAGACTTGACCATCAGAAAAGTAAGTTTTAGTAAAGTTAAAACCATTATTTTTGATTTGTTTTAAATAATAGCTCATTTCACGGTTAGACAAAGATAGTCTTTTTTGAATTTCATTAAGGCTTAAACCATCGCACATTAATTTAATAATCTTTTCAGACATATCTTCACCTACTTTTCTATTCACATGTTGCGTTTATAATGAAAACTTGTTCATATGTTTTATTGGGATTAGTAACACTGATAGTAGCATTAATAGAAGTTATATGATCATAAGTGTCAGTTAAAACTTGATCATTATTATATATTTTAGTAGAAATAGAAAGATTAGATTCCGTTGCTTCTTTTAATAACTGATAAGAAATGATTTGGGTGTTTTCATCTTTTAACGAAGAGCAATCAATATTTAAGTTATATACTCGTTCGTTAGCTTTTAAATCTAGATCATTATTTAAGATACTTAAAGAAGAAAATGGCATTGTAGTAGCATCATATACTTCTTTATAAGTATGATAGTTTTTAGTAAAGATAAATAATAAGACAATTATGAGGATTGATATGAGAACGATAAATAATTTTTTTTCAAAATTCATATCTATCACCTACATTTTCTTTCTATAATAAATATACTATATTTTTGTTATTAATTAAATATATAGACGGAAATTTGACAAAGAAAAAAGTATTCTTTTTTAGAATACTTATTTTTTAAACTGGTGACCTGTACGGGATTCGGACCCGTGTATGTAACCTTGAGAGGGTTATGTGTTAAACCGCTTCACCAACAGGCCTTCAACATAGTTAATTCTAACATAGGAAAGTTATTTTGACAATTAAAAATACTTCACAAGGAAGTATTTATTGAGCTGAACAATTCTTTTTATACCAGTCTTGCATAGATACTAAAGTATAAGTTTGATCATTTGTACTAACTGTATTAAATATTGTTCCAATTTTGTTATAGCCACTTGTTGATTCACCAATTAATAATGTCCCATTATTTAGATTTTTAATTACTAAGGCAACATGACCAGGACGAGATAAGTAATCACCAGATTTAGCTTTTGATAGATCATTTTGACCACCAGTGACATTTTGCCAATCCCAACCGACATAACCACAACCTGTACCTATCGCCCATTTGACTAAACCAGTACAATCAACACCTGAATAATCATTGACATAATCCCAACGACCATTAACATAATCAATACGGCTTTGGGTAAGATGTTTACCCCAGTTTGGACAAAAATGTTTACCATCGCAACCTGTTTCGTAACCAATGATATTATTAGGACCATCGGCACCTGTACCAGCTTTTTCATAATGCAATCTTAAGTTATAATCATTTAAGCCTTGGATTAGTGAATAACCAGCGGTAGCAACACGAGTCCCCCAATCATTACCAGCTTTATCAACATTAGAAAGAATATATTCATTTAATTTTTCTTTTTCAGCATTTGTAAGGTTATTACCATCAACTTCAAGTTGATTAGTCATAGTACCATTAGCATTTTTACCCATTAATGGATAATCTTCAACTTTACCTGGCAAATTAGAACCATTTATAAGATTATTTTTGATATTTTCTTTTATCTTTTCCTCTTCTTCTTGCTTCTTTTGGGTTTCTTGTTGAAGTTTTTCTTGTTCTTCCTTTTTTTGCTTTGCTAATTCGGCTTCTTCTTGTTCTAGTAAATTATTAACATTTTTTAAAGAAGCCTCATTGTAACAAGCTAAAAGTTTATTAGTATCAACAGAAACTATATTATTAAAAAGATATGTAAAGATGGTTGGTAGCAAAAAAATTAAGATAGCTGCTATGGTATTCTTGATTAATACGGGAATTCTTTCTTTGATTTTTTCGGGTGTAACAGTTGAAGTAAATAATTCATGGTAAGTTCTATACATGATGATTAGTGGAATAATAGTAAATACAATTCCGATAACTATTTTTAAGATTAAAAAGAATCTTAATAAACCTGAATTGTCACATAAACTTAGTATAAACATTTCTTCACCAATTTTGGGTTATTAATTAACAACCCCATGAGATACCCCGTATAATTCAGTATAAATTTCAAGAGCTTGACTACTCATAGTCCCAATATAGCCATAAACCATTTTGCCATTTTTAATAATAACAGTCATTGGCGTTGGAACTTGACCATTAGACATAAAGTCATAAAATTTACCTTTAATACCATTATATTCATAATCAATATCCAATTTTTTAATAAAGTTTTTATAAGCATCAGAATCTAAGTCAACATTTTCTAAATTTAAGTAATATACTTTGTAACCATATTTAATCATTTCAAAATTAAGAGTTTCTGAATATTTAATGGTTGCACTACAAGTATCAGTTCCGATTAATAAAAGCTTAGCAGTATTGTCACTAAAAAGAAAATCGATACCCTTTATATCAACGGGAGTATATTGTGAACTATCTAATCTTTTAGTATCTCCTTCATGATTAACAAATAATGTTACTAATGCCACTACTATGCAAGCAAGAATAATAAGATAGATTACAGCATTATTTTTTAAATGATTAAGTACTTTATTCATGTTTTTGACCTCTAATCAAATTAGTTATAGCTTTAATAGCAACGTTAATTTCTTTATCAACATCAAAATCAGTATTGTTAGATATTCCTCTTTTTTCTAGTTCTTGGTTCCAAACGACAAGTAAAACAGCAGCAGCTTTTAATCTTAAAACACTAGAAACAATATATAGAGCAGCAGTTTCCATTTCACTACATAAAGCTCCAGCTTTAATCCAAGCATTCCACTTATCATTTAGCTCATAACCAACGGGCATTTTATCTGGGTCATGTTGACCATAAAAGGAATCTTTGCATTGAACAACGCCAACATGATTAGGATAACCTAATTCATCAGCAGCAGTTTTTAAAGCATTAGTTAATTCTAGATTAGCAACAGCCGGATATTCAACGGGAACGTATTCTTTACTAGTTCCCTCTTGTCTAATCGCCGCCTCGGCGATAACGATATCACCAGCATTAACATCTAGTTGCATACCACCACTAGTACCTACACGAATTAAATTTTCAATACCAAGTTGAGCTAATTCTTCAACACATATCGCGGTAGATGGTCCACCCATACCAGTGGAAATAACTAAAACTTTTTCATTATCTATTTCACCTAAATAACTAGTATATTCACGATTAACACCTAGTTTATAAGCATTATTTAATTTAGAAGCTATTTTTTCAACACGACCTGGATCACCAGGTAAGATAGCGTATTTAGCACCCTTTAATTCTTCTTTTGTTAAATTAATATGATACATTTTTTCTGTTTGTTCCATAATAAAACCTCCTAAAGATTAAAACTTTCTGGTAATAATTCAGCAATGGTATATGAATAAATTTTATCTTCGATTTCATCATAAGTATAAATTTTAAAATCGGGTGTAGTATATTCGCTTAAGAATTGACGACAATAACCACATGGTAAAGTCTTTTTGAATTTAGCTTCATTTAAATTTCTAGCGACAACAGCAATTGCTTTAAATTCTTTTTGGCCTTCAGTTAAAGCTTTAGCAAAAGTAGAACGCTCAGCACAAATAGACTGAATACCATGATTTTCAATATTGAAACCAGTATAAATAGTTCCATCTTCACACAATAAAGCCGCTCCAACAGTAAAATTAGAATACTTACAACAAAAATTTTGATTAGCAACTGTTTTAGCTTCACTAATTAATTTTAAAATTAATTCATTATCCATAGTCTCACCTATTTATATTTTAACATAAATAAAAGGAAAAGACTATGTCTTTCCCTTAGTTAGTTTCAAAGGTTAAATTTGCATTATTCACTGTTTTTAATTTAGGTAGATTAATAACTTCACGCGAATTTAAGAATTTATTGTAGTAAGCTAATAAATCTTTTTCTGTTTCAACTTCTGGTAAATTAATCTTACTATATAAAGAAGATAATTGGAAAACTTGTGGACCATTTGGTAGTTTTATTTCTACTTCTTCATATTCTTGATAAGTAAATAAATCTAATTGAATAAAATCTTTTGGTGTTTTTTCTTCGTGTTTTTTAACAAGAGTATCAGTATCATAAATATCAGTTATTTTTAAACCATGTTTATTAAAAGCAACGATATATTCATTACCATAATAGATATCCCAATATAATTTTGATAAGCCTTTTAAATGTTCTCTTATATTAGTATAAGTTTTAAAGACAATTAATGGTGAATAATGTTCTTTAGCAGTAGCAAAATTATCAATATAACTTAAGAAATCTTTATATTCATTATTATCTAAAATAAGTGCGGCAGCAAATTTTAATTCATTAATATATTGTTCGTTATTAAAGTCTTTAAGAAGATATTTGTTGTTACGATCTAAGAATAATTTTTCAAGACGTGTTTCTTCAGTATCATGAAGATATTCTTCTAAAGATACTTCACGAGTATTTTCATAGTATATATCATGAACTTCTTTAACAACTTTAATTAATTCATTTAATTCATATAAGTTAATAAAGCTTATACTACGACTTAAGATATCTAAAAATAATGGAATATTAAGTTTGTCATTTTTTAAATAAGCAATATTATTGATTAGTGAAATAATTAATTCTTCTGGTATATTTAATTTTTTTAAGAACTCATAAACAGCAATGATGATTTGTTTATCATAACCTACTTGTTCTCTATTATATGAATTGTAATTAAAATGTTTTAGAAATTCGTTAATTTCTAAAGTATTTTTCATACAACAAAACCCCTCTTCTTGTCATAAATTTTACACTTTAGAGGGGCTTTTTGTCAAATTTTGCTCTAATTTTCATATACACTAGTAAGACCAAAATAATCTTCAACAGTAATCCAGTTTCCATTATTATATAGTTTAGCTGCTAATTCTTCGCCGACATAACGATAATGCCATGGTTCATATATATAACCAGTTTCATTAGTTTTACCTTCAGGATATCTTAGAATAAAACCATATTTATAAGCATTAGCAAATAACCATTTACCATCTGCACGTTCTTCTAATCTAGTATCAATCCAGTTTAAATCCATAGCGGTTCCCGTTTGATGTTCAGAGTGTCCTGGTCGAGCAGAATAAGTATCTGCTTCAACAGTCCCCCCTTCACGAACATGACGATTATAAATGGTAGATTGCTTTTCATAAGAACGGAAACCACTTTGAATATTAACATTGATATTATCCAATTTAGCTGCAGCGACCATTTTATTAAAGGCATTTTTGGTTTCTTCTTCTAAATCTTTACCATAATCTTCAGGAACAGAATAGGTTTTATTGGCAATAATAAAGCCTTCAATATAAGTTATACCGTTTAATTCAATACCTTCGTAACCTTTAGAAGTAGTAAATGTTTGATAATTACCTTCGACTAATTTACTTAAATCAAGATTAATACCATTCATATATACTTTTAAAGTAAAGTCTTCAGAAGCTTTATTACCACTAGAATCAGTAGCAGTATATTTTAAATTATAAGTACCTGAGGAACCAAAATCATAATCGCCTTCAATATTAACAGTTAAGTTTTCATTAGAATTATCAGTTACGGTAACATCTTTTAATAAATCAACTTCATTACCTACTTTAGTTCTAAATAATTTAGTGGTAAGTGTAATAACTGGTTTTTCCGTATCTTGATTAACAGAGTTACGTCCTTTTAGCGAATTATTTTCTGTGGTATTTTCTTCTTTATTAAGGAAATAAATAGTGCCAAAACAAAGAGGAATACCAATTATTAATAAAGCAATGATACAAAAAAATATTTTACCAATTTTAGTTAATTTTTTCTTTCGTTTGGCCATATTAATCACGCTTTCTAATCTAATTTAATATAGCACTTTTTAACTTTATTTTCAATTTGTCTAAAGGAATATTTTTGGTATAATGAAGATGGTGATTAGAATGGACGAATTAAAAATTAAAGGTGTTTATAAACATTTTAAGGGTGATTATTACTTAGTTGAAGATATAGCTTTAAGTAGTGATGATGGAGTTACTAAATATGTTATTTATCGTAAGTTATACGAAGATGGTGGTTTATATATTAGAGAATTAAGTGATTTCTTAGGCGATGTGGACAAAGTAAAATATCCTGATGTTAAACAAAAGAAGAAATTTGAATATCAAGAAATAGCTAGTAAAAGAAAAAGTTTTACAAAATAAAGGAAGAAATAATAAATTTTCTTCCTTTTAATTTATTTAAGACGATTTTTAGTTAGTTTATAGACTTTAACATTGGCACGACAGACATTTTCGGTAGTTAAACTATCTAGTAAATAACCAGGATTATCGTTATGACAATTACTTAAAGTTTTTTCAAAGATATTTAGTAATTCACGATTAAGACCTATTTTAGTTAAATAAGACATATATTCATAGAATTCTTCAACGCTCATACTACTTACACGATCGCCATATAAGTAATTTAGAATAATCATAATATAACAATATAAATCAGTATCTTCAGATGGAATAATATAACCATTACCATTTGATTCGGAATTGGACGATATTTGTTTTCATCAACTGCTAGTAATGGAGAAGGACCTAAGAAACGTGATGGAAAGACAGTATTAGTACCGATTTTACAGCTATCTAAATCGATAGATTGTAAAGAACGATTATTAGGATTGACAATGAAGTTAGAATCATGTAAATCGTTAATATAAAAGTCTTTTAATGGTGTATATTGTCTAATATTTTTTAGTTGTTCTAAAATTTCACCAATCTTTTTTAAATAATAGATTTGTTCTTTGATACTTACTTGACGATCTTGTAAGATAGTTGATAAGTTAATACCTTCAACATAAGGAACAGTAAAACCTTGAATTTGGCCATTAACCGATAATAAAGCATCAGGAATATGGAAAGTATTAGGTAGATAACCGCGGTTAACATCTAACATTTCTAAAGTATATAGCTTATTGGCAAATCTTTCACCATCTAAGGTATATAAACTTTTAATGACTTTACGATCACCACGATAAGTAAAATCATACATTTTGGCTTCCGTGTTAAAAATCTCTCTTGGTAAAACAAGAGGTTCTAATTTACTATAAGCTTTTTTAGATATAGTAATAACTTTCATAACCATATTCCCCTTTAGTGAGATAAGTATAGCTTATCAAGGGGATTTTAGCAAATTTTCCTTATATTTTAGGGAGAATAATTACTTAGTCTATTTGATATATTTTAGTATTTGTTTTAATAATTTAAAATTAGTTTTAGCGTTAAAAACTTGAAGATAATTAGTTTCTTCATAATAGATAAAAGTTAAGATATGAGCCTTCGATATGGAGGCCTTTATTTCATCTTTATTTTTCTTATAGATATCTCTTGTAACTAATAAAACGGATTTCTTAGGTAAGTTAGTTAAGATGTCTTTTTTATATAAAACAAGATTAATATTTTTTAAATCATTTTGATGGGTATTGATAAAGTTTTTAATAATAGTTAATAACTTAGAATCAGGTTCTAATTTTATTTTAGAAATTATACTTAGTCTTCTTCTCTCTTCTATCGAATTATTACTTAAACTAATAAAAGCAGGACTTAAACAAAATAATCCCACAATTATTACAATTAAAATTTTTCTCATGTTGCTTATTATGTGAAAATCCTTACTAGTAAAAAATAAATATAAGTAGAAGGCAAATATAATAATAAAAATTATTAGTATTTTCGCTTTATTAAAATATGGAGAATATTTGTGATAAATTGTTTTATTTGGATAAATATCATCTTGATAATAATTGTTAGACTTAGATGTAATTATTTGAGTATTTTCGTTATAAGATAATTTATTCTTTTGATAATGTTCTTCCATAATATCAAGTATTGGTTTTACCATACTACTGACATATTGTTTTTTGTTAAAATAGGCTTTAGAATAGTCATTACTAGCACTAACATATAATTTAGAATTCTTGGTATCAAAAACGATGGGAAGACGATTATAACCATGTATACCAGTTCCTAAATCACCAGATTTAATGCCATATTTAAGATAATTTTCGATGGTACTGTCAAATTCTTTAACATTAAAAATCATATATAAGCGATAAAAACGATTTTTTTCAAGTTCATTTTTAGCTATATAGTCAGTTAAGTAATAATCAACGATTAATTGAAGGAATTCTTCACTTACTTTATCACATTCAATATAGAGAAGATAATATAATTCACCTTCACTTTTCTTTGAATATAGTTTTACATTATATCCAAATTCATTTTCGATTGAATATTTTTCCTTGTAAGCCAAGTCGGTAGCTACTTTATTAAATTTTTTAAAGATATTGGCGTATTTTTCAGGATAATTAAAAAGATAATACTTATACTTCATAATACTTCCTCTTTCATAAAATTATTTATGTTAATAGTATTAATTAAAAAGAAAACCACCTAACTCAACAATGATTTAGGTGGTACCCATTTTATGGCAACACTCAACACTGCATTATTGAATGTTCCTTTTTTAGTTTACGCAAGTTCCCTTGCTATATTCATCATATCATAAAAGAGATTTTTTAACAAGTTATACAGATTAAGCCAAATTAGCTTTTAGTTCTTTTAAATAGCTTTTATATTCTAAGAATTCTTTCTCTTCATTAATAGATAAAATATATAATACTTTACCATATAAAGTATTAAGATACTTAGTTGGTTCTTCTTGATAACCTATTTTATTTAAATGATTTAATAAACCATATTTTTTGATGTAATAGATTTCTTGTCTTACTTTATCACGGTATTTAGCTGATACTCTTACCTTCTCATTAACAACTAAACCAGTTACTTTTTGACATTGATGATTATAAATAACTTTAATTTTTTTATTATTTATTTTTAAATTTAATTTATATAACATTTTACGAACTTTACTTATAACTTCATGAGGATTAAAATCACCAGAGAATGTCATATCATCAGAATATCTAGTATAAGCAATATTATTTTGTTCACACCATGAACCTAATTCTTCATCAAAGTCTTTCATAACTAAATTAGAAATATAAGCCGAAGTTGGAGCGCCTTGGGGAAGACGAGATTCATAAGTACATAAATAAGTTAATAAGTGACCGATAGGTTTAGGAAAATAAATTTCGGGAAAACAAGTTTGATAGATATCATAGAAATTAATATTTTCAAAAAAATCGATGATATCTAATTTTAAGATTACTTTTTGATTAGTATGAGGGAAAGCATTATCTTTTAAAGAAATATTTTGGTGATAAGCTTTAGCATACTTAGATATTTGTTTATTATTTAAGATGTTATGTAAGATATTCTTTTGCATGTGTTTTAATATTGGTTTAGGACTATAAATAGTACGATAAGAACCATTATATTTTTTTATTTTAAATAGTTGATAATTACTTTCTACTCGATTACTTATAGCATAAATAGTTTTGAGTTTAGCATTATCAGACATATTATAATTTAAAAGAGAAAGAGATAACAAAAACTTATTACACTCTTCTTTAGTTAGAATATTAAGCATTGTTACCTCCTTTAGCAGTACTTATGATATTGTAATATGGAAATGAACATAAGCGTTAGCGGTCTACATGTAATGTAGTATAGTTCTTTGGAATATTACAATTAATGATGTTATTAACTTAGAACTTTAGCGACTCGCTAAAGAATGATTTTTAAATGATTAAAAACCAACCACTACTGCTGTTTGTATTATAGCACTAACTGATTTATTTTTATACCAAAAAAAGAAAATAGTAATTATTTTCTTTTTAAGATTCTTGTCGTATTAATGATAGTTATTAAAGTAACACCAGTATCAGCGAAGACAGCATGCCACATAGATGAAATACCTAAGGCAGCTAAGATTAAAACAATAACTTTAGTAAGTAAAGCAAAGATTAAGTTTTCTTTAATAATACGATGAGTTTTTTTAGATATTTGATGAGTAGTAATAAGTTTACTAATATCGTCATTAATTAAGACAATATCAGAAGCTTCGATAGCAGCGGCACTACCGATATTACCCATTCCTATACCGATATCACTTAAAGCTAGAGATGGAGCATCGTTAATACCATCACCAATAAAAGCTACTTTACCATTTTTATTTTCTTTAATTAATTTTTCTAGTAATTTATATTTATTTTCAGGAAGTAATTCATACTCTACTTCATTAATACCTAAAGAGGAAGCAATACTTAAAGCTGTATCTTTAGTATCACCAGTATACATATATGGCGTAATATTCATTTTATTTAAATAACTAATTGTTTCTTTAGCTTCTTTTTTGATAGTATCAGTTAATTCTAATTTAGCAATGATATCTTGATCAACTTTTAAATAGATGGAATTATCTTTAGTAGCAGCTTTAATAAATGAGGAACTACCAATACTTACTTTTTGTTTATTTATTTCATAAGTTAAACCTTTACCAGCTATTTCTTTAAAGTTTTTTATATCTTTATTATGAGGTTTAACGTTAAAGTTGTGTAAGATAGAATTAGCTAGTGGATGAGTTGATAAGGATTCACCATTTACATAGTAGTTAATTATTTCCTCTTTAGAATAGGTATCATCTAAGATAATTAAATTATAGCTATCGAATTTACCAGTAGTTAAAGTACCGGTTTTATCAAAGACAATTTTATTAATGTTTTTAAAACTATCTAAGTAATCACTACCTTTAATTAAGATACCTTCATGAGAAGCCGCACCAAGGCCAGTAAAGTAACTTAGCGGAACAGAAATAGCAATAGCACATGGACAGGAGATAACTAAGAAACTTAAAGCACGATAGATAGCATCACTTTGTGAAATATCAAAAAAGATGGGGAAAGTAATAGCAACTAAGATAGCTAAAACAATAACAATGGGCGTATAAATTTTGGCAGCTTTAGCAACAAAGTTTTCGGTATGAGCTTTACGATTAGTAGCATTTTCCACTAAATCTAAAATACGAGAAACTGTACTATCTTCATAAAGATTAGTTACTTTTAAAGTTATGACATCACCAATATTAATTGTTCCTGATAAGACATTACTACCTTTTGATACTTCAAGAGGTTTTACTTCACCAGTTAAAGCAACAGTATTTAAGGATGTACTACCTTCAATAACAACACCATCTAGAGGAATTTTCTCGCCTTTTTTAACAACGATAGTATCCCCTACTTTAACAGTTGATGGATCGACTTTGGTTATTTCGTCTTTCACTTTTAGATTAGCATATTCGGGTTTAATATCCATTAAACTAGCTATTTCTTTACGTGATTTATTAACAGCTAAATGTTCTAAGATTTCCCCAATATCATATAAAATAACAACCATTAAACCTTCTAAAGTATTATGCGTAAAATAAGCACCAATACAAGAGATAGTAATAAGTAAGTTTTCATCGATTGTAAAAGACTTAAATAAAAGTTTTAAAGCTTTAATAAATATTTCGAATAAGAAAATGACGTAGGCAATAAGATAGAAGATATGACCTAGGACTGAATCATGATTTAAATAAGCAATTAGAGTAATTAGTAAACCAATGATTAATTTAATAATATCAAAAATGACTTCATCATTTTTTTCTTCATCAAGTTCAAGTAAGGTTACATCTGGTTCGACTTCTTGAATTTTAGAAGTAACATATTTTTTTAAGTCTTTTTCTTCAGACGAAAAAGTTAAAGTAAGTTTTGAGTAATTAACACAGACGTTGTGAAGATTAGGTAACTTACTTAAATGTTCTTCAATTTTATTAGCACAACTAGCACAATCTAAGTTATGTAAACGATATTTAAATTTCGTCAATGTGATCAACTCCCATCATAAAGATTTTTTCGACATGGTCATCAGCTAAGGAATAGTAAATAGTCTGCCCTTCTTTACGATATTTAACTAATTTAGATTGTTTTAAAAGACGTAATTGGTGAGAGACCGCCGATTGGCTAACATTAATTTTTTCTGAGATATCATTAACACATAGTTCGTTATTTAATAAAACATTAATGATTTTGATTCGTGTGGAATCACCAAAAATTTTAAATAATTCAGATAGATCGATTACTTTATCATCATCTAATAATTGCATTGTAACAACTCCTTTATATGAATATATGTTCATATACTAATATTATATTAATAAAGAAAAGATGTCAAGACTTAAGATATGATATAATGTTAATAATACGAGGTGATAGTTATGCTTTATCCGGAAAGGTCTATAGATGAAGAGCTTGGAACTAATGAAAAATATGACTATTTAATTGATGCACCAATTTATAATGAAGATATAGATATTAGAGATATAGCTGCTTTAGAGGGATTTTATCAAAAAAACGGATATATACCAGAAAAATATATACCATTATTTTTAAACTATATTACCTATTATACAAGATTTAATTTATCTAATGGTTTTGAAAATCCATTAAAATCAGCTTATAGATTTCAATGTTGTCGTGCAGCCAATATTAATTCAGAATTACTAGAAAAGATGAATTTTAAAATTAAACAATTTAATATTGGTGATATGATGGGAACAGATCCAATTCATGAATTATGTGAAGTATGGATTCCAACGATGATAAATGGTAAGTTAGAAGAAAAAAGATATATTTTAGATCCAACATTTAGACAATTTTGTTTAAAAGAAGAAAATAGATTTGAAAGATATAATGAAGAACCAAGATATAGTGTAAGGAAGGCGACTCCCCACCCTGCTTATTTCTATAATTTATCAGAAGAAGGAAGAAGTTTAGCGAAAGAAATAATTAGATATGGGTATTTTGAAGCAACACCAGAAAATATAAAGAGATATTTTGATGGCTTTTACTTTTATTTAAAGGATAAAGATAGCTATGAAGATAAGAAAATGGTTGGTAAAGAATATATATCACCGATTAGTAGTCAAGAATATAGTGAGATAATAGACCGATGTGAAGATAAAAAGAATTTAATGTCTTCAAGATTAACAATTAGAACGCCTCTAGAAAAAATTGAAATTGAAAGAAAAAGAATGAAAAGTAGAATAAAACTTTTTTTTACTAAAAAAGATGCATATCAAAGTAATTTAGATTTAAATAGTGAAGAAAAGTTCAAATTATAAAGATTCTAAGAAATTAGAATCTTTTTTAGGAATTAAGAATCCAAGTAATAATTTGTTCTTTGATACGATAATACTCTTCTTTAGAAAATGGCATGTTGGCAATACAATATTTTTGATTAGCAATATGAGAACAAAACATACACTCATATAGATTAAAACAGTCTTGAATAAAGAAAGAATTACTTATTTTATCGGACCATATAACATTATAAGAATTGCTACAATTTTTAGAATCATCAGTTCTTATACAGAAACTAGAAGTACCAGTTCTTTGGCAAGCTAAGAGATATTCAGAATCACCACATGAATCACAGTAAATTATATTTTTAGAAGTTGAACAATCAGTAGAACGATAAACGTTTTCACAACCATAAATAGTATCACTTTCAGAAACATTAAGCGAATCAACTACTCTTTCAGTAGTAGTATAGTTAATGGACTGCCAAATATTAATTATTTCCTCTAAAGAATGAATATCTTTTTTAGGTAATAACCACCCTTCTTGACTATTTCTTTTTTCCATATTCTTTAAGGTGATAAAACGATTATTATTAATGGAGTCAGCCCACGTTTCTTCATTAGTTGTCGAATCATATACTTTTTTTGGTAGTTTAAGATCAAAAGCGTATTTTTCTAACAGTTCAGTTAAAGAATACTTATTTTCGTGATTAAAAACATTCTTAAAGATTTTATTAATAATGGTTAAGGTTTCTTTTTCTTTCATTTATTTCACCTCGATTCGACTGGACGAATTATTTTTTAAGATATCTTTTAAATCTATTTTAGTTAAATCTAGATTGATATTAGGAAGATTAGAAGAGCTTTCAGGATTAGGTTTAATCTCTTTAACACTCTTTTTAATTCTTGGTAGGCTTAAGAAATCTAAGGTATGAGCTTTAAAAGCTGGTAATAATAAATCGTCACTAGCAATTCTAATTAAACATTCACGATTATTTAGTTCAGATAATAGTTTTATTTTAGTATCTTTTTGATCATCTAAAGGAATTTTAATATTTAAATTATCAACAAGTAAGGTAGCATCTAATTTAGAGACGCGAAAGATATAATAGTTAATAACATTAGCAAAGATTGAATCTTTTAAATTAGTCGATATTTGATTAAAGTACTGACTAGCTAAAATTAAAGATAAATTATATTTACGAGATTCTGATAGGAAACGACTAAGAATAGGATTTTCAATAACTGCTACTTCATCAATAATAAAGATAATATGTTTATTAAAGGTATGAGCTTCAATTAAAGATAGGAGTTGTTCCATAATAAGACCAGATATAGTTTTAGTTACTTTATCACCTAGTTTAGTACGATCTAAAGAAAAGATAGTTAAAAAATTATTATTAATAGTATCTTTTAGATTCGTATTTAGATTATTTTCGTTAAAGATTGGTAACATTTCCATTTCATCGATAAAAGCTATTATAGGTGAGATAGCTTCACTATATGATTTAGTTTTTAAATCGTTAAAATCAGTTAAAAAGAAGTCAATAACGCTTGATGGTAAATGATCTTTATTTTGTTTAATTAAATAGTTACGATATTCAATATCTAATATTACTTTTCTTAATGTATTAAAATTAAATTCTTTAGAACTTAGTAAAAGATAAATAGTATGTCTTAAGACTCTTTCTAATTTAGAATTATATTGATCAGCGATTAAACTTTTAAATAGGTCAAGTAAGTTTTCGGTAGCACTTACTACATCATTAGATGGATTAGTAAATAAATTAATACTATCACTTAAGGTTTTAAAATCAATTACTTGACCTAAGGCTCCAATATCATTTTCTAAGGAAGCATGAGGATCAATTAAAACGACTTTATAATTGTCTTGATTAGTTTTATTTAAGTTAGCTATAAAAGATGCAATAAATTTGGATTTACCAGAGCCTGATGAACCTAAAACTAAAGAATGTTTAGCAAAGGAATAATTGTTTTGCGGTAGATAAAAATTACCTTCTAAGTAAGGAAAAGTATCTACTTGAAATAGCGAATCTATTTTATCACTATTAAGTAAATGTAAGACTTTGTTGATATCTAAGTACTTAGGAACATTTTGATAAGTAAAACGTTTATTAGCACTAAAGTTAATACTTAATAAGTTAGATGGAATTGAGAGAATCATTTTAGTTTTAAAGATAATATTATTTTGTTTAATAAATAAATGCGTTTTAGATAATATTTTGTTAGAACCTATTTTACGGAAAGTTATTTGGACTTTATTAATCGTACCAATGTTGTTAATTTCACAATAGTTATAAACATCTAATAAACTACTACCAATATTAAAATACATTGGTAATGATAAGTAGTAATTATAGTTATCTAATGGTGAACATTTTTTTAAAAGAATAAAATCAATATTATTAATGGTTGTTGGTAATTTGTGTTTCGTAGTTATAAAATATTGGATTTTATTTTGATCAAATTTAATAGTTAGTGTCCAGTTACGAAAATAGCCAAGATGATTAGAAATTATATTAATAAAATTTTGCCATTCCTCTTTAGTTATATTGTTTTTAGTTAGATATATTTCAGATGAGTACCCCATAAACATCACCTCATGCTAACATTATAAAAGAAAGCCAATTAAAAAAACTGACTTTTTAGTTATCAGTTTTGTCAGTTTGTAAGGGAACTAAGAATTCCGTTATATCATCATGATAGTATTCTAGTTCAGGAGCATCTGAGAAGTTTAAATTAGAACTAGGTAAAAATTCTAGATAAAATTTATCAGACATTGCTTGAATATCTTGAGGATTCTGCGTAGATATTTTAAAGGCAACATATTTACTAGCCGGAATAGTTATCTTTTCAAATTTAGGTATTTGTTTATCATATAAAATCCAATAAGCATTGCAATATCTTCGTTCGATGTCCGTATAAGTTATCATTCCATAAGGAATATCACCATAATCTTTTTCATATTTTATTAAACATTCGTGAAAGAATCTTGGTGCATCAGCATTAATATGATCATTATCAGTATCAACTTTACAACCATATAAAGTTAATTCAGGTAGATTAATTATTTCGTAAGGAATTTCGGTAGTTAAGGTAATATCTTCATTAAAGGTAATACGAGGGAATATCTTAAGTTTAGTTTCTTTAGTTACCTGACTTGGTTTAAGGCCATGGAATTGTTCAAAGGCACGGGAAAATGAAGTGGCATTGTCATAACAATATTTAATCGCTATATCCATTATCTTATTATTACCAGAATATAGTTCTTCACCAGCTACAGATAATCTTCTTTTTCTAATATATTCAGTTAAAGTAACATTAGTTAGTAAAGAAAAGATTCTTTGCATAGTATAAGAATTAACACCTAACATCATAGCTATTTTATTAAAATCTATTTTATCTTCTAAATGATTATCAATGTATTCAGTTATTTTATTTAAAGAAGCATATATGTTCATGTCATCACCTATATTTATTTTATCATAAAAAATAAGTACATAACGTACTTATTAAATCTTATGACTTTCTAAAACATCATTTTCGTATTTACGATTAAGACGATTCCATCTTAAATTATTGATGAATAGTTGGAAGAACTTCTTTTCATCTTTTAAATACCAGTATTCTTCATACTCTATTTTATCAGGATTAAATTTAACACTATGAAAATTCATTTTCTTTAATTTAGCTGCTAGTTTAGTTAAGAAATCTAATTCTTGTTGACTATAATATTGTCTTTGAAAAACATGGATTTTAAAATCCTCAGAGTTAGAAAAGATTAAACTAATTAAATCGTCAAAAGAATGAGAATGAAGATGATTACGATTATTTTCTTTTTTAGTACCACCAAATTGGTAATATAAATTATTGGTATAAACATAGTCTAATGCATGATAAATAGATTCAAAATATTCACCAGCCACAACATAGTAATTATGATTATATAGATTGACTTTTTTAGGAATAACAACTTTGCGATATTTATTATATACTTCAAGAGCTATATTATAGACTTTAGTACTTGGATAATCTTTTTTGTTAAATTCACGATTTTTATCATAAGCGATTTTTAATTTATCATTTAATAAATCTTTTTGAAGTCCTTTAATATATTTTAATTCTTCTTCACTATATTCCTCTTTATATTCTTTAGGAATTTTAAAAGTATCTTTATTTTTTAATAAAGCTTCTAATACTTCACTTAAGTTATGAACTTCATATATTTTATCTTTAGCTTCATAATGGTATGTTAGATATAAACCAATAAAATCTTGAAATAATAAGTTTAAATCTAAGTATTCTTTATCATTGTAGATATAACAGGTATAATTTTCTTTGTTGTTAGTATAATGATATGGAACTGTAATACCTTTATATTTTCTTTTCATATTCATCATCTTCTTAATATAATTTTATCATTATTTAAGTTCATTAGCTAGGAATATTTTAGCAGCATTAAATCTTTTATCAACTATTTTTTTACCTTGATCACTTAGTTTATTATAACTTCTAGTTAGTTTATCTAAAACAAATTTAGCGCCATCATCAATAGATAGCTGTTTTTCAACATAAACCATTCTTAAAAGAGATGGAATACTATAAAAGTGAGCCATAGCATCACTATCAGCAAGACAGATTTCTTCAGGAGTAGTTTTTTTAGCTAGACGGCTACCACGATGATTTAAAATACATTTTTTAATTAAAGCAATTTTATCTTTTTCTAAGCCATACTCAGTTAATAATCTTTCAGCTATCTCAGCCCCAATGATATGATGTTCTTCAGTGTAATCCTTATTAGTTACAGAAGCAATATCATGTAATAGAGCGGCGAGGGCGACAATATCTTTATTAGCTCCATATTTTTTACTGTTAGCAACTGCTAACTTATAAACAAGTTCAATGTGATGATCCCAAGCTCCCATACCATAGAAGTTTGTTTCAGCTTCACATCTTCTTTTAACTTCGTCATATACTTTATTAATAATTTCTTGCATAATAATCTCCTCTGTACAACAAGTTTATTATAATACAAATACTATTAATTACAAAGAAAAAAGCTTAAATAATTAAGCTTTAGGCATTGTATACTTCACCATAAACATATGATAAGTCACGAGCTTTAAAGTTATCTAAACTACTATATTTTCGTTTTTGAACAACTAAGCCATGTTCGCTTCCACCCTCTTCAGCTACTAAGAAGTAACCTTCGTCAGGATGGTTTTCAACAATTAAACCAACATGGGAATTGTTAGATACTATAATATCTCCAGGACGAGCATTAGAGAATTTAATTTCACTACCAACAGTTTTAAAGTCTTGAGTAGATTTAGTTGTAAAGCTACCATTAGCCCCTTGATTAACCGCCCAGGATACGAAAGAACTACAATCAGTACCATTAATAACTTCAGATAAAGGAAAAGTCTCTGGATTATGTGTACTGTAGTGAGCAGTATTACTTTTATATTCGGCATTATATGATATTTTTTTACCGACTTCAGCAGCCATATGCATTAAACCAACAGCACAATTAACTGCTGCATTACGACCAGTATATTGGCTTTTGATATCATCTAAGGTACTAGTTAGTTGCTCTTGATTAACATGATTATAGAAAGAATCGTTGATAATTGACAATTTACCTTGCTCATTCCAATTATATAAATCGGCAATTTGATCAGCATAATTTTGATATTCTTTTTCTGGTTCATAAGTAACAGTTTCAACTTCAGATGTTAAGCTACCGATTATACTAAGAATAGAATTTATTTCAAATTTCAAATCAGAATTAGTAGATTCTAATTCACTTATACGACTTGATAAATTACTACGAGCATTAGAATTTTCTGGAGTATTAGAAAGACTGTTATATTCATTACGTAGGCCTTCTATTGATTCTTTATTATCTTTATATCTTTGTAACTTATTTAGAGCATTAGTAAATGATTTAATAAAAGTTATTTCACTATTTATTTTACGAATTGTTTTTTCTAAATTTTTAGATTGAGTATTATAAGCATCGCCACTCCATACTGAACCAAAGGAAATACTATTTAATTCCTGAGTTAAGCTTTCAAAGCTTGTTAAAGCAGAAGTTATATTACTTGCTATAGATGCATAATTCATATTCATCGACCTCACTATTATAATTATAGCATAAGAATTATTTATTTGTTTATTAAATCATTTATGATATGATAAGTAGCAGGAGGTTTTATGAAAATATTTAACATTGAAGATAATAAAGAGGTTGTCTATGTACAGTTAGATGATTTAGCTACTTTAATGCGTTCAGACGAAGAAATTCCCGCAGTTATTGTTACACAGGTATTTGGTAGTGGAGTTGTTATTATTAATGAAGATAATAATAGTGAGTTTGTACGTTTTGATGAACCAGTAGCTGTTAAGTTTTTTAAAGATGCAGATTGGATAGTTGATTTTAAACAATGTTATCATCTTAGTGAACAAGAATTATTTGATCATGGACAAGTAACATTGGATGAAATGAATGAAATAGCTGAGCAATTTAATGCTTTGCCACAAGAAGAAAGAAAAAATCATATGGACTTAAAAAATAGACACGAATTACTAGGTCATAAATTTGCAACAATACCAAAGGTTTTATGGTTTAAACAAGGATTTGTGTCAATTCCTATACCAGAAGTTATTGATAGTCAAGGATTTACATTAGCAGGAGATGAAAAGATTCCATATGAAGTAAAGCAAGGGCTTAATCCAATGCAATCATTTTTATATCGTACAGATGGTAAAGAATTAGATGATAAGGAAATTATTCCACTAGGGCTAATACAATCAGCTTTAAGTTTATTAATTATGAATAATATGGAATGTAATGAATTCTTTGGTGATTTTGATCAAACTAAAAAGTTAAGTGATGATAAGAAATATTTTATTACTAGTTTAAGAGTATTACCTAAAGAAGAAATTAAAGAAGAAGCTGTAGAGAAAAAAGATAGTAAAGATACTAAATTAAGTTTAGGTAAAAGAGTTAAAAATTTCTTTAACGGTTTATTAAAAGGATAGATAAGTAATTATCTATCCTTTTTGATTATATTATAGACACTTTCTAAGTCACTAAAACTAATTGGGTATTCTTCTTTAGTTTGCATATTACGTAAATTAAAAGTTTGTTTATTTATTTCATCTTCACCTAAAATAATAACGAAAGGTATATTTTCTTTATTACAATAATCTAAGCTCTTTTTAATTTTTTTATCAGTCATTTCTAAATCAATATTTAAGTTATATTTACGTAAGTCATTAGCTAGTTTTAAACTTTCAAATTTAGTACCTAAAGGAATAATGTATAAATCTAAAGTAACATTATTATTGAGGGTTTCATCATTTTTTAAAAGTTCAAAGATAGAAGTTAAACCAAAACTAATACCAACAGCGGGATAAGAAGTACCATCATTAATGAAGTCAGTAATCATTTTGTCATAACGACCTCCCCCACCAATAGCGCCGCTTAATTTACCATTTTTTTCATATACTTCAAAAACATTACCAGTATAATAATCTTGACCACGAGCTAGGGATGAAGTAAAGACACAATATTTTTCAATACCTAATTCTTTGATAAACTCTACTAGGTTATTTAATTCAGTTAAACCTTTAATAATTAGTTCATTATCAGTATTTTTAAATTTTTTATTTAACTCGTTTAAGTCTAAAGTAAAATAATTAAGTAACGTATCTATTTGTTTATTAGATAAATCTAATTTAAGTAATTCAGTAGTTAGTTCTTCTTTAGATAGTTTATCTATTTTATCTAAAATAGTTATAGTACTAGGGATTAAATCTTCTTTAACACCAGCTTCTTTAATTAAACCACTCATTAGATTACGACTATTGAATTTTATTGTTATTTCGATATTTAGTTTAGTAAAAGCATCGACATAAAGATTTAGTAATTCCGCTTCAATCATTTGATTATCTAGACCAACTACATCAACGTCACATTGAGTAAATTCACGGTCACGACCAACTTTGACTGGTCCATCACGGAATACTTTATTTATTTCATATCTTTTAAATGGTAGCTTAATTTCATTTTTATTTAAAGCAATAAATTTAGCAAAAGGAACAGTTAAGTCATAACGAAGTCCTAATTTACGATTACCTTGGTCAGTTAGTTTGTATATTTCATTTAGAATATCATTATTCTCATCATATTTACCTGCTAACATATCAAAGTAACATAAGATACTAGTTTCAATTGGTTGATAACCATAGTTTTCAAAAGTACTCTTTAAAACACCATTAATATAATTTCTGATTTTTTGTTCTTTAGGTAGGAAATCATAACCTCCTTTAACATTTTGTATTATCATATTATCTCCTTCTTTCTTTTTAGGTGCTTATTACTAAAAAAGAACTATACGCTTGTATAGTTCTAAATTTTATTTATTATATACAAGTAACAAGCATCACAAATAACACTTGTTACCATAACGATTGTTATTTAAACAAGTGTAGATTATTATGATGATGTACATGTAAATTTAATATTTCTAACATAGTAATCTTCCCTTTCATGTTTATATCTTAATATGAAATAATTGTTTTGTCAAAAAAAAGCTACATGAAGTAGCTATATATACTTATTAATACTAAACTTTATTGATGATTTACTAATCATGATGTGCTAAACATAAATATAATTTTTTTGGTAAATCAATTATCTAATGTTTAATACTACTAAGTAATTAAATTGCTTGATGGATTTGTTGAACGTTTTTAGCTTGGTAGCCTTTAGCAGTTTCAACTAAATCAAAATAAACATTGTCTCCTTGATTTAAAGTTTTATAACCATCCTGTAGAATAGCTGAATAATGAACAAATATATCTTCATTCTCCTTATATTCTATAAATCCATATCCTTTTTCATTATTAAACCATTTTACTTTACTTTCCATTTTTATTCCTCCTCTAGCTTAGCACATTGATATTATGCCATACTCCAGAGTCGGTTATTGTCGAAATTTTAAATTTTTGAAAATTTTTTTATAAATAATTATCTAAGTCTAAATCTATTTCTAATTCACCAGCAAAATAAGAAGGATTAGTATCTGAATTTAATTCACTAATAAAGCATATTTCAATTATATATTTGTTTTTAATCCATCTAGTTATTTTAGAATGATAATTAGTAATAAAGCCCATTTTACCATCGATAGTAAAAAATAATTCAGAGCCTTCTATATAAGAATCAAACTCTATTGTTTTATATGATTCTATTTTAAGTAAATCTTGTAAAGGACAATTAAGTTCAAAACTAACGGATATTTTATGACTATCAAATTCACTATCGACGTCAAAAGATAAAGAATCATAATAACTTGTTTCTTTAGTTTTAACATTGTGTATTTCGTTTTTGAATTTTTCAATTGTTATTTGTTCTTGTTGTTTTTCTATTTTATTAAATCTAAACATATTAACTCCTTTTTAATATTAATTTATTTATTTGATCATTATTTTTTAATTTTGTTAGTGCTTGGTTTTGAAGAATTAAAATCTCTTCTAAAGGTATATTAAGAATTTCAGCTATTTCATCGTCATCTAATAAGTTTTGAAATCTTAAAATAATATATTTTTGTTCAATTGGACTTAGAGTTTTTATAATATTAATCATTTCATCACTAAAATATGAAGTATCAACCATTGAAGAAGTATCAGATAAATTATCAAGATATTCTTTCGCGCTATCAAATTTTATTTTACTATTTAAACTTAGTTGATCATTTTCTTTTAAATCCCTAATTATCTTTCTTTTTAAACAACCGGTAATATAAGCATTCATATAACTAATTATTTGGCCAAGATACCTGGAATTTGTTCGATCAATAAATTCAAATGCTAATAGGTCGGCTTCTGATTTTAATTCTAGGTAATAATCGCTATTGGGAAGAATATGATATATTTTGCTTAAATCACTAACTATTTTACGAATACTTAAAAATATTTTATTATAAATTAATTGTCTTGTATCATATATTCCAGAATAGTAGTATCCAAGTAAAAAGTTTATTTCAAATAAGTCGATACGACCAACACATTTTAAGACTGTATTAATTCTTTTAATATCTAATAATATTTTGCCATTTTGTTCTTTGCCAAAATACCAGACAAAGTATATGGCTTTTATAGTACTATAATTAAATGTTTTTACCAAATCGACTGATGCTTTATCTATATTTAGTATAGAAATTATTTCTTGGTATTCTTCTTCAGTTTGACAATTATTTAATTTGACAAATGCATCTTTACGAATTTTAATATGATATTTTTTGATAGCTTCATTTAATTCTTCATCAGATATATCTTGTGGATTAGGTATATTCATATGATCTAAGTAACTAAAAATATTAGCATAAGATAAGTTATTTCTTTTACAAAAATCAACCAGTCTTTCACCATGATAAAACCATATTTCTTTATATTCATGGTGTTTCTTGTAATACTCTATAGCAGCAGATACTATTTCATCATCACTAAGTTTAGGATTAGCTTCGCGAATATTAGCAATATAAGTTTTTAATGTTGGATAGATGTAACCTTTTAAATCACAATATTTCTTTAAACTTAATCCCTCTATTTTATAACGAGGTATTCGTTTAGTTGGATCATCTGCAAAGTAAGCAGCTAATTTATGATTTATTTCGTTAATATCGGTTAAATCTTTTATATGACGATAGATCCTTTGAAAGTTATAGTCATGAGTAAGACAATATTGTCTTAAAGACGTACCTTGATAAGTAAAGCGACAACGGGGATCTTGATAATCTTCGATGGCTTTTTTAACTATTTCTGTCGCTGATAAATCTGGATTGATTTTTTTTAAATCATTAATACGAGCTAGAATACGTGAATAACTAACATCATTTTTAGCACAGTATTGTCTTAAAGATAGACCTTGATAAAAATATACTCTACTCATAATTCCCCCCTATTAAATTATTAATTTTTTAAACTACTTATATCATTATTTTTTATATACTCAAAGACTTCTTTAAATTCATTATCTATAGGATATAGTTTGGTATCAGTAGCAAGCCAGATAGCGGAAAAACCTTTAGCACCATTTTTAATTAGTTCTTGAGCTTCGGCTGAATTATATTCATAGTTATCTTCTTGATCAGTAAAACTAACATAACCTTGTTCATCATATAATTTGGCTTGTAAATCGCACTCTAATTTATCACATTGATAAGCAAAGTAAGCCTCTTTAGTTTTTCGTTCATCAAATTCTAAAATAAGATTTTCTAACTTTTCACCATCAATTAAGTCCTTTAAAATTTCATGAATAGCAGCATGGCCTTTGGCAGTTTTAGAAGCATAATCAGAGGATGTTATTTCGATATCACCAATTACTGTTTCTTCTAGTTCGTGAATAGCTAGCATAAAGATAACTTTTTCTAAGTCAATATCAATTTGATATTCAGATTTCATAGCTATGGCTAACATTTCGGTACTGTAGATATGTTCAGCAACACTTTCAACTCTTTCTTTTTTGATGTGCCATGTTAACCAACCACTACGAATAACATCTTTTAATTTATTACATAAAATATAAAATTTAATAACACTTTCAGCTTTGTTCATAATACAACCTTCTTTTTACTAATTATAAATACGGGGTACTCTTTTGCCAATAGTACATAAGATTTCATAAGGAATAGTATCTAAATATTTAGCGACTTCATTAATATGATTAATATCTTTTAAAATAACAACATCGTCCCCGACTTTAACGGAGTTATCAATTTTAACAAATAACATATCCATACAGATATTACCAATTATTGGGTATCTTTGATTATTTATATAGACGTAACGACCAGTATTTTTACGAATAATACCATCGGCATAACCGATACAAACGACAGCGATTAGTTCATCAGTTTTGGCAATATAAGCCCCACCATAACCTAGTTTGTCACCTTTATGAAGTTCATTTATTTGAATAACTTCACTATGTAAGCTAATAGTTGATGCTAGTTTTAAGTCTTCTTTATATGTAAAACCATACATGATAATGCCGAGACGGCACCCATTTATAAAAGGTAATTTAGGATAGTTAATTAAAGTTTCACTAGCAGCCAGATGAATAATAGGTATTTCTTCAAAATTAAGATCGGTAATTAACTCTTTAAATTTAGTAATTTGATTTTCCGTATCTTTTTTATTATTCGCATTATAGATATGAGTGAATAAGCCTTCGATAGTAATTTGATTATCTTTTAATAAAGAATAAGTTTCATTTATTTCTTCTTTTACTCTTATACCTAGACGATTCATGCCGGTATTTATTTTTAAATGAACTTTTAAATTAGAGTGATTCTCTTTTATAAGTTCTTTAGTATAAGATAATGAACTAATGGTTATCGTAATATTATTTTCTTCACAGATAGTTAGATACTTCGGGTTTATAACACCTAGACAAAGAATAGGAATATCTTTGTACTCTGCTCTGATTTCTAAGGCTTCATCTAAAGTAGCAACAGCGAGATAATTACAACCACCAGCTATTATTGATTTAACAACAGCAAGATCATTATGACCATAACAATCAGCTTTAACAACACCAAAATAATATTGATATTCAGGATATGATTTAATAATTTTTTGGACGTTATTTTCAATATTTTTTAAATTAATTTTAGCGTAAGTATTACGATACATAATAAAACTCCTTTATTTAATAACTATAATCATAGACATAGTCTATACCATATTCTTGTAAAATATAATATTTTTTTAATACTTGACCAATTTCTTTAACATTGTCATTTGGATATGTAGATAATAACTCATCAGGAATAATACTTGGTAAATCTAAGGGAATTAAGTCATTACCAATTATTTGGAAAGCAAAATTATTAAAAGCATCAAGTAAGTATTCATTGTTATTATCTTTTAAGACGACTGCAACATGATTAGCAGTAGCGGGAGTAGCACGATGCCAAGTATCTGTTTCATCAGTTTTTATATAAAGTAAAGAAACATTAAAACCTAAAATTCTTAAAATATCATTTATTAACAAGTTAATATGACGACAACAAGCAATGCCATACATAACTTGTAATGGCTCATTAGCTAGAGTGAGATAATTAAATGATGGAGAATAACGCATTTCGTTATTAAAACTAAAGTGACCATGACGAAGTAAATAATTAATTAAAGAGTAACAAGCTAAAGTATTTGACGGTTGATATTTTGTTAAGTTATCTTTTAAAGATAATAAAAAGTCTTGATAATGATGTTCAGTTGTTTGTTCATCTTGTTTAGTTAAATATAACATGATTATCCCCCTTAGTAATTTTATTTTAGTTCTTTACTTATAGAATAATTTTCTTGGTCTAGTAATATTGTAATACATTATAATTAGAATGCAAAAGAAAAACTTGATTAAATCAAGTTCTATTTCTTCTTATACACTAATTTATGAAATGGTTCTTCTGGATGTGGTTTAACTAATTTATTAAAATTAATAGCAGTTAAGGAATCGGCGATTTCTTGAGGAAGAATTTCTTTTCCTTCAGCTTGATAACCATTTGAGTCTTTTTGATAACCAAATAATTCTAAATGACGTTTTAACCACCAGCCATGAACTAAGAAACGGCGATATATTTGATTTAGGTCTTCTTGAGTAAGATCTTCACCATATTTTAAGTATTTAAGTAATTCTTCTAATTTGGCATATTCAGTAACAACAAAATCATCAAAGAGATTAAGTTTTGGTTCGATTCCTTCAATATTATAATCATTTGGGGAAGCATAAACTAAATCTTCAGCCATATCATTTTTATTAATGCTAAATAGCATACCCCTTAAGACTAAACCACCTTTTATTTGAAAATTAGATATACCTAATTCCTCAAATTGATCTTCAGTATATTCTTGACCAAATTCATCAATAATGCTTACCATTGGAACAAAGGTCTTAATTAATGTTCCAGCATATACGTTGTCTCTTTTCGCGACATATTTTTTCATTATGTAATTTTTTTCTCCTTCAACAAGCATATATTATAACGTATTTTATAACTTTTGCAAATATTGCTTATTATTTTTTTTAAGGTTCTACTCTATTTGGGCCACGGAAGATAAACATTGTCTCTTTTAAAGAACCTGTTTCTAAAAGAAGCATCGTAAAGCGATCAACTCCTAAGGCAAAACCGCCATGAGGAGGACAGCCATATTTAAAGAAATCAAGATAGAATTTAACATCTTCTGTTAGGCCTTTTTCTTTAGCTTGTTCGCAAAGTATTTCATATCTATGTTCTCTAATAGCAAGGGTTGTTATTTCACAGCCTTTCCATATAAGGTCGGCACCAATAGGTACACCATTAGCTCGTTGATGATAGAAGGCTCTTTTTTTCGCACTAAAGTCAGTAATAAAGACAAATTCATGACCATATTTTTCTTTAATATATTTTGAGGCTAATTTTTCGGATTCAGCGTTCATATCACCAACATCTTCATAATTCATTTTAAAGTTATATTCTTTTTCAAGGATTTGATATAGCTCTTCTAATTTAATTCGCGGAAATGGCTTAGATGGAATGATGACGTCAACATTAAATAATTCTTTAATTTCTCTACCATATTTTTCCTTTACAGCTGTTAAGCCAGCGATAAGTAAGTTTTCTTCGAAGTCCATTAGTTCATCAAGATTTTCAAGATAACTCATTTCAATATCGAAAGATGTAAAATCAGTAGTATGACGATATGAGTTAGAATTTTCAGCACGGAAGGCAGGAGCTATTTCAAATACTTTTTCAAAGCCACTACTCATTGCCATTTGTTTGTAGAATTGAGGACTTTGCGCCAAATAAGCTTTACGATCAAAGTATTTTAATTCAAAGACATTAGAGCCAGATTCACTGGCGGTACTAATAATTTTAGGTGTGTGGATTTCAATAAAATTATTTTGAACAACAAATTCTCGCATAGCATTGATTAAACATGTTTGAACTTTAAACATTAAAATATTCTTTTCACTTCGTAAATCTAAAAATCGATAATTTAATCTAGTATCTAATAGTGCGGACTTGCTATCTTTATAGTTTAGGGGTAGATCTTCTAAACATCTACTAGTGACAATTATATCAGTGGGAATTAATTCATGACCATTTAGTTTTACTTTTTCATTTGGGATTAAAGTTCCCGTAATTTTAACAGTACTTTCGGCAGTCAAATTAGAAACGATTTCATTAAGGCTTTTGTTTTCTTCATTTTTTTCAATCGTTACTTGTAGTTTACCTGTACTATCTCTAATAATTAAAAACTGAACATAAGGTAAATCACGAATACTATCAGCAAAGCCTTCCACTGTAATACTTTTATTGTAGTATTCAGATAAATTTTTAAAATATATTTTTTTCATTATTTAACCTCCTAACAAATATATAATAAAAAAACAGTTAATATTATCCACAAAGGGACGAATTAACTGTTTAAATCCGCGGTACCACCCAAATTATTATATATCGTAGTAGTTTAAATATATAATCACTCAATGTCATAACGGAACATTCCGACTTATCCTACTGTTTTTTCAGATAAGTAGCTCATAGGTGTCTTTCATTTAACTTTTATATTATCTTCCACCAAGTGATAACTCTCTATAATAAATAATTAAACTACTCTTCCTAATCACAGCTGATACGTGAATTATACCATAATCTTCTTTTTAGGACAAATTTTTAATATGAAAATTTTCACAAAGACATTCATTATTTTTGGCTATTATTAAGTTAGGTACTAAGTGATGGCGAGCACCAATATTATTAATAACAACTTTAACGTTAGATGTAGCTTGATTGAATATTTCGGCTAAGTCTTTTGCAGTTATATTTTTTCGCTTAATTACTTCACTAATATAAGTAGCAAAGAAGATATCTCCACAACCATTGGTTTCAACTTCAGGCAATGGTTCGATATAAAAATTATATATTTGTTTTTGGTAAATAATAGTTGTGCCTTTCTTGCCTTTGGTAATTAATAACAAATAGATATTTATTTTATTTATAAATTCATTAAAAGTTAAATTAAGTCTTTGTAAGATAAAATTTAATACTTCTTCTTTTAGATTTACTAGATAGTATTTACGAAAAATAAAGTTTGCAATTGTTTTATTATTTTCATAGATTAATTTTTGATAATAGCCAAAATCTAAACATATTTTATTAGGTATATTAGGAAGCTTAACGTAATCTTGGATGAGAATAATGTCGTCATTAGTAATGATGTTTTGAATATTTAGGTTTAAATGATAGTTTTTAGTTTTCTGCTTACAATACGGACAAGTACTACTATAACTATTTGGGGAGATAAAGAATTTTTTGGTTTGATAGTTCTTTTCTTCTAAAAGAGTCGTATCAACATGACATTTTTCAATTAATTCTTTAGCAATTTGACCACCATAATCACGACCATAATAACCGCATATTTTTGTATTAATTCCCATATGAGAAAGATTAGCGAGAATATTAGAAACTGTTCCACCACCATTAAGATAGATTTGATTATTATAAAAATAATAATCTAATATTAGGTTACCAATTCCAATAACAGTCATTTTAACTCTCCTTTAAAGTTATAGACAGTTGGAACAATTTGATTATATTTAACATTAACAAATTCATAATTATAAGTTTGGTTTAGATATAGAAGTAAAGATAAGGATTGTAAAACTAAAAGATAATCAGCAATAATGATGTCTTTGTTTAACTCTTCGAGAACTAAAAAGTTAGATGTTATTTTAGGTATTTCATCTATTAGTAATTGGTCTAGTTCAGTATTATGAGTATTTAAGTAAATAACTAAAGAATCTTTATTACTAATAATGTTAGTACGTCCATGACATAAACTATATTTAGAATGAAGGCTTACTGAGGCATGGCCTGATTCAATAAAAGTTGTTTCTAAAAAAGTAGCACAAGTTTTAGATGATTCATCATAAATAATGTTAAGGTTAGTAAAAGGTTTAATAGATAAGTTAGATAGTTTAGGTATCTTAATATTTAGTTTAGTAGTATCTAAGTAATAACATAATAAAAGAGATAAAGGAATAATTGTATCATCTAAGGATATAAAACTTTTATGATGATTAGTAATTGTATAATTTAGCAATGTTTCATTTTTTATTTTGGTCTTACGATGAGTTAAAAGATAAGTATTTAAATTAGAATTAAGTAATGATTTAATACCATAGTTTTCACCAGAATAACTAACTAATACTAAGTTATGATAAGGAATTATATTGTGAAGGAAAAAATTTTCAACTGATATATTGTGGGTAATAATCTTGTTTTTTTGATTTAATATTTTAGCTAAAAAAGTACTTACGACACTACTACCACCAACACCACATAATAAAGTTGGTTCATTAATTTCATTCAACTTGGTGAAAATGTTATTTAAGTTGGTAACTGTTAATGAATTAGTAATGTTATCTTCTAGATTGTTAATAATTTCTTTGAACATAAAACCACATCCTTTATTACAGAGTAATATAAGATGTGGTAATATTTGGTCTTGTTAATAATTTTCGTTTAATAATTTAATATCTTTGATTCTTTTTAGTTCAAAATGACGTAAATCTTTTTTCTTTTCACAGAAAGCAGCGACACCAAAGCCGTCTTTTAAATAGAATAATTCTAAAGGATCTATTATACGTTCATTTAAACCTTTATTTAGTGAATCATAAGTAATTAGAACTTTTCTTTTTTCTTTTATAGCACGAGATAAGATATTATAAGTTGTTTGCATAGTACTAGGAATTATTTCTTTAGTATTAGAATCAACAATAGTTTTTACTTTATCTTGTAAGATTTTTAAATATTCATTTTGCTTTGGATCTTTGGCAGTTATTTGTTTTAACATATTTAAATCATAGTTATTGAAACTAGATGAAATATTAAAATTATTTTTTACTAAGATATAGCCACCATATGGGCCATAAATGGTTTCAATGATAAAGCCAGCTTTTTCTAAATCATCTTTGTATAAACGAATCATTCGGGGTGAAACTTCAATTTTTTCAGATAGTTCATTAATAGAATATTTACGACCATTTGCTAAATAGCTTAACATTAATAAAGTATTAGATAGTTTGCTCATTTATATCACTTCCAAAGTTACTATAAAGATTCCTTTTCATCAAGTATTTAAAATATAACATAAAAGCGACTTACTCACAAGTCGCCTTCTTATATATCTCAATTGTTTAAAACTAATTCATTATTCACCTAAAGAAGAATAAGCACAATTAGCGATAATACTATCATTATAAAATTAGTTATAGTTGCTATTATAAATAATATTTTTAAACTTAATTTTTTTTCTTTAATGCCAGCAACCGCTATAATAAAACATATAATAGAAGATATTAAAGCATAAATTGGGTTACCACTGACACAAAAAAACAATTCTTCAACTGGTGATAAAAAAGTAACTATACTCCATAAAGTATTAGAGAGTATTGGATTTTCTTTTGACGAAAGATTTTTATCTTCATCAGATATAATTAATGTTTTACCATTTACAAAATTTTCAACTTCTTTACTAGGTAATACTGAATCATTAAAATCAAAATCTATAGATTTATTCTTAAAATAATTAATTAATTTTTCTAGATCCTTTACATTAGTTTTAAGTCTATCTTCTAGTTGAAATCGCTCGTAGTCAATATCGCTAAAATCGGTATTGAATAATTTAAAATTATAAGCGTATTTTATATCATAGCTTTTTTGATCTGGTGAAAATGAAAGAATATATAAAGATTGATCTTTAACAAGGAATTTCCAAAAATATCCACCTTCCCAAGAATAATAATAGTACTCATTATTTAATTGAAATTCTTGTCTTTCTTTAATATATTCTTTTAAAAGATTTATAACGTTTTCTATTTCTCCTTTAAATTTTAATTCTAAAACATTGTAACTATCTTTCATAATAACTACTCACTCCTATATTATAATAATAGTATAAATATAAATAATTACTTATTCAACTGATAATTGACAAACTATTTTATTATTTTTACAACTTATCTACTTTAATTTTACATTTCATTTCTTAATATAGTAGATACTATTTTTCTATTTATATTGTTTTAATCTTTCTTTATATAACATAAAAGCAACTTACTCACAAGGCGCCTTCTTATCCTCGATCAATCGAGTTTTAATTCTTTAGGTTGTCGTTAACAAAAAAATCAATCACTTTTAATAAAGTTGTACACGAACGCTTGTTTTTATATATAATAAATAGTATACTTTTTATAGGGAATATCAGTTGTTGAGTGTCTACCTCTAATCTTTATAGAGAGGAGGTTTGATAAAAAATGAAAATAAGAACTTTTATTGTAAAAGTTCTCAGGCTCATTGCTATCATTTTATTTCTCCTTATCGTCATGATAGTAGTAATAAAAAAATGACACTTAATTCGCATTTGAATTAAATGTCTTCCTACAAAATATTGGGTAGACATTCAACATAGCAAAACTGAATGTTCCCTTTTTTATTTTATGCAAGTTTCCTTGACATATTCATCGTACCATAAAAATGATGTCTTTGCAAGTTTCGTACTATTTTGTTACAGAGATTTCTTTTGGCGATAAATTTCAATTAAATCAGGATCATTTTGATTAGTAGGTAAATTATCTAGAGTAAAGAATTGCATATTTTTTGATTCACTATCCCATCTTAATGTTCCTGAGTAGTTTTTAATACAATATAGAGCTGTATTGTTAATAACAACATCACCATTTGGATATTCATTTTTTCTACTCTTACCAGAAACAATAGCAATTAATTCTAGGTCATCTTCAGTGACATCTAAATTAGTTTCTTCTTTAACTTCACGAATTATTGTTTCTTCAAATCTTTCACCAAGTTCTTGGCATCCTCCTGGTAGGCCCCAACGATCATTATCTGCTCTTGATTGAAGGAGAATTTTTCCTTCTTTATTGACAATAATAGCGGCGGCACCATCTTGTAATAAAACAAATTTGTGTTTTAAATCTCCCATACATAATCTAGTAAATACTGGATAACCTATAATATTACTTAATTCAATTATTTCATCTGAGGATAGCTTTTCAACTATTTTAGTTAATTCTTCATATGGTATATTTCTTTTTTCTTGATTTGTTAATCCTTTTATTCTTTCTAATACTTCATTATTTGACATATAATACCTCTTTAGATTTCTTTTAATATTTCTTTAAAAGAATTATAACCTGCTTCTTGATTTAAATGACCACCTTTATGAATAATGATTTCTTTAGCTTTAATTGAATTAGCGAAGTGTTTTAATACTTCTTGTGGAACATAAGGATCATTATCACCATAGATACAAACTATTTCTTTAACATAGTCATTAATTTTAGATATTTGACTTTCATCAACATAATAAGTTGGATTTAATTTATTATGAAGATCTGTTTCATCTTGTGATAAATAGTTATTAAAGCCACTTACTAAAATTAATTTATAAATATGAATTTTGTTTTCTAAAATATATTTTAAAGCACATATACTACCAGTTGAATGGCCGATAATAACGGTATTTTCATTTATAAAATCATATTCTTTATTATAGACATCTAATATTTTTTCCCATTCTTTATAAATATGATGTTTATCATCAATTGGAAACTGTGGAATTATACATAGATTATTCGAGTCATCTATTTTTTGTTTAAGCCAAGGAAACCAATTTTCAATATTACTTCCTTTAAAACCATGTATTATAAAATAATTTTTCAAAGTAATCGCTCCTATTGCATTATAAAATAAAAGAATCACCTATCTCAGCAATGATTTAGATGATGCTCATATATGGCAACACTCAACATGCATTATTGAATGTCCTTTTTTATCCTCAATTAATCGAGTTTATTTTAACTTGGTGCCCATGGTGGGACTCGAACCCACACGATATTGCTACCACTGGATTTTGAGTCCAGCGCGTCTACCAATTCCGCCACATGGGCAATTACATAATTAATTATAACATAAATATTATTTTGTACAAATAAAAAGATTTGATTTAACAAATCTTATTTTATAAAGCCAGTTGCTTTTAAATTAGTTTCAATAACTTCTTCTCCTACCCTGTTATCTATACGATAATCTTTAGCTTCAATACCTTTTTGAATAAAGATAGTAGTTGGAGTACTAGTAACAGTTATTAATGAATCCATAGTTTCACGTTCACTAGAAGTTAGTAAATCGTATTCAATTACATATGCGGTTAGATTATGTTCCTTTAATGTTTCATTAAGAATTGGCTTGAAGCCTTTACAACCAGGACAGAAGGTCTGGGAAGCTAATAAGATGAAACTTTCCTTATTCTTTATTAAAGTTGTAAATTCGGCTTGAGTTATATTTTTTAAATTACTATATGTTATATTCTCTTCTTCGACAGGTTCTGAAGATGATTCATTATTATGAATATCTTCATTTAATTCTTGATTCACTTCTTGAGATTCTTTAGTTTGATCCTCTGAATTATTACGATTACTAATAAAGTAAATAGTTCCTCCACATAAAGTAAGCGCTAAAACAAATAAAAGTATTGTAATTATTTTTTTATGCATAATACTCCTCTATTCCACGATATCAATTCCTAACAATTTAGATAGTTCAATGGCTTGAATTAAATTAACTTTTAAACCTTTTAAGTATTTAGGTTGAATTTTAATATTAGTTATATCACAAGTGCTTAAATCTAAACCGTCTAGGTTAGTATCGATAAATTCCATTTTTATTAATTTACTTTGGTTAAAACCAAGGTCTTTATTAATTATATTGTAAAAAGTACTTTCAGTAAAGTCAGAATTTTCAATAGTTAGATCTTTTACTTTACTATCAACTAAATTAAAGTATTTACATAGTGAATTATCGATTACGACTTTAGTTAAATGACAATTATTAAGATTAACACCAACTAATTTACAGTTAGTAAATTTTATTTCACGAAAATTACAATCAATAAACTTAGTATTAGATAAATCACAATTAGTAAATTCAATCTTTTCAAAAAAGGCATTTTCAAAAAGATTATTGTCTAAATTAGTATATGTAAAGGTACAGAGTTTAATATTTTTATTGGAAACTTCTAGATTAGAAAGATTAAGGTTATTTAGTTCTTCACTTATTAAGTCATCTTCTTTAGTGAAATCTTTTTTATTCATTTTCTTCTTCCTTATATATCGAAGAGAATAGATCTTTATCTTCGTTTGGTTCCTCTGGCTCACTAATAATTGTTGGTAAGTCACTAATTGATGATAAGCCAAAGTAATCTAAAAATTCACTAGTAGTAGCATAAAGGTTGGGACGACCTGGTAAGGTACTTTTACCTACTTCTTTAATTAAACCTTTAGCTAGTAATTTCCTTAAAATATGAACATTACTTACACCACGTAATTCATCGATTTCAACACGAGTTATTGGTTGATTGTAAGCAATAATAGCTAAAGTTTCTAAAGCAGCTTGGGATAAAGTATTATTTTCGGGATTTTCAATTAATTTTTTATAGTAATCTTTATGTTCTTTTTTAGTTGTTAATTTGAAGGCATTACCTAAATAACTAATACGAATACCACGATTATCAGCATCATAACTTTTCTTTAATTCCATTAAAAGTTCTTTGGCTTTGTCCATATCTATTTCTAAAATATCACAGATTTGATTAAGGGATAAACCTTCATCACCAACCACAAATAATATTCCTTCTAAAACACCGATTAGATTCATTTTTTACTCACTCTTTCTATCATAATTGGACTAAAGCTAGCTTCTTGAGTTAAAGTTATCTCATTATTTTTACTCATTTCTAAAATAGATAAAAAAGTAACAACGATATTTTCTTTAGTTAGTTCGGTAAATAGTTCAATGAAATTAACTTTTTGACGCTTTTTTAAAATAGATCTAATATCTTTTATTTTATCATCGACACTTAATTCTCTTTTGGTAATTTTAGTATTTAAAGGTTTATCAAGTTTTTGTCTTTCAATAAATAGTTGATAGGCATTAAATAAATCTTCAACGCTTAATTCGCCTTTGATAAAACCTGTTGAATCTAAATATTCGTTTAATGACTCAGGTAACTTGGTATAAACTTCAGATCTTTTTTCTTCGAGTTCTTGAAAGTTTTTAGTTATCTCTTTATACTTTTCATATTCAAGTAATTTGTTTTTTAAATCTTCTTCACTATTAAAGGAGAATTCATCATCTTCATTTTCTTCTTCATGACGATTAACTAATAACTTACTCTTTAAATGGATAAGTTCAGCAGCCATTACTAAGTATTCACTAGCAACATCAATATTTTTTTCTTCTAAAGAATGAATAAAATCTAAATATTGATTAATTATTTCATGAATATTTATTTCGTAAATATCCATTTTTGACTCTTTGACTAAGTGAAGTAGTAAATCTAATGGGCCTTCAAAATCAGCAGTTGTAAAGTTGTAAGTCATATTAATCCCCCCTATTTACATGTATATCCTTGCGCCTCTATTTCAAAAGCTACTGTATTAATATTTTCACTATATCTAAAATATCGATAAACTTTTAAGTCTGATAAGGTTTTATCAGGTATATCTTTTAATTCGATATCATTAATCATTGTAAAGTCAGTGCCAGTTTCAACGAAGTTTGATGTAAAGTTTTCTATTTGTTTATATTGTTCAGAAAGAGCACGGTAACTATCTTTATTAGCAGTATAGTTTTTGCTATTAACTTGTTCTTCCTTATAAGTCTCTTTTATTTTCATTAAAGAATCATTAATGAAATAATATTTCATTTCATCGTTTAAGTGATTGCATGTTAAGACATCGTAATCACCATCAGTTTCCATTGTTGAAACATTTGGATAACGGGCTTGTTGAATTTCTTCAACTTTAAGTTTGTTAGCACGATTATAAGCTCTTTCACTAATTACGACTTTTACTTCACTAGCACCATAAGCTGGAACAATATCATAAGAATGAATTAAAGCATAGCCAACTACTTTATCTTCTTCTAGTAAAGTAACGTAGAACTTTTTATCATACATATATGGTTGGCCTTTAGTATTAGTTAAAGTAAAGATTAAATAATGTTCATCTAATTCATTAGATGTAACAAAGTTGCTTAGTTCTAGGTTATCTATTTTTACTCTAACAGATGTTGATTCAAGTTCAAATACTTCTGATTGACTTTCTTGTTCAGGTGTTTTGCTTTTACCAGATGAAGTGAAACTAAAATCAGCGACTTTAACAATTGATGGTAAAAAGAGAATGAATCCAATTAAGAAGAGAAAGAAAAAAACAACGACAATTGGATTTCCTTCTTTTTCTGGTTTGATTTCATATAAAACCTTTTCTTCACTATTAAATTGATCGACATTAAATTTTGGCTTTGTTTCTTCTTTAGTCTCTGGTACTTCAGGAGCTTCGACTTTTTCTTCAGGAGCTGGTACTTCATTAACTTTAGGCATTTCCATTTTAGGCTCTGGAGCTTGTTCTTCACTAGCAACACTAAAAATAGCGCTAAAGTCAGCAGCTGGATTTAAAGTCTGATTTTGAGCTTTAACTTCCTCTTTATTTTCATTACTTTCTGGTATATTAATTACAGAATCAGGAATAGTTACCTCTTCTTTATTAGTCGTATTAACTTCTTTGGGTTCAACAGAGTTATCTTGGTTTATTGAAGGTTGTGCATTAGGAGTTTCATTTGTACCAAGATTGTTATTTAAATCTTTATTATCCATAATAATCCCTTCATTCTTCTTTTATAATTATATCAAATATGTGGAAATTAAAAAAGAGATTATTTAATCTCTAATTTTGAATATTAAGGAAAAGATAAAGCCAAAGAAGATAGCACCACTTATTCCTGTACTAGTTGTTGATAATAGATTACTAAACATACCGATAAAACCATTATTTTGGAATCCTTCATAAGCTGCTTTATATAGAGCATTACCAAAGGAAGTAATTGGTAGTGAACTACCGACTAAACTATAATCTGCAATTACTTGGTAGATACCTAAAAAAGAAAGAAGTGCACCAGTTATAACAAAAATACTTGTTATATGACCAGGAGTTAATTTAGTGTTATCTAAAATTATTTGGCCGATTAAACAGATTGTGCCACAAACTAAGAAAGAATTAATATAAATCATTTTATCACCTCGATACTAATAGCATGAGTAATTGAAGGGATACTCTTTTTTAAATTAACCATTAAAGTATTATGTAAGGAACCTGTAGCTAAGATTAAGATTTTTTTATACTGAGGTTCTTTTAAAATTTTATTAAATAATACTAAGGGAACAACAACTGGTCCACTACCACCTTGGTAAGTATTTTGATCATCTTTATATAAAATACTAGAGGCGTCATAATAAGCTTTAGGTAAATAATTATAATCTTCTTGAATAAGATTTAAAAATAATTTACTACCTAAAGTACCTAGATCACCAGTTATGATTAAATCATAATAATTGATATCACGGTGTAATTCAGTTAGATGTTGGTTAAGTGTTTTAGCAGCACTAGGAGCCATTACAGCGCCCATATTAGATGAATCTTTAATACCATAATCAACGACAGTACCAATTGTGGCTGATTCTATTTTAATATTACTCTTTTCATTGGTTATATAAGCACATGCCGCACCAGTAGTTGTAAAAGTTGTATAACATTTTTTAGGTGAGCCATATTCAATAGGAAAACGGTATTGTCGTTCGGCATTTAGATTATGACTTGAAGTAATAGCTAGACCGCTATGAATTTGGTTAGCTTCAATAAAGTTAGCAAGAATTATTAAACTTTCATTAAAAGTAGCACAAGCATTATATGCTCCTAGGAAAGGAATATTACGATTTACTAAGTTGTAAGATGTGATAGTTAGTTGATTGATTAAATCGCCACCAACTAATAATTCTATTTTATTATTTAATTTATTTCTTTTCGTTATGTTAGTTAGACAGAGGTTTTGCATTTTGATTTCGGCATCTTCAATTCGTTCTTCACCAAAATAATAATCTTTAAGAATATTAGGATATGTTAAATTACCTTTAACTTCTTCGGGACCAGCAATAGTTTCATAGTCTTTAAGATAGACATTATTATATTTAAAACTAGACATTTAAAATCACCTTGATTAAAGTAAGAATAATAGCACTAACTACACCATAAAGAATGACGGAGCCGGCTAGTTTAAAGGCATTTGATCCCATATTTAAGAAACCTTCTTTTTTATAGTCAATAATAGATGAAGATACAGAATGGGCAAAACCAGTAATAGGAATAATAAGAGCACACTTTAGTTTAGAAAATAGATTGTCAGCAAAACCACAACAAGTCATAAAGGCTGAAGCAATAATAAAGATTAATAACATAAAAGCTATTGAATCTTCACTATTATATATTTTGTTTAAATTAAGATATATGATTGTACCAATTACCCCAATTAAACCACCACCAATAAATGATACTAACATATTAGTTAGACGATTTTCTTTGGGAGTTAGTTCATTAACCATTTTTTTGTATTTAACAGCATTCATTTAATCACCTATTACTTAGTATGATTAAGCGCTTAAATAATTATACATTTTAGATAAACTTTTCTTTTCATAACGAGAGACTTTGACTTGAGACATACCAAGTATTTTAGCGGTTTCACTTTGAGTAAAGTCTTGAAAGTAACGATAGTTTATAATGTCTTTTTCTTCTTTAGTTAGAGTATCCATGGAATCTTTTAAATCGATTATATTAGTTGAAATGTTATCCTCTGGTTTTGAAATAGTTTCATAGATAGGACGTTCGGTATCACTATCTAAGCTCATGATTGAGGAAGTACATTCATATATTTGATAAATGGTTGCTTCGTCATAACCAAGGAATGATGATAACTCAGAGATAGAGGGAATATGATTTATTTTTTGGGCTAGTTGGTATTTGGCTTGTTCAAGTTTTTTATATAATTTTAGAATGTTTTTATTTAGTTTAATGGTACGAATATTGTTAACAAAGTCATACATTTCCCCAAAGATGTAGTTATAAGCATAAGTAGTAAATTTAGTAGTACCATCATCTTTAAAGTTATTATAAGCTTTGATTATACCAATAACACCAGCTTGATATAAATCTTCTAATTCAGCACCATGAAATTTAGTAGCTATTTTATAAATTAATTTTTCGTGTAATTTTATAATTGTTTCTAAATCGGTCATTTTTATCACCTGTTATTTAGAATATAGAGCTTATTAAGGGGATTTTAAACAGTATCGACAAACATAGAAATAATTAGAATTTAGAGCAAGTAAAAAGCACTGTCAAACAGTGCTTATTCCATATCAATTGTATAAGGATTATCAATAGTTCCTGAACCAGTTACAGTTATGTTACTATCTAAAGTAATAACAGGACGTAAACCGATTTGTTTATCAACAGCTACTGATGAAAGAGCTCCCTTATCAGTTACACTAAAGATATTTGGACGACCAGCATTGAAATCAAATGGTGTAAATGTAATAAATGATTCCCCATTATATAGATAGTAATTCATATTATTAGCATTATATTCACCACCAGCCATTACGACTTCATCGGCAGTTATTAAACCAACTTTATTATTGTATATACCACCGAAATCAGAAGTACTGGTAGGACAAGTAAGTGATGGAGTATGTTCTGTTACTAAACGATTATAAGCATTAAAGTAAATGTGTTTATCGTTTTTATAACCAGTATCATTACAATAATCAGCAGCAACGACATATTTATCTAAATCTTTAGTAATTATATTGTTGTTATACCAAACATCTAAAGCTTCAACAATAGTACTAGCTGTTTCAGTATTATACCAAAGGTATTTATAACCAGCGAAGTCTTTTTCTGGACTCTTTAAATTATTAAAAATAGAATATGTAGCAGATTTATCTAAGATTAATTTAATAGTTCCATCTTCATTAATACTTATAATACGCCAAATAAAGTTACCAAATGAAACATAGTTATTAGTAACTACTCCACGATAATAATATGTTTTACCAGTAGAAGATGTAGCAACATATAAGCCATCAGATGAAGTTGAGACATTAGCGAAGTTAGGAGCCGCTTTAGCTTCTATCTTAGCTTTATCAGCTAATAACATTTCATAGAATTTAGCTTTAACTGAAGAATCAGTATCGATTAATTCAAATTGCATTTTAAAAATTTTATCTTTTTCAATTTTAGGACTTTTTACTTCATCAAACCATAGTTTAATATTAGTTCTGACTGTTTCACCTGGTTTAACAGTAGCTAAACCAACTAGTCTACTTTGGGTAACATTATCCATTTCTGATTTTGCTACTTCTAGATTATTATATAGTGATGTTTCTTTAGTTACATTACCAGTTGCTTCAAGAGTTAAAGCTTTTAAATCAACGGTTGTTTCATCTAAAATATTTAAACGGACTTGTAATTCTTTATCAACACTACAAATGTTTTCAATAGCTAAAGTATAAGGACTAGTTTCTAAGCCCTTCTCTGTTGTAACAGGTGTTATATTACGCATTTCAATAACATCTTTACCATCGGGATAATATATTTTAAAACAATCTAATGTCGTAGAACTTAATTCGGCTTTATCTTGAGTAGAAACCCAAACACCATAACCGGTACCGATTGATAAAGTAGCTGCGAGCATTAAACCGATTATTACTAAACTTACAATATATTTTTTCTTCATAATCTTCACTCTCAATTCTCTAAATTCATTAATAATAATATATAATATTTACTACTTTTAGTCAATGATTTAGAAAGTTAAAAAAGAAGATATTAATCTTCTTTGATTCTTAACATTTGAATATCTTTTATAATGTATTTGGCGGTTTCTTCAATGAAAGCAATTATTTCTTTAGTATTAAACATAAAGGTCTTTTCTTCTTTACTTTCTTCAATGATTAAACCCATTTTTTCAATTAGGATTGGTAATTTATCTAAAGGTATTTCGTTAATTTTAGAAGTAGGTTTTCTAAAATCGATATAAAAGATTTCTAATGGTAACATGTAACGATCAATTAAATCGATATTAATGTTAGTATAATCATTATAAATAACATCTTTAATAGCAGTATAAGTTAATTCTTTTTTATTACGATCAGTAGCATAGCGTTCAATAAATTTATAGACATAATCTCTAAACCAGTATTTATCAGTTAATAAATGAATTAAGTAGCCCATCGTAAAGGGATTAGTTAAGTCATCTTCATATTTAGTTAAAAAATGATTAATATTAGGAATATCATCTTCATTACTATGGTCAAGGAAGTGAGATATTTCTTTTGTTTCCCCTATTTGTTTAGATATGTCGGGCGCAATTGATCCTAATAATATTTGATATTCATCCATACCAAGATATTTATTAACTTCTTTTGCAACACATAAATGTATAATAGCTGATGCCATATTATCACCATACTCATTATAACATAGCTATTTTTGTTTATTACTATTTTTATGTAGCCTTTGACATTAGATTTAACTAGGTAATTCCTGTCTTTTTAAAATAAAATGACGTAAGAATTTAAATTTTTCTTTGTTAGAAAAATAAAAGTAACCTATAATGTTAAAGGATAAAGCGCCAAGGAAGTTAACGAATAAGTCTTTGATAGTATCGTTAAGACCGATATCTAAGTAACCATTATCAATGGTTGTTTTGACTAAGTTGTTATTGTTATCTAGATAGTATATTTCAGTATATGCTATTTTATCGATTTTAAGGGGAATATTTTCATGATTTTGATTTAATAAAATACTATTTATTTTCGTAATATAACGATCTTTTTGCATATCAGTATGTAGTAAGGAATTATCAGATAGGTATTCATAGAATTCCCAAAAGATACCTATGGTCATGGAAAAACAAAAAGAAACAATACACATAAAGATGGGTGATAATTTAATACTAGTGATATTTTTATTTAATAGATCGATTAATGATAAACCAACACCAGCAGCTAGAAAACCATTAATAGTATGTAAGATAGTATCCCAATAAGGAATTGTACCATAGAAGTTATTTATTTCCCCTAGTATTTCGGCAGCATAGATAAATAATAGAATAATTATTTCTAAGATATTAGGTAATTCGATTTTAAACTTTCTTTTAATAAATAAAGGAATAAAAAATAAAATAAGGGAGATTAAACAAAGGATGGCGTTATTTAAATCACCTCTGGTAAATTCTAATACCATACAAGTAATTACTAAAAGACGAAGAATTGAATAAACAATGATAGATGATCTACGACTACTTTTAGTAATATCTAAGATTTTTTCTTTTATTATTTTAAACATATTATCGACCTTTAATAAAATATATTTAAATAAAAAAATAATTATTCGTGAGGAATAATTATTTCTAGGTATTCATCTTTTAAAGAGATATTACTTGGATGATTCTTATCTTTATTTAGACATTTATTATGAAAATATAAAAGTGATTTTTTAAATTCTTCAATCATAGTTTCTTTAGAACCATTTAATTCAATATAAGAATTTAAGATTTCGTTTACTAAAGGAATATATTGATTGATTAAGTCTTTAATGACTTCAAAAGTAAAATTATTAAATTTAATAGATAAAGGATTTTTTGGTTCATTAGGATTAGTAGTCATGTTTTTGAAGTTAATAAAGTCTTCAATTGTTGTTATAACTTTTTCTTCGGTAATTTTAGGTAAGATAATTTTAGCTAGAACGCGATAATATGAAACTTCCATTAAAGAGTCAAAATAAGATATAAAATCGAGTTTAGTAGTTTCATCTATATAACGATTATATAAACCATATACGGAATTATTTAATTGTAAAGAACATTTTAGAGGTGATATAAATAAGTCGTGGAAATGATGATTAGTAAAAATATGATCTAAAATAGATAATTTAGTAGAAATATTATCAACACTAGCATATAAGTAAATAGATAAAAGATTATTATTTTCTAGTTCACCAGTTAGTTCGTAATCAAGATTGTTTTCCACACATTTTTTGATATATTCATTAACAACAAATTCAGTTTCAAAGATTGGCCCATTAAAGTTAATAACAATACTATTAGTAGTTTCAGGTGGATTAAATAAGTTAGTATTTTTTAGGCCAATTATTTTATCAAAGAAATCAAAACATTTTAAAGATTCTTTAATAAATTTATAAAGGTTTAAAGTCATATTGTATTTTTCCATAATACGAAGTTGAGGGTTTTGTTCAGCTTCATTATCTAAATACATTTTAAAATCTAGTAATTCGTATAGTTCTTCACGAGTTAAAGTACTTAAACGACTTACTTCATCTTCACCTAGTAATTTGGTATATGTTGGATTTAGATCATCGTTAGCATAATTATTTAGTTTATCAATTAGAATACTATATAAACGGTAAGATAAATCAGCAATCATCTTAAGATGATTATAGTCTTTAACTTTGGACTTAGGGACTTTTTCTTTAAAAGTATATTCTTTAATATCAAAGTAACCGCTAGCATATCTATTAACTATTAAATCATTTAATAAAGAGTCATTATCTAAGATATTAGTTAAATTACTTTTATTTTGATTAGCTATTTCTTCTTGTTTACGAGTAGAATAGATTTCACGTAAATTTAAATCATATATTTCAGATAAGTATAAAAGAATTTTTAAATATTCAACTTTAGTATCGTATGGTAATTCAGCTTTAACGATCATATATTGGTTTAACATGTTATCAAAGTAGTTTTCAGTAATTTGTAAACCAAGTTTTTCAATATGAATCTTGATATCCTCGATAAATATAAGGGATTCTTTTTGAAGGTCTTTATAATTAACTTTAGCTTTAGTAGATAGTTCTTTTAATGTATTAAATTCATCCACATTGTTATTTGGTTCTAAGTTATAACGACAGAAACGATAGAATAAATTTGTTTCTTCAACATTATAGTTAGTGTTTTGAGGAGTACTATAGCGTGATAGTTCTTCACGCAAATTTATATCATATACTTTAGATAAAGTAATAAGTAATTTTAGATATTCAACTTTTTTAGAGTAAGGAAAGGTCTTTTTGTTATTAAGATAGTATTCGATCATATCGCAAAAAGAACTAAAGTCAGGATTAAAACCTAGTTCATTAGTTTTGGCTTTAATTTTTTTAGCTAATTCGGCAGCTTTTTTGACAGTTTCAGAAGAGGTTTGAGCGATAAGTTCGTTGATATTATCTTGATCTGTTTCTTGTTCATCTAAGTAAAATTGGCAAAGTTTTTGAAAATTATTTTCCATATTCTCACCTATTATCAGTATAGCAAAAAAGACAACTTATTTTAAGCTGTCTTTAATATATTCTACAATGTTGTTTACAATATTATCTAGGGAGATATCTTCTTGTTGACCATTATGACGGTATTTAAGTTCAACTAGGTTTTCAGCAATTTTTTTACCAACTGTTATACGTAAAGGAATACCGATTAAATCCATATCTTTAAATTTAACACCTGGTCTTTCAGGACGATCATCATAGATAACTTCGATATTATTCTTTTGAAGATCGTGATAAAGTTTTTCAGCAATTTTAGTTTGTTCTTCGTCTTTCATATCAATTTGGACTAAAGCAACTTGATATGGGGCAATATTCATTGGAAGAATAAGACCAAATTCATCGTTATTCTGTTCAATAATACTGGCTAAAACACGACCTGGACCTAGACCATAGCACCCCATAACAACAGGATGTTCAAGATTGTTTTCATCGAGATAAGTTAAACCTAGTTTTTCTGAATATTTAGTGCCTAGTTTAAAGAGATTACCTATTTCAATACCTTTTTTAAAGTAAATATTGCCACCACATTCTGGACAAATATCATCTTCTTTAACATTGACAATGTCAGCAGCTAAATCATATTTAAAGTCCTTAAGATTAGCATTGATATAGTGATAACCTTCTTTATTAGCACCACAACAGAAGTTTTTCATTTTTAAGATTTCGTTATCGATTATTATTTTAGCTTTTAAATTAATTGGTCCTGTATAACCTGGTACGGCATTACTAGTAGCAATTAGTTCGTCGTTAGCAAAGTTAACTTCTCGGCAATTTAATAATTTACATATTTTAGTTTCGTTTAGTTCACGATCACCTCTAATAAAGAAGATAACTAGTTCGTCATTAATATTCATTAGAAGGGCTTTAACTGATTTTTTGACATCGATATTTAAGTAATGACAAACGTCTTCAATGGTTTCTTGATGTGGTGTTGCAACTAGTTGTAATTCTTTTTCTTTTTCTTGATCATTAATTTTAGATAGACATTCGGTTATTTCTAAGTTACTAGAAAAACCACATTTATCACAAAGGACGATGGTATCTTCACCGATATCGGTTAGAGCTTGATATTCTTCAGATAAAGTTCCACCCATAGCGCCACAATCTGATTTGACTATTTTATAGTTTATGCCAAGGCGATCATAGATTTTGTTATAGGCTTTTTTCATGATATCGTATGAAATATTTAAGTTTTCTTCATCTTTATCAAAAGAGTATGCATCTTTCATAATAAATTCACGAACACGGATTAAACCATAACGTGGACGAGTTTCATCTCTAAATTTATCAGCTTGTTGATATAAAGTAAAATGTAAATCTTTATAGCTTTTAACCATAGCTTTAGCGGCAATGGTAAATAATTCTTCATGGGTTGGACCAAGAACTAAGTCTTTATTATATCGATCATGTAAATTAAACATATCATTACCAAAAGCGGTTACACGACCACATTTTTCATAGTATTCACTAGGAATTAAACTTGGCATTAATAGTTCTTGTGCTCCAGCTTCATCCATTTCTTCTTTAACTATTTTTCTTATTTTATCAAGAGTTCTTAAACCCATTGGTAAATACATATAAATACCGGCACCTACTTTTTTAATCATTCCACTTCTAACGAGTAGATTACCACTTGTACTTTCTTCATCTTTAGCATTTTCACGTAATGTAAAGAAATAATTTTGACTTATTTTCATTTTATACCTCCTATTATAATTTTTATTTTATTAATAATATTCGGTCGTTTAGTTAACTTCATTACTAGATCACTTCCTAAAAGAAAAAGGATGGTACCAAAGGAGTGCTTAAAGCACGGTACCATCCTTATATACTCATTTTGATAACGGATTTATATCCGGAAATATTTTCATATTTCATTCATGGGTAGGAATTACATACTATTATTGCTTACTTTCACCTAACTAAGCTCTCTATTAATAAGGAAGTAAATAATTATGTCCCAATCAACATGTTCATTGTAATATAAAACAATTACTATTTTTTGTCAAATAGTAATTGTTAATTTTTATTGTCCTTGAAAAGGATTTTGTGGAGCAACTGGAGTTTGTTGCATTGGTTGGGCAGGTGCAGTTGGAGTTGCTGTTGCAGGAGTTGCTGTTGCAGGGGCAGCACCTTGTGCTCCATTAGCACTAGCAGCGACGATTTCTTTTAATTTTACTTTAAAAGATTTTTCTTCGTCATCGTCTAAGCCCATATGATCAACTCTAACTATTTGATTATGATCAAATAATAATGTTTGATCAGAACTTAATGATCCTTCTGGAAATAAAACACCTGAGTAATCAAATATACGATTTGGATTATTAGCGTCCATAGTGCAAAAACCATTTATCATTACTCTCTTTGTTCCGTTTTGTAATAAGACAACTGTTCCGACAGGCAGATATTTTTCTCTTATTTGTCCATTCATTTTAATCTTCCCTTCTCTTTTTACTCTATAAAAATTATATAATATTTATTTAATAATGTCTATGTTTATTTTACTATTCTATGCCAATTTCTTTTAAAGCAGTCACTAATTCTTGGGTTGAAACTGTACCACGATACGCTTTTTTTACTTCGCCATCTTTAATTAGGTAAATGGCTGGTAGTTCTTCACAGGTTGGATTTTCAGTAACTGGATCATTAGTACTTGGTGTAGTACCAGCATCTGGAGTAGTAACTGGAGTTAATTGACACTTGTATTGAACATCTTTAACAGCTTCTTTAAAATCGTCGTTTACATCTAGGTAACTTAGATAGTTACTGTAGAAGTCTAATTCTGTTTGGGCATCTATTAAAGACTCAAGCAAATTATATGCATCAACATTTGAGTAACTAGAATAATAAGTGCTACCTACATATAAGACGCTAGCTTTAGTATTCTTTAATATTTTTATGGCATCATCAGCACCACGTAATTCATTCATATTAATATAATTTAGATTTAATGATTCTTTTTCTAGTTCAGTAATACCAGAACCGATTATTTTATTTAAAGTTTCATCTTCTTCAACTATATCTTTTAATGAATCAACTACCTCTTCAGCAGATATAGAATTAGAGTCAACAACTTTACTTGTATCAATATCTGGTATACTTCCTGATGATATTTCATAATCGCCAGATACTTCAATATATTCATCATTAAAGCTAACTCTTACTTTATAATCACCTTTAATAGATTTTTTGTCTTCTTCTTTACTTAGATATACAGATAATTTAAATTTTTGACCTGCACTTTCAATTGAAAGATCAAAATCAACTAGTTTATCAGACATTTCTCTAATTGTACCAGAAGCAATCTTCTCACCATTTAATTTAACATTAAAGCTAATTTCTTTTTTGTTTTCTTCAAAGGTAGCAACTAGTTTAATTTTTTCTGAATCTATTTTTGAATGATTATTAATTATGAATTCAGATTTTTTATCATCTTTATAGAAAGATAAATATTCTTTTTCATCAACTTCTACACTAAATCCTACACATGAATTTATTAGACCTTTAGTCCAGATATTGATAACTATATCATCTTCCATTTGAATGTCTTTGGCAGAGTCTTTAAGTGATTTTAATGCTTCTTTAACATCGCCTTTTTCAATATTCATTGTATCGGCGAATGTTTTTAAGAAATCATCATCATTTAATAATTCATCGCAGATAACAGTAATCATATCTTCTAGGGCTTGTTCGTCTAAGGTAAGACTATTTTTGGTTGCAGAAACGCTCTTACCATCAACTTCAAATTTACCACTTGATTTTTTCAAGTTTTTACTGTCAATAGATTTGTTAATCGCTTTATTAATTTTATCAACTATTTTATCATAGCTTTTTGGATCGTAATCTTTCATTTGCTCATTTAACATCGCAAATGCTTCTTTAATTTCAGTAAAATCAACTTCTTCACTATCTATTTTAACTACTTTGTCATAGAAAGTTGTATCTAAGTAAGCATTTTTATCTTGATAGATAGCTTTAACACCTAAAGTGTTTTTATCGCCTTTAACACTTCCACCAACATATAACCTTTCTTGGTTAATATCGATTCCTAATTCGGCAGCAATAGTCATTTTCTTAAGTAGTTCTAAGTCAGCCTCACTTGATTCTACATTTGTATCAAATTTAAGACTACCCTTCATATTAAGACTATTACTTGATAGGTCGAATTTTTCATTAAATTCATCATAATCATCTAAAGCATTATTAAAAGCTTTAAAGGCATTATTAATTTGACCTTTAAAAACAGCTTTTGGTGATGATGTTGCGACTTTAGTGGCAATACCAGCAATTAAAGCAACGACCACTACGACAGCAATGATAATTGGTGCGGGACCGAAAGCTTTAGCTTTAGGAGTTGGATTATTAACATCTCCATAACCTTTAGCGATTGGCATTTGATTATTAATAGGCATATTGTTATTTAGATTGGCCATAGGATCACTAATAGGAGTACTGTTATTAAAATTTTCTACTGGAGTTTGTCCAACTGAAGGAACAGGACTAGTTGGGGCGATTGTTGGAGTAACTTCAACATTAGTTGGATTTACTGGTTGAACTGTTGAATCTACAGGATTGTTATTGATTGGAGTTGGAGTTTGATTTTCAGGAGTTACTGGAGATTCATTATTTACTTCATTATTCATATTAACTTCTAACCTCTTTCTACTTTTATCATTATAGCATAAGTATTTGAAATTCGGAATAAAAATTATCTTTGTTCATATTTTTTAATAAGGTGATTTTGTGAAAAAACTATTATTTGTTTTATGTACTCTATTTGTTTTACAAACAGTTAAGGCATTATCTTTAACCCAATATAGTAAAGCTAGTATTATGATTGAACCAACTACTAATACTATTATCTATGAAAATAACAAGGATGAACAATTAGCCCCAGCTTCAATGACCAAGATGATGACCTTGCTTATAATAATGGAACATGTTGATGAGGGAAAAATTAAATTAGATGATATGGTAACAATTAGTAAAAATGCAGCTAGTATGGGTGGTAGCCAAGTATTCTTACAGGAAAATATGCAGATATCGGTAGCACAACTTATAAAGGGAATAGCAATTGCGAGTGGAAATGATGCGGCGGTGGCAATGGCGGAACATATTGCCGGAAGTACAGATGAATTTGTCAAAATGATGAATGATAAGGTTAGAGAGTTAGGACTTAAGAATACGCATTTTGAAAATGTACATGGTTTAGACAGTGAAAATCATTATTCTTCAGTTTATGACATGAGCCAAATTGCGCGAGAACTATTAAAGCATAAAGATATTTTAAATTATACGTCGTTATACGAAGATTACTTAGTTAAACCTGATGGAACTAAGACGTGGTTAGTTAATACAAATAAATTAGTTAGATTTTATCCAGGAGTTGATGGTTTAAAAACAGGATATACGAAAAATGCTTTATATTGTCTTACAGCGACAGCAATGAAGAATAATATTAGATTTATTACAGTTACAATGGGAGTTGATACCTCTGAACATCGTAGTGTTGATACAACGAGTATGCTTAATTATGGATTTACTAATTACAAACTAAATACAATTTTAAAAGCTAATGATATTTTGGGAGAGATAGAAGTAAAAAAAGGAAGACAAAGTAGAGGATCTTTTAGTGTTTTAGAGGATGTTACAGATTTAATAAAACAAAATGAAAAGAAAAGTTATACGTATAATATTGAAAAGTATAAGGTAGTTGCACCAATTAATAAGGGAGATGTGGTAGGAAATTTAGAAATTATCGATAATACAGGGAAAGTGGTTAAGAATGTTAATCTAGTTATAAATGAGAATATTAAAAAACATAATTTGGGAAGTATGTTTTGGGATATTTATAAAAAAGTGGTACATGGATATATTTAATTGATGTATTTATTAAAATCTTTGTGTTATAATTTATTATAGATAAATTAATAATAAGGAAGAAGTGAGTTTTGATGAACGAACAAAATAATAATGTATTAGGTTCTAATACAACACCTAATACACCAATGCCTAATCCTAATCCGGTGGAATCTCCTTCCGTTATGGAAAATATTAATACGATTCAACCAGGAGTTGTTCCAAGTACAAATGGAACTCCAGCTGTTACACCAACAGCTACACCACAATCTACGCAGGCTCCAGTACAACAACTTGGACAACAAGTAGCAGTAACGCCAACACCTACTCCACAGCCAACACAAGTAACACCAACGGTTGTTCAAGCGAATACTTCTACTCCTACACCAGTTGCTCCTGTACAACCTGCACAAGTACCAGCACCGACACCAAGTGTAATTCCACAAACAAATTCTGTAGCACCTACACCTACTCCGGTAGTTACACAACAGGAACCTGCTAGCCAAGAACAATTGCCACAATATAATCCAAATCCTACAGAAGGAAATGGTGGAATAACAAATGCTAGTAATGGAGTATATGGACCTAGTAAACCTATGAGTAGTGATGCTGATTTAACAAATGTTGGTTTTGTAGCAGCTAGTGAATCTTTACCTAAGAAAAAAAGTAAATTACCTTTAATATTAGCTTTAATAATTTTAGTAGTATTAGGAATTGTTGGTTATTTTGTTGTTTATCCTTATGTTTTAAAAACATTCTTTAATGATCCAAAAAATGTTTATTCAGCAACAATTGATGGAGCTTTTAAAAGTCTTAATACAACAATTAATGAAGTAGCGCATGATAAAGCAATATATGATATAGAATTATCTTTTGATTCTAATTTAGAAGCAGTAAAACCTTATTCAGGATACAAATATGGTGTTAATTTTGGAATAGATCCTAATAAGAAAAATTTACAATTAGGTTATTCAATTAAAACACCAGCTAATATAGAGTATAGTGCTTACTCATATATTAAGGATAATAAAAATTATGAAAGATACTCTACCTATATGGACGCTAATGGTAAGATAGGTCTTATATATACAGGAGAAGCAGATACAGAACAAGTTAATGATTTATTTTCTTCTTTTAAAGAATTAATAGATAATTATAGTAATGTTAATAATGAAGATTTAACATATTTAACTAATAAAGTTGCAGAAATACTTATTAATAGTATAGACGAAAGCAAATTATCTAAAGAAGATGCTAGTATTACATTAAATGGTGATACTTTAAAAGTTACAAATAATAAATATGTATTAGATTTAGATAATAAAAGAAGAACAGTTAAATATGTTCTTGATGAATTAAAAAAAGATGATAAAGCTATGGAAATAATAGCTAAAATGACTGAAATAAGTAAAGAAGAAATTATTAAAGCATTAGATATTAATGTTGATGAATTAATTACAGATGATGATACATTATATATTAGTATTTATACTTATGGTAATAAGAATTCAATTGTTGGTTATGCGTTAACTGATGAAAAAGAAGAAATTGAATTATATTATCATTCTAAAGATGAAAATTATTTTGAAGCTTATTTATATACAGTAAATGAAAATGATTTAACTGGTAAAAGAGAAGAAGATAAATTAAGTATTAAAGGTGTTAATAATGCTGATGGTCATAAGATTACAATAACAAGTAATGATGAAGAAATTGCTGTTCTTGATGTAAAAACTTGGGAAAAGGATAACATTGAATTTGATTATACAATAAAGGATGAGAATGGCGATTTAACTGGTACAATTAAATATAATAAAGATGTTAATGACGATCGTTTAAAATTAAATTTTGAATTTTCTATTAGGGTATCTAAAGAAGAAAATTTAAGTATTAGTTTATCTTTATTAGAAGATTGGTCAAGTGAAGTTGCTAATATTAATACTTCAGCGACTGGTAATGTGGTTACCTTAGATGAAGCGCAACTTGCTGAAGTAAGAAATAAATTTAATACGGAATTAATGAATAATACACCATTAGGAACTTTATTCCAGACGGTTTCTGGTTTATATAGTCCAGATATAGAAGATTATTATAATCCTATTGAACTTCCTGCAGAAAATGGAGATATTACAGTAGATAATAATACAGGTATTTAAAATTTTCTAAGAACATAAGCTAAATGAGAGTATATTTTATTGGGAGATTAGAATATACTCTTTTTTTGGTCATAAAAAAACTAGATGTTCAAACATCTAGTTTTATGATTAAGCTTCTTTTTTACTTTTCTTTTTGTCTTCTTTTTTAGCTTTTTTATCTTCTTTGGTTTCTTTTACATCTTTCTTTTCGTCTTTAACTTCTTTATCTTCTTTTCTTTCTGGTTTTGGTAAAGCAGCTTTACGAGAAAGATTTAAACGATTACGATTGTCGTAGCCTTCAGCTTTAACAATAATTTCGTCCCCTACTTTAAATAATTTTTTAGGATTATCTACTCTTTCCCAAGCAAGTTGTGAAACATGACACATACCCTCACAACCAGGCCATAATTCAACAAAGCAACCGAAGTCTTCTACTTTAACTATTTTACCAGTGTAAATCTTACCTTCTTCAACTTCACGAGCAACATTTTCAATCATTTCTTTAGTGGCATTAATTATGTCTTTATCTTGGTGATAGATTAAAACTGTTCCATCATCTTGAAGATCTACTTTAACTGCATTAACATCATTAACTGAAGTAACGTGAGAAGCTTCTAAGATAATCTTAGTAATCATATCGCCACCTTTACCGATAACATCTTTAATCTTATCGGGATTGATATGTAAGATTTCAATTTTAGGAGCATATTTAGATAATTCTTTACGTGGTTCAGGAATAACTGATTCCATTAAGTCTAAGATTTCCATACGAGCTTCTTTAGCTTGAGCTAAGGCTTCTTTTAAGATTTTTTCTGTTACACCTTTAATCTTAATATCCATTTGTAAAGCAGTTATACCTTTTCTTGTACCTGCTACTTTAAAGTCCATATCACCCATATGGTCTTCTAAACCTTGAATATCAGTTAAGACTGTATATTTTTTACCATCTTCAGATGTGATAAGACCCATAGCAATACCAGCAACTGGAGCTTTAATTGGAACACCAGCAGCCATTAAACTTAAGCAACCAGCACATATAGTAGCTTGTGATGATGAACCATTACTTTCTAAGATTTCAGATACAACACGAACAGTATATGGGAATTCTTTTTCATCAGGCATTACTTGTAATAAAGCTCTTTCACCTAATGCTCCATGACCTATTTCACGACGACCTGGTGAACCATAACGTCCTACTTCACCAACAGAGAATTGTGGGAAGTTATAATGTAACATGAATCTCTTAGAATCTTCTAAGCCTAAACCATCTAAGATTTGGTTTTCTTCTAATGATCCTAAAGTAGTTGTCGCTAAAGCCTGAGTTTCACCACGAGTGAAGACAGCTGAACCATGAGTTCTTGGTAATAAATCAATCATGGCTGATAGTGGACGAATTTCTTTCATACCACGACCATCAATACGCTTTTTATCTTTATTAACAATACGACGTACGACTAAACCTTCAATACTATCAACAACTTTTTTAACTTGAGCTAAAATATCATCAATATTTTCAGCTTCACCATATATTTCAGCAAAGTTTTCTAAAGTTGCTTCTTTAACCGCATCAATTTCGGCATATTTTTCTAATTTTGGTTTATCAGAAGATAAAGCTTCATACATTCTTTCTGTAGCAAATTCTTTAACTTCTTTTTCAAGATTTTCATCGATGGTAGCTAATTCTACTTCAACTTTTTCTTTACCTATTTCTTTAACAATCTTCTCTTGGAATTCACATAACTTTTTAATATGTTCATGACCGAACATTAAAGCTTCTAACATTTCTTTTTCTGATACTTCTTTAGAACCAGCTTCAACCATACAGATGGCTTCTTTAGTACCAGCAACAGTTAAATGAATTGTTGATTGTTCTGATTGTTCAACACTAGGATTAATAATATATTCTTTACCTATCTTACCAACTATAACACCGGCTACTGGGCCATCAAATGGAATATCACTAATACATAAAGCAAGTGATGAACCAAGTAAAGCCGCCATTTCTGGAGAGTTATCTTGATCAACTGATAAAACTGTATTTATTACTTGAACTTCATTACGGAAGTTTTCATCAAACATTGGTCTTATTGGACGATCAATTAAACGAGCTGTTAGGGTAGCTTGATCAGTAGGTCTTCCTTCTCTTTTAATAAAGCCACCAGGTATTTTACCTACTGAATATAATTTTTCTTGATATAAAACTGTTAATGGGAAAAAATCTTGAGTAATAGGAGTATGCCCCATAACAGCAGCAGTTAAAATAACTGTGTCTCCGTATCTTACTAAAACTGAGCCATTAGCTTGTTTAGCTAATTCACCAGTTTCAATAGTAATTTTTTTACCTAAAAAATCTAATTCAAAAACTTTTTTACTCATTTTTTTCTTACCTCTTTTCCGAAAAAAAGACACTTAAAAATAAGTGCCTACTTTTTACTATTTTCTTAAGCCAAGGGCTTCAATAGTTTTTCTATAACTTACTACATCATTTTTCTTTAAATAATCTAGTAAACTACGTCTTTTACCAACCATCATTTGAAGTCCTCTTTTTGAATGGAAATCATGAATATGAGTCTTCAAATGTTCAGTTAAATTATTAATTTCTTCTGTAAGAATAGCGATTTGAACTTCTGTAGCTCCACTATCTTTTTCATTTTTACCAAATTGTTTAACTAATTCAGCTTTTCTTTCTTTTGAAACTGCCATTATAATTCCTCCTTTATTTGTATAACCGTTTAATCATAGTAAGGATACGGAGACGTCCTAACCAAGAATAAACTTACTTAGATAATATAGCAGATATTGGGTAAAATAGCAAGTATTATTTTAAGGTTTGGCAAACGATATCAATATCTGGTTTATTACGTTTATGAAAACCATCGATTAAATCGACATTCTGAATTAAAAGAATTTTACTCAAATCAGAATGGTATTTTATGAAGTCGGCAGCTAAAGGTGGTTGATCGCTATAAATAAATGATTTAATAACTAAATCTTTAAAGTGTTTAGAATCAATATCTTCTAACATGAGAGTTACAGCTGGTTTTAAATATGCTGCCGTCTTTTCTCCTACGTATGTTGCTTCTAAAAAATCAGTAATACTTAAAAAAGATAAATTAGTTGGATCAGCCAAGTAATACATTCCTTTAGAAGCAAATAAAGATATAGCGTGATTACCATAATCAAGAAAATTTAAAGCTGTTAAATCAAGAGATGATTGCTTAATAGAAGATTGATTTTTAGAAGTGATGGATTGCCATTCTTTAGTTGCTTTAGCCCCTATTTTAGGATTAGCTTTAATATCAGGAACATCACAACCAATAATATAAGATTCCGTACCTGTTGCTCTTAAAATACGACTTAACATATCGGAATTATTTAGACAAGCTGCTTTACCTAACATGATATCAGCTCCTAAAGCAGACATATTAGAAATACGATTCTTATCAGTAAAAGCATAGGTATGATCTTTACTAAAGATACCTAACCATAATAAATAATAGAAAAAAGAACATTTAGTAAAAGGATCTTCAATACCAAGACTATTAATTAGTTCGGCAGTTCTTTTAACAATATTTAAATAAGCACGATAGTATGGTTTTGTTTTACCACTTGCTTTTTCATTTTTTAATTCGTTTTGTAAATTATGCATTAAGTTGTCAGTATATAGACCATTAAAGGTTGTAAATTTAATTAATTGCTCAGTAGTAGCATTAGTTATTTCACGCATATAAATCCCCCTATTATTTATTTTAAATAAACATTATATATGGTTTAGCTTTATTATTATCTTGATGATATGTTTTATATAAAGCAATAATCTTATTATGATATTTAAGACAAGCTATCTCACTTGTAAATGTTTTAGTGATAATAGAACCATTTTTTACTTTATTATATAATTCTTCATTAATATTAATTGTTTCAAAGTCAGATAGGACTTCTTCTATAGATAATATATGATAGTTGTTATTCTTGATATCATCTAAAGTATAAGAGTTATCTATAGTAAATTCGCCTTGTTTAGTTCTAATAAGTGATGACATTGTTCCAACAGTATTTAATTTTAAACAAATATCATTGATTAAAGCTCGAATATAAGTTCCTTTAGAAACTGTTGTTTTAAATGTTATTTCATCGTTGTTAAAAGATAATAATTCAATACTTTTTATTTCAATGGTTCTTTTAGGTAAAGATACTGCTTGTTTAGAACGAGCATACTCATATAATTTTTTCCCATTTACTTTAACTGCTGAATAAATAGGTACTTCTTGAATACTATGACCTAAGAAAGAAGTTAAAACATCTTTTATTTGTTTTTCAGTGACATTGTAGTCAGCTGTTTTTAAAATATTACCAGTAATATCTAAAGTATCAGTTAAGATACCTAGTTTAATCGTAGCAATATATTCTTTATACTTACTAGTTAATAATTCACATAATTTAGTACATTTACCAAGACATATTACTAGGACTCCTTCAGCAATAGGATCTAAAGTTCCGGTATGACCTATTTTTTTGGTATTAAAAACTTTAGTTAAGATATTAACAACATCACGGCTAGTCATATTTTTTTCTTTATTAACGACTATAATACCATTTTGCATATAGATCACCCTTTTTAAACTAATAGAATTTTAATATATGGAATTAATTTAGTCAAATTTATAATAAATAATACTTGTTTTTGACTTTCATTAATGGTTGTAGTAAGATGATTTTGTCTTTAAAAGACAGGTGATTTTTTTTGAAAAATTTAAAATTAAGAAATAGATTATTAAAATTACTTATTACTGGTAATATCATAATAATCATTTCGACAACAGTAGGAATGATTAAAACAAAAGGGAATGAAAAAGATAATGGAAAATACCCTTATATTCAAGAACCAGAAATTATATATTCTAGTAATGATAATATTGATACAACTAGAGAATATCCGGATGCTGAGACTTATTATCCAGAAGTACCAGCTGATTATACAAAGCCACAGGAAACAATGAACTTAGTTAATAGTCCAGAAAGCAATTCTAATATAGAGACACAAAAAGAACAAGAACCAAGTGGAACAATTACTTTTAGTGAAAATATTACTAAATTAAGTGATAATGTCTCTTTATTAAATGAATATGGCTACATATTAGAAGGCAATATAAATGATATATTATCTTATGGGCAAACATGGCAAATAACAGGAATTAATGGACGTGCAGTTAGTTTAACAGAGCTTAATATTAGAAAAGGTCCTGGTACTAATCACGATGTAATAGCAACAATGAAAAACGGAGCGACAATTGGTATATATGGCCGTACAGCTAATGAATGGTATTTAGTAAATTATAATGGTGTAGTTGGTTTTGTATCTGGTGATTATATTCAATTACTTGATGTTAATTATGACGAAGCTAATAACGTAATTTATAGTGTTTTACCAAAAGCTGAATTAGCTATTCAACCTACAACTAAATTAAATGTTAGAAGTGGTAATGGTACTAGTTATGATAAAATTGGTTTAATAAGTGGAGAACGTAAATATAAAGTAATCGAAAAATGTAACAATGGTTGGTACCATATTGATTATAATGGAAAAGATGGTTTTGTATCTGGTGATTATGTAAAGGAAAATTATATGTTATTTGGAGATTTCTATCGCTTTGTATATTTAAAAAATGATACTTATTTATATGATGGTGATGGTTATCAAAAACGTGTTTTATCTAAATATGAAGGTGGAAAAGTTTATTCTGAAGATGAGACTAGATATTTAGTTAGTGTTGGTGAAGATTATGGCTATGTTAATAAAAGTGATTGTAAAATTATTGAGGGTAAAGTTATTAATATAGATTTAAACTTACAACAATTAGAAATAATTAGTGATGGTAAAGTTATTTTAACGACTGATATTGTTTCAGGTAAAGATAGTACACCATCAGATCAAGGTTTCTTTGAAATAAAATCAACTAAAAGAGATACTTACTTAGTTGGTCCTGGTTATAAGACATTTGTTAATTACTTTGGACCTTATAATGGTGGTGAAGGTATTCATGATGCTAAATGGCAACATGGACACTTTGGCGATGTTGATTACTATCATAAAGGTGGTAGTCATGGATGTATTAATATGCCACCAGAGATTACACCAGAAGTTTTTGATAATGTAAGTAAAGGAACTTTAGTATTAGTTCATAAATAAAAAGTTATTGTTTTTAGGACAATAACTTTTTTATTTCTTCTTTATCATATAACTGGGAATTAAGATCTATATATGTTGATGCTTCATAATTATCATAATCAATAATGATATCTATTTGGTTATTATGAAAATATTTTTTTATTTGGCGCCATGGCAAGTTGGGATTTTGAAGAAATTTTTGTTTAACTTCTTCATCATGACTTATAAAGATATATAGAGTAATAGGTTCTTGAAACGATGCAAGAATATTAACTTGTTCTTGGTTAATAATAAACCATTTAAGATATTTTTTGTCATGATTAATATTATTTTTATTTACTCGATATTGTTTAAATACTTCTTCATATTGTTTATATTCTATTCCATCAGGAAGAATTATGGCTTCAGTAAAATCAACATATTTTAAGACAGATATTATTTTATCAACAGCAATTTTTTTTGGAATACTAATAATACTTATATTATTTGAATTAAAAAGATTTTTAATATTGATCATAAATAATAGTTCCTCCTATTTTTATTATAACATAGTTTTATAGTTGTAATTGTTTTTGAAAAAGATTGGGATGCAAGCTATTATCATATGAGATATCTAGTTCGTTTAAAATATCTTCTAATTGCTTAGTACCATCTAAGACTTGTTGAATCTTATTTATTATTTCTTTTTTTATAGAGTTATTACTATGAGTATATAAATCAAATAAGTTTAAAGCCATTAAGATAGAAACAAGATATTTACTAGAAATAGCTGCTTGATATTCATCTATCCCCTCTTCTTTCTCATAATAATATTTAAAGAGATTATCAAATTCATAGAGAAAATAGTTTAAACGATTAAGTAATACCTGACGGAATAAGATGCCATTTTCATTATTTTCATAGGCATAAACTAATTCAATAAAAATACTTAGTAATTCACTATGAAAATAATTAGTTACGGAACCTTTGATACGTGTTAATTCTAAATGCATTAATTCATGAAGATAACTTACAGGACTAAAAGTAGTTGTCTCTTTACTTAATTCAATCCATCTAACAAATAGCTTTAGATGATTTAATAAGTCTTCTTCGATAACGTCAGGTACTTGAAAAGATATAGTACCATATTGATATGGTTTATTAACATATCTAATAGGTACTTTAAAAGGACTTATTAAAAGACCCGATTCGTTATATAGTTTTATTAGTTCATTAGGTGTTGATACTTCTTTACTTTGCAAGTTCATTTCAATCATTAAATCACTGGCATAGGAAATATCATATAATTTAAATTTATTGGTCATATATGCTTTGGAACGATGAATGATATAATCAGGATTTAGACTAGTTAAATGGCCGGGTACTTCAAGATTAAGATTAACAAGAACGACGGCAACATCAACTAGTTTAGAGCTTAGAGGAATAGTAAATTCTTGATTATTGTAACCATAGATTTGATTATTAAGAGTTAATAAGTTAGACATACTATACCTCCTTTAAAAAGAAAAATCCCTTATTCAGGATTATAATACTTAATGTTACCATTTGTAATTGTTTAGGTAAACTAAAGCTCCTTTTTAGATGCTATTATACTCTTATTCTCATTTTAATACACTCTAAAATTTATGTAGAAATGAAAAAAGTGTGTTTGGAGTGAATATAAGAATTAAAAAAGCCCATAAATACTGGGCTTAAAAGGTATTATGGTTGCCCCAGTAGGATTCGAACCTACGAAATGTCAGGGTCAGAGCCTGATGCCTTACCGCTTGGCTATGGGGCAATAACTAAAAAGATTATAACACTTTTATTTTTTATTTAAAATAAAAAAGATATTGAAGTGATCTATTCTTCAATATCTTTTTTATTCTTTTTAAATTTACTATAAAGATTAATTGATAATAAGATTATTAAACTAATAATAGATATAACTGTTGATTTAGTAAAATCATTCTTATATTCCATAACAATCTCGTGTTTTCCTGGTTCGACCTCAATACCAATTAATGAATCTAATACTTTAATTGGCTTAGTCGGTTTTCCATCGACAAATATGTTCCATGATTCATCATAAGGAATTGAAGTAAAAATCATTTCATTTTCAGGAACATTAATAATACCTTCTATCTTAGTATCTTGATAATGAGTATATGATATTTGATTTTGTGATAAATAATCATAAATTTCTTTTAATTTTTCTGGTTTTAAGATATATATAGTAGCATTTTTAGTTGTAGTTTTATCTTTATCAATTGTAAAGTTACCTTCCATTGGGAAGATATTTTCATTATCTTTTAGTAAAAAATAATGATAATTAACATTATAATAATAAGTATCACCTTCAACTTTTGGAGGGATACTAATTTCTTTATATATATCAGTAATACCGCTCATCTTTTTAATAACTTCTTCAGTATTATATTTAATATCATAATCAGAAAAAACAATATTTTTAATATCTTTATTACATGCATATATTTTTTCCAAATATAACTCATTTTTAACATTAAATAATAACGAATATAAATCATTATAAGAATTATTAATAATAACATTACTATTTGATGCTACGCCTAAGTAAGAAACAAGTTTTAGGACTTCATTATAAGTCATAGAAGTAAATAAATATGTTACTTCTTGATTAGTGTACATATTTTTGTTTAAAAAGTCATTTTCATCAATTGTGTTTAAACGATACTTGATTGGTTCTCTAATAAAACTACTAGAAAATAAATCTTGAGAATATTGTTCTGTTGATGGAATGTTTTTATAGCCAACGACAAAACTTTGAATTATAACTATCAATAATATAAGACTTTTTACTATTTTATTATCTTTGTATGTGAATATAAGAATTAAAGATAAAAATAATGGAACAACATTTAATAGAAGAACATATAAAGCTATTTGCTTAAATAAAAATAAAAGTAAAACAATAATAAGAGAAACAGTGATTGGGATGGTCATTTTCTTTAAGTCTTCTTTATTAAAGTTATTAATATTTTTTATAAACATCGTTATACTTAAAAAGATGAAAATAAAAGTATAACGATATGTAAGACCTACAACATTATGAAAAAAGTGCATAATATAATCTAGTTTAGGTATAAACATACACATAATAATTAAAACAAGTCCAATAAAAGAAAATAATTTGTCTCTTGTTGATATTTTAGAATTTATAAAAAAGAAAATAGTACTTAAAAAGATAATAGTATTAACCGCAATATTTGGAAAAGTATGACCAGAAAAATCTATAGTTAAAATAGTATTGCCATAAAATAAACTTTTAAAAAAATCAATTGTTCCTAAATTATAGGAAGCATCTTCAACATTAGAAAAACCTAGTCCCATTTGATGTTTAACAGTTACTAAAATATTAAAGAATAAAGCTAATACTAATATACATGATAGCAAAGAAAATAAATAAAGTAAGCCAGTTTTTATTTTTTCTTTAGGATTTGATTGTTCATAAAAGAAATTACGAATTATAAAATAAACAATACTATAAACAATTAAAGAAAAAGCAAGATAGAAATTTGTAACATAAGCATATGACAGAGATAAAATAAAAAGTAAATATTTTTTCTTAGTAATTAATTCTTCTAAGCCATATTGAACTAACGGCATAATTAAAAAAGTATCTAACCACATAATATTGTAGTAATAAACAACAAACCAACTAGAAAAAACATAAGATAAAGTAACAATTAAGGAATTAAAATTAGAACAACCTTTTTTCTTTGCATAAAAGGTAGTGGTTAAACAAGTAGCAATTATCTTAGTTAGAATAACACTAAAATACATCATGTTATGATTATTGAAAAAGATAGCTATTAAATTTAGAGGACTCAATAAATAGTATGATAAATTAAATAACAAAGAATTACCTAAACCATTATTAAAAGAAAATAATTCTAAAGTATGTGTTTTAAGATGCATTATAAAATTATATAACATTGGTTTATATTGAGCTATGGCATCAACTTTACCAATTGTTAATTTAGTATCAAAAGGATAGGAATGACTTATAGCTAAAATTAAGCAAAAAATTATAACTATGATTAAACTATTAATATAATATGGCAAACATTGCTTTAATTTATTATTTGTTTGGTGACTATTTGAAGTCTTTTTGCTTGATTTATTTTTCATATTTACTCCTCTTCTATTTTTACTTTAAACCTATTATAGCTATATTACGCTCTTCAGTTTTATCATAACGATAAGAATGATATAAATCATTATGACATTTAGTACATAAATCACTAGCTATGATATTCTCTTCTTTTAAACCTAAAGAAAGAAGAATTTTTTTATTTATATTAACGGTATCAATATAATATTTTTGTTTATTATCTTTAATATCACCTAGATAGATATCCTCTTCAATGTTAGAATGATTATGTTTAAATTCTTCTACGACATCAGCATCTACTTCAAAGCAACATTTTAAAATACTAGGACAGATACAAGCAATAATATCTTGAGGATTAGAACGATAGTCATTAGTCATGATGTTTATAGCATTCACAATTATTTTATTTAATGTACCTTTCCAACCAGAATGGATATTACCTATTACCTGATTAATAGGATCATATAATAAAATAGCTTGACAATCAGCAGTCTTAGTAAGTAAACAAACATCTTTTAAATTAGTTATTAAGCCATCAGTATTTAGAAAATCGTTATTTAAATTATCTAATGTTACTTTAGCAACATTAGTTGTATGGGCTTGATTAGCTAGAGTACATTTATTAATAGAATATGGTGAAATAGTATTTAACTTAGTTAGAGCTTTTTCTTTGTCTTTTTGATATTCTTCATAAGTTAAAGAAAAAGGTCTTTTAGTATAGAAATGAATTAAATTATTATATTCATTTAATTTAGTAAATTGTAGATATTTAGGATTTTCAATTATTTTATTCATATAAATCTCCTTACATAAAATAAAAACCAAAGATGCAACCACATATAGCTCCCATTAAATGACCAAAATGCGATATACCATCTTTTTTTAATAAACCATCTTTGATTTCTTTTATTATATAAAATAAACAGATAAGTACTAAAGTAATTGGTATTTTACCAGCTGAAAAGTTAACAAAGGAACTTAGAACAATTAACATAAAGACAATACCACTAGCTCCTAAGATGCGATTTTTACTAAAGATAAAGTTAATAATACTACTTACACCTGCCGTAATTAATATCATATATATTAAGTTTAGACTACCATATTTTTCTTCAATCATTGGACCGATTAATAAAATATATAAAAAGTTATTAATAAAATGATTCCAGTCTTTATGACCGAAGATATAAGTAAAGAAACGAAGATAAGTTAAAGGATTAAACAGGGAACTACGATAACTAGAAAATAAAGCCTTATTAAGTTTGTCGTTACTAAGATAATTTAGAATTAAAACAAGTAAAGAGATAAAAAAATAAGTTAAGATAACATAAGAGTTATATTGAAAGTATTTTAAGTATTCCATTGTAATCACTCCTACTTTATTATAGCATTGATAATAAAAATCCACTAGTTCAACTAGTGGTTTTTATGTAGCCCTATAAGGGCATACTACTGGCTGACTCCACATGGAG
>CANQQV010000010.1 GCA_947626095.1 uncultured Bacilli bacterium
TCTGCTTTTGTTGAAACTACTACTTTGTAGTTACCTTCTTCTTTTACTGTGTAACCTTCTGCAACTAAATCATTAGTAGCATCGTAGTTAGCACCAGTTTTAGTATTTTTAATAACTGCAACAACATTATTTAAATATTTTCCACCAGTTATAATACCTTTTTGATCAGCAATTAATTCACCAGTTTTTGCATCAAAGAATGCAGTATCTAAACTAATAGCAGCAGTATCTTTTGAGCCTTTGCTTTCATAAGTACCACCAGCTAAAACATATGTAGCTTTAGCATTTCTAAATAATAATGCATATCTATCAGTATAAGTAGCAACTAATGTACCACCATTAATAGTTAATGATGCAGTATCAGCAGTACCTTCAGTTTGAACTGCAGCTGCACTAGATGTTAATGAGCCACCATTAATAGTAACTTTACCATCTGTTAGACTAATAACGTGTGAAAGTGTTGTTAAACCAGCATTAGCTTTTAATGTACCGCCATTAATAGTAAGAACCATACCATTGATAACATTAAAAGCATCACCAGTTGTAGTGAAAGTACCACCTTCAACAACAACTTCAGCAGCTGTTTCTCCATATGCAGGAGCTGCAGCAACTGTTACAAGATTTTTAGCATTAACAGTACCATTTAAAGTAACTTTTGAACCAGGTTGAACATTAGCAACTGCATGTCCAGTTGCAGTTATTTCAGCATTAGCACCTATAGTTAATGTACCAACAACTTGAGCAACTAAACTATTTTTAGCATTAACTTTAGCTGCATTAATAACTAATTCGCCACCTTTTGCAACAACAACTGCTTTATCAACTTCAACATTTTTACCATTAATAGTTAATTTAGCACCGTCATCAACAGTAACACCATATGATGAACTTCCTAAAGTTAATTTAGTATTTTCATACATATTTACAGTCATATCGCCTTTTACGACTCTATTAGCTGTTCCACCAATTGACATATCAACATAGAATGTAACATTTCCACCATTTGCTAGAGCGTCATTCATTGCATCTACAGCACTACCATAACCAACACCATTAACTGAAGCTTGGCATGTATTAGTAGCATCGCCAGGTTTTAGTGTACAACCAGGTTGGGTATTTGCTGCACTAACAGTAACTACTGATAGTAATATTGCACATAGTGCAAATTAAAGTATTAAAAAAACAAAGATTACTCTTTGTCTTTTGATCTATCTTTCATAGTTGGGAATAATAAGACGTCTCTGATTGATTCTTGTTCTAGGAACAACATACATAATCTATCGATTCCATATCCTATTCCACCTGCTGGTGGCATACCATATTCTAGAGCTTCAACGAAGTCCATATCGATATCATTAGCTTCTTCGTTACCTAAATCTTTTTCTTTTAATTGTTCTTCGAATCTTTCTAATTGATCAATTGGATCATTTAACTCAGTATAAGCATTAGCAAATTCTTTACCAGCAATAAATAATTCGAAACGATCAACAAATCTTGGATCTTCAGGATTTTTCTTTGTTAAAGGACTTATTTCAACTGGATGTCCATATAAGAATGTAGGTTGAATTAAAGTTTCTTCAACATATTTTTCAAAGAATAAATTAATAATATGTCCTACTGTATGTTCATGTTCTTGAACTTCAATATGATGTTCTTCAGCTAGTTTTAAAGCTTCTTCAACTGTCATTTCTTTTTTGAAATCAATACCAGTTTTTTCTTTAATAGCATCAACCATACTGATTCTCTTCCAAGGACCTTCTAGATTTATATCATAACCACTAAATTGGTAGTTCATTTTACCTATAACGTCTCTAGCAATTGTTTGATACATGTTTTCTGTTAAATCCATCATACCTTCTAAATCACTATAAGCTAAATAAGCTTCCATTAGAGTAAATTCTGGATTATGTTTTGGATCCATTCCTTCATTCCTAAATACTCGACCGATTTCATATACAGCTTCCATACCACCTACTAATAATCTTTTTAGAGGTAATTCTAGAGCAATACGTAAGTACATATCTAAATCTTGAGTATTATGATGAGTTATAAATGGACGAGCACTAGCTCCAGTTAACAATGTTGATAATATAGGAGTTTCTACTTCAGTAAAACCTTGATTATCCATAAAGTTTTGAATACATCTAATTATTTTAGGTCTTAAGAAGGCTACTCTTTTTGAATCATCATTCATTATTAAGTCAACATAACGTCTTCTATATCTTTCTTCTATATCAGTTAAACCATGGAATTTTTCTGGTAATGGTTTTAAAGCTTTAACTAAATGAGTATATTCTAGACATTTTATTGTTAACTCACCAGTCTTGGTCTTCATTACTTTACCATGAACACCGACGATATCACCGATATCTGCACTCTTAAATAAGTTATATGCATCTTCTCCTATATCATTAATTGAGATATAAATTTGAATGGAACCGGTTTTATCTTTGATAGTAAAGAATGATGCTTTACCCATTTTTCTAATGAACATTATTCTTCCTGCTACTGTTGCTGTATCATCCATGTTTTCAAAAGCATCGTGTTCAACATCAGCATATTTTTCTTTTAGTTCACTAGCAAAAGCATCCCTTTCAAATCTATGACCGAATGGGTCTAGACCAAGCTCTTTTAATTTTTCAGCTTTTTCTCTTCTTACTAATTCTTGTTCTGTAAATTCGCGCATAGTTTCACTCCTCTTTTTCATATTCTTTAAGTATAACATGTTTTCTTAAAAAATCAATGTTATACAGGCATTTCCTCGACTTCTTCAGGAATTAATTGCATCCTTAAACATTTGCAATCATCTTGACTTTTTTCTAACTCTACCATTTCACTTACTAATGAATTAAGTTCACAAACAATTGGTATATCGCCGTTAAAGAAGTCCATTAAAGTATTAGGTATAGTATGATTAAAACCATAACTATGAATAAGTTGTTCTAATTCTTCTGGTTTTAATTGGCGAGCAAATGGCCATAAATCTAAGTAATTACCATCTTTGGCAACATATGCTGTTTTGACATAATAAATTGATTTATCACTTTTTTGCAAATTATATGAACCATTTGTAATAACGTTTACTAAACCATAATCTTTAATGGCTGATAGTGTATAACCAAGTTCTTCACTATTAAATTCATATTTAGTAAAGTACTTAGAAGTTTTAGGCAATAAACCTTGTTTATCAGCACCATACTTACTGTATTGTTCATCAATAGCAACTACATCCATTTTTTTAGTATGAAAGCTATAGATATGTGGTTTACCATCAATTTCACGATACATCTGCTGATATCTAATATCACACAAAGTGTCATTTTCAGGATTATATTGAACATAATATACAAAGCCATCGTATCCGTCTGTATCTTCGCAAGTTAGTTTTTTAGCACCAATCATATGCTCTTTCTTATCCTTATCGACCATATATATTAAGCCTTCATCGCTATGAAAGAAGGAATCATCACCGATTCTAATCATACCAATTGACTTATCTTCTTTTAATTGAAATGGGGTTATTGAATAATTACTGTATTCCTTTTTAATATATATACAATTATAGTTATCACAAACAATAAAACCGATATCTTTATCATCTAGGACAGCATAAACTATTAGTTCCTTATCACCAAAATATTCATAGACATGATTCATAATATTGGGGATTAATTCTACTACTTCATCACTACATCTAATTATCTTCGCCATCGTGTAATTCTTCTCCATCCATTGTAAATTTTAAAATAACAGGACTGCCATCAGTGTAGTCTTTCGTTTCTTCAATATCTTTCATAAAATCTGCTAGTTCTTGATATTGTTTTACTTCAGGTACTTCCCCATTATGATAGTCCATTAATAGTTTAGGGATTGATGTATTAAAGCCTTGTGATTTTAAGTATTCATTTATTTCTTCGATTTTGTATTGACTACAGAAAGGGAAAAGAGATATCGCGTGGTAATTTGGCGTTACAAATATTTCTCTATAATATCTAGTAATATCATAACTACCTTGCATACTTACCACATCTTGACCAATAGTTGCACCGACGCCAAAATCTTTCATCGTTGCTAATGTATAATAGGTTGGTTCATCGCGATAATCAAATGTTCTTTTAATATATGTTTTAGAGCAAAATGGTAATTTAATTCCTTTATCTCTTAGTAGAACATGTTTTTCTATTTTAATTTGAAATGGGACGCGAGTGTGAAATTCATATATATGTTTACTATTATCATTAATGTTTTGTTGATACATAATTATTGTACGCATATCTTTTTGGGGATTATATTGAACATAACTAATTAAGCCGTTATATCCTTCATCATCTGGGCCATTAGGTCTTGCAAAGAAATCTAAGCATTCGGTTAATCCATCTTCACGTCTTTGAAATACTCTGCGATTACCTTGAGGATGCATTTCATAATCATCAAAAGCGACATCAGCTACTTGGTAATTATCATAAATAGTAAACATTTGGTAGCCGACAACGTTTCCATCTAGTTCAAAAATAGTAAATAAGTTATCAACACGATGAAGAATCTTTTCTTCACCATTAATATTTATCTTGTAATAAACACCATTAACACTTTGAAATAATTCGTAACATGCTTGAAAGATAGGTTGATATTTTTTGACATCTTCAGATGTTAATTCACCAATTGTTATCATATTCTCACCAACTTTTAGCGTTTATTATAACTTTTTTGGAATAATAAGACAAGAAAAAAAGACAAACTTATTAATTATTTGTCTTAAATTTAAATTTCTAAATCTTTTAAAATATTTTCGGCCATGTCATTGGCATAATTAATGGCTTGTTCTAAATTTTCTTCTTGCGCCAATTCATTTTTACTATATATGGTAATTGATTTATATAACTCTGTAAGATTATCATCAATACTTTCGTTTATATCACGATAAAAATCACGAACTTCCATCCATTTGTAATATAATGATTTATTATGATTTTCTAAAATTTTACCTATTTCACCTAAAATGGTATCAATTGAATTATCTTCATTAATTTTTTGGCTTTCTACTAGTGGTTCAAGACTATTTAACAATAATTCGGCAGATGACTTCATAATTTATACCTCTAATCTATACTATCATTAATTTTAGCATTAAAATTATTTAAATAATTTTTTGTTTCAGCTAATAATGAGTTATTACCTTCAATTAATTTTGTATAATATTTATTTAATGAAGAACATATTTCTTTTAAACTTTCTTGCTTATTTAAACTATAGTTACTGGATTTAAAAAAAGAATTAACAATTTCTTGATTTTGAAATAAATTAATAAATTTATTTAGGTTTTCGTATTGTTGAACAGATTTTAGTTGAAAGTTAGCTAATAATTCGGTTAGTCTTTCTTTTTCTTCTAGTGTTAGATTATCGATATTTTCCATACTTTCACCTTCTATAATAAGAATACAACAATACTGTTTAAAAAGTCCATAAAAAAACACATATTAGACATTTAACTAATATGAGTTTTTTTATTTATTATTAAATATTATCTTCATATAAACCAAGTTCTTTTAAGATTTGTTCAGCAACTTGATTAGATTCTTCTACTGCTTGTTGTGCAGCTAGTTCAGCAGCACGAGTTTCTTCAATAAATCTATTTAAATCTGTTGATAATTCAAATGATAACGAATGGACTCCTTGTTGAATGTTTCCGAAAAATTTACTAACAACTTCCCAACCACGTCTTAAAGACTCATTTACATCTGTAAACAATTCACTTATAACTCTGGCTGCTTCTGAAGCATCACCTAAAGTTCCTACTTCATAATCAGAATCTGAATCACGATCTAATAATAAATCAACTGCAGCTTTTAGTTGTTCAATTGATGAATCCATATTTTCCCTCCTTTTATTGTTTTATTTTTATTATAAATTTTATTTTGTAGGATTAGACTCATTACTTGCTGGCTCAAAGCCCATTCCTGTAGTATTTGAGCCTGTACTTTCTCCACCAGTAGCAAAGCCCATTCCTGTAGTATTATCACCATAAGTATTCCAACTTGTTGTATTATTTCCTGATTCAACAGCTGTTCCTTCACTAAGTCTAGTAGTACTACTATCAATGAATTTTTTTGTTTGACTAATTAAACAATAATCAGCATTACTAATTAAATCCCAATATTTTTTTACTGCTTCAGTAATGTTCTTTAGTTGATTTTGCTTTTCCTGGCCAAATTTACCAGAAGAATAAAAACTTTGAACAATAGCTTCATTGTTAAAAGAATTAATTACTGTTGTAGTATTGTTATAGTATCCTTCAATAGCTCTGCTTATTATGTTTAGTTGTCTAGTCATGACTTCTAAATCTTCGTCATTTAATATTTTGCCTGCCGCCATTTTATTCACCTTCCTATTATAAAGAATATAACATAATCAAAAAAAAATCTACTATAAATGTAGATTTTTTTGATTTTACTTTTTTTATTTTCTGTTTAATCTAAATCTTTCGTCTGGATCTAAGACTTTTTTTCTTAATCTAATAGCACTTGGTGTTACTTCGACATATTCATCATCTGCAATGAATTCTAAAGCTTCTTCTAAAGTAAATGTTTTAGGTCTGATTAGGGCAATAGCTTCATCACTACCAGAAGCTCTAGTATTAGTAAGTTGTTTATTTTTACATGGATTAACGTTTAAGTCGTTATCACGGTTATTAATACCAACAATCATACCTACATATACTTCTTCAGCAGGACCAACGATTAATGTTCCGCGATCTTGTAAGTTAAATAAAGAGAAACCTAATGTCTTACCATTTTCCATTGAAACTAGAACACCATTTTTGCGGCCATTTATTTCGCCAACATAAGGTTTATATTCATCAAAACTACGAATCATAACACCTTCACCTTTAGTATTAGTAATGAAAGCACTACGATAACCGATTAAACCACGAGTTGGAGCACTAAATTCTAGATGAACATAATCATTTTCATCGTTATTAACAACTTCTAATGTTGCTTTTCTTTCTTGTAAATCATTAATAATTGTACCTGAGTATTCTGATGGACAATTAACAATAACTTTTTCAAATGGTTCACATTTACGGCCATCGATTTCTTTATATAGTACTTCTGGTTTTGAAACACTTAGTTCATAACCTTCACGACGCATGTTTTCAAGTAAGATAGATAAGTGTAATTCACCACGACCTGATACTTTATAACCATCAGAATCTGGTAATTCTTCTACTTCAAGACCAACGTTAGTTTCTAATTCTTTTTCTAATCTTTCTTTGATATGACGATTAGTTAGGAATTTACTAGCTTTATCTTTACCAGCGAATGGACTTGAGTTAACTAAGAAATCCATACTTAGAGTTGGTTTTTCAATAATAATTGGTTCCATTGGATCAATATGGTCTTTATCACAAACAGTATCACCAATAGAAATATCTGGACAACCAGCAAAGGTTACGATATCACCGTAGAAAGCTTCATCTTTTTCAACTCTTTTAATTCCCTCTTCAACAAATAGTTTTGATATTCTAAATGAAGAGATAGAACCATCGTTACGAGCTAAAGCAACAGTCTGTCCATTTTTTATTTTACCTCTTGTTACACGGCCAATTCCTAGACGACCAATGAATGAATCATAATCTAGAGAACTTACTTGTAATTGTAATGGATCATTTTCGTTTCCTTCATATGGTTTGCATTGTTTTAAAACTGTATCTAGTAATGGAGAGATATCAGTTCCTTGTTCATCTAAAGACAACTGGGCGATACCTTCTCTAGCTGTACCATAGACAATTGGGAAATCTAATTGTTCATCAGTAGCATTTAATTCCATAAATAGATCAAATGTCATATCAACTACAGCTTGTGGACGAGCATCTTTTTTATCTATTTTATTAATAAAGAGAATTGGTCTTAAGTTTTGTTCTAAGGCTTTCTTTAAAACGAATCTTGTTTGAGGCATTGGGCCTTCAGCTGCATCAACTAGTAAAATAACTGTATCCACTGTTTTCATAATACGTTCTACTTCTGATGAGAAATCAGCATGTCCTGGTGTATCGACAATATTAATTTTATAATCTTTATATCTAATAGCACAGTTTTTAGAATAGATAGTAATACCTCTTTCTCTTTCAATATCATTACTATCCATTACACAGTCAACTACTTCTTCATTTTCTCTAAAAACACCATTTTGGTTAAGTAAAGCATCAACTAGTGTACTTTTACCAGCATCAACGTGTGCCACTACCGCTATATTAATTATTTTATCCATATAACTTCCCCACTTCTTTTTAAAATCCAAGCTACACAATACCACATTTTAACTTAAAAGACAAGTTTATTTATGGATTATTGGGATTATTTAACACTTAATTTCCTTTTATGATTTATTTTAAAAGATATTTATTTGTTTTCATAAAAAGAAGAGCCTTTTAAACTCTTCTTAGTTTCTTAATTTAGCATTCATTTTGGTTTCTACTTCACTGATTATCTTGTTGAAGATTTCCATTACTTCATCATCTAATAAAGTCTTAGTATTATCTTTGAAGGTTAGTTTATAAGCAATTGATTTTTTACCTTCTTCAATATTTTCGTATAAGTCAAAGACTTCAATAGTATCTAGTAAACGACCACCAGCTTTTTTAATTACTGATTTAATATCTTCACTTAAGATGTTGTTATCAACAACGAATGCAACATCTTTAACTATTTCTGGATACTTAGAAGCTTCTTTATATTTAATAGGTTTGATTGCTTTATTATATAGAGTAGTTAATGATAATTCAGCTACATATATTTCATCTTTTTTATAATTTGGATGAACACGACCGATAATACCTATTTCATCACGGTCAACTAATACTTTAGCTGCAATACCAGGATGAAGGTCAGTTACATCATTAACGGCTTCAAATGTATATCTATTTTTAAATCCTAAGTAATTAAGTAAGTTTTCAACAACACCTTTTAAGCAATAGAAATCACATTTTATAATATTATGTTGCCATTCATTAGTTAGGTAATTACCTTTCATTAAGATAGCTACTTTAGTATCTTCATTATAATTTATATCGTATGTTTTAGCTATTTCATATAACATAATATCTTTAACATGACGAGCTTTATTATAATCATAGACATTTAGTAATGATGGTAATATTGTTTTACGAATTATTGATTTATCAATACTCATTGGATTAGGTAAAACGATATTTTCTTTGTTTTCATAATTGAAATGGCTAGCCATATCTGGAGAAGTTAAAGTATAAGTTTTAGTTTCGTTAATACCTAAAGTTCTTAATCTTTTAGAGGTTTCTTTTCTTATTTTTACGTCACCAACATAGACACCTTTTCTTGTAGGTACTAAAGGTAGTGTAGATACTAAGTTTTCATAACCATATAGACGACCGATTTCTTCAGCGATATCATTAACATTCGGATCAATATCTAGTCTTCTTCTTGGAATAGTAACAGTAAATGTATCTTTAGTTAATTTATATGGGAAACCTAAACGATTAAGTTCAGTTTCAACATCTGTATCAGTTAGTTCTAGGCCTAGTAAAGTAGATACTTCTTTAGTTTTAAATTTAACTACTTTTTCAGTTTTATCTACTTTATCATGAACGGCACGACCACTTAAAACTGTAGCATTAGCATATTTTTCTAGTAAGTAGCAAGCACGATTTAAAGCAGCATCAGTATATTCGTATGATAAACCTTTGCCATAACGGATAGAAGCTTCGCTTTTTAAATCTAGACGACTAGATGTATATCTGATACTTACTGAATCAAAGATAGCACTTTCAATTAAGATATCTTTAGTGGTTTCATCAACATCAGTATTTTCACCACCCATAACACCGGCGATACATACTGGCTTTTTACCATCAGTTATGACGATATCAGTATCTTTTAAGATTCTTGTTTGACCATCTAAAGTAATTATTTCTTCGTTTTCTTTAGCATTACGAACTAAGATATTATCACCTAGTTTGTCTTTATCAAAGAAGTGAAGAGGTTGACCATATTCTAACATGACGTAGTTAGAGATATCGACAACATTATTTATTGGACGCATACCAGCAGCAATAAGTCTTTTTTTCATGAAGTCAGGTGATTCTTTTATTTCAACACCTTTAACCATTTTTGCTGTATAGTATGGACATTTATCAGTATCAACTTTTAATTTAATATGTTTATTAACATCATCAGATATTTCTTTATAGTTACTTTCTGGTAATGTAACTGGTTTATTTAAGATACTAGCTATTTCATAAGCAAAACCAATGTGATAATAGCAATCGTTATTACGATGTTTATGAACATCTAATTCATATAAGGTATCATCAGTACCTAAGTAGATATTAGCATCAGTACCTGGTTTTAGATCAGTATCTAATACTTCAATACCTTTAGCATATGTTTCATCATTTTTTTCTTCTAAACCTAGTTCAAATAAGGCACATATCATACCATTTGATTCTTGACCACGAATTTTACCAGCTTTGATTTCAAAATCACCAGGTAGGATACAACCAGGTAAAGCTACTAAGACTTTTATACCTTTTTTAACGTTAGGAGCGCCACAAACGATTTGAACTGTTTTATCACCAACATCTACTAAACATAAATGTAAGTGATCACTATCTGGATGATCGGTACATTCAAGGATTTGACCAATAACTAAGTTTTCAATACGACTATCAACGACTTTTTCAACATTAACACCAGCTTTAGTTATTTTAACTGCTAGTTCATGAAGATCTTCGTTTTTGATATCAACGTAATCTTTAACCCAATTTAAACTTATCATTATTACACATCCTTTCTATCAAATGTATCTGTTTCTCGTAAATCTGTTTGATAGAATGTTCTTATATCATTAATACCATATTTAAGCATAGCAAGACGTTCAGCACCAAAACCGAATGCAAAACCAGACCAAACAGCTGGATCATAACCACAGTTTCTTAAAACATTAGGATGAACCATACCAGCACCACTTACAGTAATCCAACCAGTATTTTTACATAATGAGCAACCTTTACCTTTACAAACGAAACATGAAATGTCAGTTTCAACTGATGGCTCAGTAAATTGATAATAACTAGGTCTAAATCTTGTTTCACAATCTTCACCAAATAATTTTTTAGCAATAGCATCAAAAGTTCCTTTTAAGTCAGATAAACGAATATTTTTATCAACTAGTAAACCTTCGATTTGCATAAATTGATGAGAATGAGTAGCATCATCAGCATCACGACGGTATGTCTTACCTGGACAAATCATACGAATAGGCGTATTACCACCAGCTTTTAACATTGTTCTTACTTGAACAGGTGATGTTTGACTACGTAATAAAATAGATTCATCTTCGATATAGAAAGTATCTTGCGCATCACGGGCAGGATGTCCTTTAGGAATATTTAATAATTCAAAGTTATATTTGTCTTCTTCGACTTCAGGACCATCAACGACATCATAACCCATAGACATACATACTTCTTCAACTTCTTCAATAATCTTTTCTAAGATATTAGGAGCACCTACTTTAATATTAGTAGCTGGTAATGTAACATCTATTTTTTCACTTTCTAATTTTTTATTTAGTTCTTCTTCCTCATATTTTTTAATCGTACTATCTATTTTAGAAGTTAATTCTTGTTTTAAATCATTTAATAATTTACCAAAATCTTTCTTTTCTTCAGGACTTAAATCACGCATATAAGTTGTTAGTTCATTTACTGGTCCTTTTTTACCTAAATATTTAACTTTTAAATCATTAACTTCTTTTAGATTAGTACAAGCTTCAAGTTCTTTTAAAGCTTCTTCTTTTAGAGCTTCGACTTTTTCTTTCATATTTTTACCTCCAATAAAAAAAATCTAAAACCAAGGGACGAAATTATATTCCGCGGTACCACCCTAATTCTAGAATTCTAGCACTTATTATAGATATAACGCATCTATGTGCGGGTCTAACTCCAACGATGAATTTCATTATATTATTTATCTTTAGATGCTTGCAGCCGATGACATCTAATCTCTAATTTAAGAACTTAATATAATTACTAGGTTCGTCTTCTTCGTTTTTCTGTTCATTATTTTAGCACATTTATAATTTTATAGCAAACAAAATGTTTTATTATATGAAAAAAAGCCTTTTTAAGGCTTATTTCTTGTTAAATTCAGTAATAATAGTATAAATGCTCATTATATTTATTTTGTCTTCTTCTGCGTAGTTATTTAAGATTTTTTCAATTTGGTCTTTTTCTTTTAAATTAGTATTCTTTAATGTTTTTTCAAAACCATTAATGGCATTAATAATTGAATCTTTATCACTTACACGATATGGAGATTTAGTCTGCATAATACCATATGAATATTCTCTTCTTAAGATGGCATTGATATTTTCTTTAACCTTACGATATGTAGTAGGATTTTTATATTCTTCATTAATCATAATAGCGTAGGTTAAGTTATTAATAGTATTGTTCTTACTTTTAATTATTTCGTAATATAAGTTTTTAAATTTAGCATACTGCATAATAACTTTTTCTGATTTTAAAGTTTTCTTTTTAGATTCAACAAGACTTTTTTTGTTCTTGGTAGACATATTATAAAGACTAGCAAGGTAGATAATAATAAGGAACCAAATAAATCCTTTAACATCTTCAGGATTAGGAATAACAGTATCAACTTTAGAAATAAAATAGTTATAAGTAAAGATACTAACGACAATACTTAGTAAGCTTTCGATTAAAAAGGATGATTTGTTGATATCTGTTTCTTCAGAAGTAATATTAGTAACATAGAAGTTGCGGATGAATATTTCGAAGACAACAATTAAAAAGATATTAGTTTTTAAAACAGGGATTAAAGCCGAGATAATTATAATATAGATAGTAGGTATTAATAAATGATTAATTAAACGATTTTCTTTTTTATCAAAGTATTTTAAGATAATAGTTAAAGGTATTGTTAGTAGGATTTGAACTATTAAAGTTACTAATGTCATACGCATTCTCCTTATTGGTTGTTATACTACTATAAAGAAGGGGAAAAGTCAAATAAAAAAGCAGGTATAACCTGCTATATTTGTGATTTTAAGATTCTAGTTAGGATAATAATTAATTCTGGGTCTTTAACACGGTCGACATATGTATCTTGACCGTCAATTATCTCTTCAACGATGGCAACATTAGTTGGTATTATATCTTTATTTTCATCTACTCCCATAACTAAGAAGTATTTAACGCCTCCATACATAGTTTCATTTAATACTACATATTTTTCATTGTTTTCTAAACTTATTATAGTATTGGTTCTTAAACTCATAAAATCATCTCCTAACTATTTATCGTTTTTCTCTACTAATTATATATTAGCATTATTTTCTTCTAGTGTGTCATCAATTTGTTCAGTTTCTTCTTGTTGGACACTTTCTTTAACACTATTATCCTCAGGAATTTGTTCATTTATAACTTCATCAGCTGTTTTTACTTCATTAAGCATGTTAAGAAGTTGTTCTGGTTCATCAATATCTGTTGCTTCAATTACTTTAAGGCCACGTTTTTCTTCAGGTTCAAATCTCTCTGGTTCTAAGTTGGAAATAGGTGCCTTATTAATGATATAAGTGTCATAATCTTTAGGAACCAAAGTTTGGGTTTGATTAATAATATTCATATCGATTGAATCAGTTAGATTTATTTTTAATTCATCTTCAAGACGACGAACTACATCAATTGGAGTATCAGGGAATTGACGACGATGTTTTAGATCGATAACGGTTTGTGCTAGTTCTTTTAAGATGTCTTTATCTTTATTTCTTGTGCTAATATCTATTAAACCTGATTTCTTAGTAAGTAATCTATTACGTAAATTAGATATTTCTTTTTGGGCATTTAAGATATTATTTTTATATTCTTCATAGTCATTTTTGATAATATATGAAGCTTTAGCAATATCTTCAGCTTCGTTTAATCTAAATTGGGTAGCAATTTTTTCAGCTTCAACAATATCATTACGTTTTTCATCAACTGATACTTTTAAGCTGGCTTTAACACTGATATTAGTATCTGGTGTATCATCGTATGCTTTTTGAAATTCAGATAAATCTTTTTTCATTACTGCAATCATATCATTTATTTCTTGTTCATTTAATTTATATTCAAAGTTTTTATCTTGATCAACTAATGATACTTTCTCTTCTAATTCAGTTAATTCTGTTTGCCATCTATTTATTCTTTTTTCTAAGTAATTTATGCGAACTTTTTCTGGTGTATTAGCTTCTAATATATTATAAGTTTTTTGATCTATTTCATTGGCAAAAGAATCACGAGCTTGAGTTGCTCTTAGTAATTCTTCTTCTAATTTATTATCATTAGCGACATTAATATATGGTTGACGAATAACAATATTTATTAATTCAACAAGATAGCTTTTAGCATTTTCTGGAGCTTCGTCGCTGTTTATGATATCTTTAATTTTAGTTTCTATATATTTAGGGTTGGCTTGTAATTCTTCTAGACGACTATTTAAGTCAGATATTTTTTCTTCTAATTCATTAATACGTTTAGTATTCTTTTCTTTTTTAGAATGATCAACGTAATTATCTTTATTTTCTAAATTAGCTTGAGTTTCAGCAAGTAATTTTTTCTTTTTATCAATTTTTTCTTCTAATTCAATTATTTCGGCGGTTACATCTTCGATACTTCCTTGAACATTAACATATTCTTCATTTTCTTCGCCTAATTCGATATTAATATCAGATATTTTTCTTGAAGTATCATCAATTAAATTATTATATCTATTTATGGTGTCATTATCTGTGACAGATACAACACGTTCTTGCATACTTAGTATATATTTTTCATAACTGGCCTTAGTTTCTCTAAGTAAGTTAGTACTTTCGTAAGCTTTAGCTTCGGCTTCCTTTAGATTATTTAGTTCTTTGTTTTTATCTTTAAGTTCGTTTTTTAAAGTTTGAAGTTGTTTTTTAGTAATTATCTCAATATTACGATCAGCCATTTCAGCACTTGAATCGTAACTATCTTCATCTGATAATGAGTTTATATCATTTATTTCTTGTTGATATCCTCTTATTTTATTATTTATTTCTACTTCTTCAACACGCAAAGATGGACCATCACTTTTGGAACGGCACATTTTAACTAAAACATCTAAATTCCATAAGACCTTTAATTTATCGTCCATATTAATACACCCTTTTATTCTAGTCTAAATATATTCTAACATAAAGATTGGGTATTTTCAATAAAACTATTATTTTATCTTAAGATTCATATATTTATTATAGTGAGGTGGTATATGCGTAATTTTCCACCAAATGTTGATCCTAAAATATCGACTTTAAGTGCAGTTGTAATTGGGTTTGCTTTAATTGATCATTTTACGGCGGGAGAGCAGAATGCTCTCGGCAACTGGTTTATTACAGTGGGGCAGATACTTGAAAATAACTCAGCTTTCCAACAAGTCATTGAAAGTAGAATTCAGGGTTCAACAATTAATATTAATAGTCAAAAATATAAGGAAACAGGGGAACCATATATGGATAATGAAGCTTGGACGGAATCACCTGCAGATAAGCAATTTAATGACTTAAAAAAGACGGTTGAAATTATGAGAGAAGAATTAGATAAATTAAAGAAATAAAAAAAGAACTATTATACTAGTTCTAATTTTACAGTTAGAGCATCGTCTCCAACTCTTTCTTTTAATTTTATGATTCTAGTGTATCCACCATTTCTAGTTTCATATTTTTTAGCTAATTCATTGAATACTTTATCAACTACTAAAGTATCGTTGTTTAAGAAAGCAAGGGCTTTTCTACGACATACTAAAGTACCTCTTTTGCCATAAGTAATCATACGATCAACAAATTTTCTTACTTCTTTGGCTCTAGCTTCAGTAGTAACAACAGATTCGTTTAGTATAACATCTTTAGTTAAACTAGCTAAAATACTTCTACGAATGCTTTTTTCTCTGTTTAATCTTCTATATTTTGCCATAAGTATTTTACCTCCTATTTATTTTTAATCGCGGAACTTAAGTCCCATTTCTTTTACTTTATCAATAACTTCTTTTAAAGATTTTTTACCTAGATTACGGATCTTAGTAACTTCGACTTCTTTTTTAGAAATTAAATCTTGAACTGTATTAATTCCAGCTCTCTTTAAGCAATTGTAAGCACGAACTGAGAACTCTATTTCTTCGATTGGTGTTTCTAACGTCTTAGTGATTGTATCTACTTTTTTCTCAGCCATTAAGCCTGAAACATCACTTATCGCATTTAAATCTGTGACAATGTTAAAATGTTCTATTAAAATTCTTGCAGATAAAGCCATTGCTTCTTCTGGAGTAATTGATCCGTTTGTATAAACGTTCATTATTAATTTATCAAAGTTTTCATTTTGTCCAACACGAGCACTTTCAACTTCATAACTAACTCTTTCAATTGGAGAGTATAATGAATCGATTGCTATAACGCCAACTTTATTTTCACCAAATAATTTTTGATTAGCTTTTGAATCAACATAGCCACGACCATTACTTACTGTCATTTCCATATCAAGTTTTCCACCTTTAACAAGGTTAGCAATTACTAAATCTGGATTAACGATTTCAACATCAGCGTCTCTTTCGATATCACCAGCAGTTACTGCACCTTCTTTGTCGGCATATAATCTGATAACTTTGTCTTCTTCAGAATGATTTTTAATTACGATGCTTTTTAAAGCAAGAACGATAGCTGTTACGTCTTCAACAACACCATCTATTTTTTGGAATTCATGCATAACACCTTCAATTTTTACTGATGTGATAGCGCTTCCTGGTAATGAAGATAACATAACTCTTCTTAATGCGTTTCCGATAGTTGTACCAAAACCTCTTTCAAGTGGTTCTAATTCAAATTTTCCATAGTGATTGCTCTCTATGTATTCAGTAATTTTGTATTCTGGTTTTTCAAATCTTAACATATCCCTAAGTTCCCTTCTTTCACTTTATTAATTTCTTGGACGTTTTGGTGGACGACATCCGTTATGTGGAACTGGAGTAACGTCATTAATAGTTGTAATTTCTAGTCCTGCAGTTTGTAATGAACGAATAGCGTTTTCACGTCCTGCACCTAAACCTTTAACAAATACTTCTACTTTTCTAACTCCGTTATCCATTGCAGCTTTAGCAGCAGCTTCAGCGCTCATACCAGCAGCAAATGGAGTTTTCTTTTTACTTCCTTTATATCCAATAGTACCAGCAGAAGCCCAACTGATAACATTACCATCTTTATCTGAAATTGTTACAACAGTATTGTTATATGTTGAATGAATATGAGCTTGTGCTTCTGGTATATTCTTTTTAACTTTTCTTTTTCTTCTATTGTAAGCCATAATCTTTTAACCTCCTATTTATTATTTAGTAGCTTTCTTCTTGTTAGCAACTACTTTACCTTTACCTTTTCTTGTACGAGCATTTCTTGAAGTTCTTTGGCCATGTACTGGAAGACCTTTTTTATGTCTTGTACCTTGGTAACTATTAATTTCCATTTTGTTTTTAATGTTCATTTGAACTTCACGACGAAGATCACCTTCAACCATATGTTTTTCTACTTCTTTACGAAGAGCAGTAATTTCATCTTCAGTTAAATCTTTGATTTTTTTATCTCTTGCTACTTTAGCAGCATCACAAATTTGGTTAGCTAAACTTCTACCGATACCATAAATAGCAGTTAATCCTATACAAGTATGTTTTTCACCTGGTAATTCAATATTTTTAATACGTGCCATAATTTACCTCCTATTAGCCTTGTTTTTGTTTGTGTTTTGGATTTTCACAAATAACCATTATTTTTCCTTTTCTTTTTATAATTTTGCATTTAGCACAAATTTTTTTAACTGATGGTCTAACTTTCATAATTGTACCTCCATTTATTTTTTATTCCATATAATACGCCCACGTGTTAAATCATAAGGCGACAATTCGATAGTGACTGTATCACCTGGTAAGATACGAATCATATTAACGCGCATTTTACCAGAAACGTAGGCCTCTACAGTATGTCCATTAGGTAATTCAACGATTGGAGTTCCACCTTTAAGGATCTCAACAACTTTACCTTCTACTTCTATTTTTTCTTCTTTAGCCATTTTATATCTCCATAACTATATTCGAGTGTATTTGAGATGTGAATAACAAATTAGTTATTCACATCCTCACTCTCAAGAATTTTTTCTATTTCTTTAAAAACTGCTTCAGCATCACTGCTAGAATCAACAGTTCTTAAGACGCCTTGTTCTTTGTAATAATCTATTATTGGTTCAGTAACCTCAAAGTATGTTTTAACTCTTGTGTTCATAGCTTCTTCGTTATCATCTTCTCTTTGATATAACTTTCCGCCACATTTATCACAAACGCCATCAACTTTTGGTTTAAATTCATCGTTATAGATATTGTAGATTGCTCCACAATCACGACAAATTCGACGACCAATAATTCTTTGTTTTAATAATTCGTTTGGAATTGTTAAATTTATTACAACCCCTAATTCTTTTCCTAATTTTTTTAGGATTTCATCATATCCTTTAGCTTGTTCTAAATTTCTAGGAAAGCCATCTAGGATATACCCCTTCTCACACTCTGGTTGAGTAATTTTATACTCAATTGCTTCGTAGATGATATCGTTTGGAACAAAAATGCCATTATCTATCATGTTTTTGATTTTTGCGCCAAGTTCATCTGCAACAGCTGCTCTTTCTCTAAGGATATCTCCTGTAGAGATATGAGCATAATTATATTTTTCTTTTAGTTTTTTAGCGAAGGTACCTTTACCAGCACCTTGCACTGCTAAAAATATTATATTTTTCATTATCTTTTTATTCCTGCTCTGTGACTACGACTTATTAAACTACTTTCTAGTTGTTTGTAAGTTTCAATAGCAACTCCAACAACGATTAATAAACCAGTTCCCCCAATTGTAACAGCATTTGAAAGACCTGAGAAATTAGAGAATAAGATTGGTAGTCCAGCAATTATGATTAGGAAGATTGAACCAACAATAGTTAATTTTCCTAATACATTACTAACATAATCAATTGTATCATTTCCTGGTCTTACACCTGGAATGTATGCACCACTCTTACTTAAGTTTTTAGACATTTCTTCAGGATTCATTTGTAAGAATGTGTAGAAATATCCAAAGAACAATATTAATAAAATATATAGAATGAAACCTGTTAATGATGTATTTACAATGTATGTATTAACAAAATTAATAGCTTTTTGATTCTTTATTAAATTAACAATTGTTACAGGAATTGTAAGTAATGTTGATGCAAAGATTACTGGAAGAACTCCAGCAGAGTTTATTTTGATTGGAAGATAATTTTGATGTCCTCCATAAGCACTATTTGTTCTATTAGCATATTGAATTGGTATTCTTCTTTCAGCAAGTTGAATCCATATCATACCAATAATAATTAGTAAATAAATAACAACAAATGCACCGAATAGTAATGAACCAATTACTTTAGTAAAAGTACCAGCCATTATTAATTCACGGAAAGCAGTAACAAAGATTGTAGGCATTGATTGTAAAATACCAGCCATAATGAATAATGATACTCCATTACCGATTCCATGTTTAGTGATTTGATCACCTAACCATAATAGTAAACATGTACCTGCTGTTAAAACAACTGTTGTTTTTAAAATAGTTAAGACATCAGTTGTTCCTGAGTAAGCAACGGTAAATATATAACCTTGTAAGAAGGCGAATAATACACCTAAATATCTAGTTATCTTATTTATTTTTTGTTTACCAGTATACCCTTGTTCTTTTAATTCTTTGAAATATGGAATAATATCCATTTGTAATATTTGCGTAATGATTTGAGCGGTAATATATGGAGTAACACCTAAGGCGAAGATTGAGAATGACTTTAATCCTCCACCAGTCATTAGGTTAAAGATTTCTAAGAAACCTAATTCTTCATATATTGTACCAACCCATGGTACTGTTATAGTACTACCAAAGCAAAATATTGCTAAACAAAATAGTGTGAAATATATTCTTTTTCTTAAATCTCTATTTGAACGTTTAAATAGCTGTTTTAGATTAGAAAACATCTAAATCACCTCAGCTTTTCCGCCAGCACTTTCGATTTTTGTAACGGCTGAACTTGAGAATCTATTAGCTTTAATTGTTAATTTCTTTTCTAGTTCACCATTGCCTAAGACTTTAACTCCACAAAGTTGTTTTTTAATAATCCCCTTTTCTTTTAATAATTCAGGAGTAACGGTATCGCCATCCTTGAAAAATTTATTTAAATCACTTAAGTTAATTGTTGCGTATTCTACTCTAAATCTAGTATTTTTAAAGCCACGTTTTGGTACTCTTCTATATAGAGGAGTTTGTCCACCTTGGAACCAAGCTGGAATAGTTACACCAGAACGAGATTTTTGACCTTTTTGACCTCTAGTAGAAGTTTTACCCATTCCACTACCTGGTCCACGGCCAACTCTTTTTCTTGCTTTTGCTTCAGGAGCAGCTTGTAATTCGTTTAATTTCATATTATAGCTCCTCAACTTTCTTTCCTCTTAATTCTGCAACATGTTCAGGTATTTTTTGCATCTTAAGAGCTTCTAATGTAGCTTTTGCAACGTTAATCTTAGTATTTGATCCAAGTGATTTAGAAACAATATCACGAACTCCAGCAAGTTCTAGAACATCTCTGGCAGAACCACCAGCGATAACTCCAGTACCTTCTGAAGCAGGTTTAATTAGAACTTGAGCACGTCCTACTTTTCCAATAGCTTCGTGTGGGATAGTTCTATTATCAATTAAAGCAACTTTTGTTACGTTTTTATTAGCTGCTTGAATAGCTTTTTTAATAGCTTCTGGAACTTCGTTAGCTTTTCCAGTTCCAATTCCTACTAAGCCTTTTCTATTTCCAACAACTACTGTTGCAGAAAATCTAAAGTGACGACCACCTTTTGTAACTTTTGTTACACGGCCGATAGAAACAACTTTTTCTTCAAGCAAATTTTTCTTAGAGTCCATTTTTGTTTTTGGCATAATCTGTACCTCCCTCTTAGAATTCTAGTCCATTTTCACGTGCAGCTTCTGCTAAAGCTTGAACACGTCCGTGGTAAAGGTATCCACCTCTATCGAAAACTACTTTTGTTATTTTTAATTTTTTAGCTTTGGCTGCAATGTCTTTACCAACTTCTTTAGCACCTTCAACATTACCACCATTTTTTAATTTTAATTCGACAGATGAAGAGCTAGCTAGAGTAACGCCCTTAACATCATCGATAATTTGCGCAAAGATTTGTGTATTTGATCTAAATACGTTTAATCTTGGACATTCAGCTGTACCGCTTATAGTTTTACGAATACGTGCATGTCTTTTTTTACGCATGTCATTTTTTGATTCTTTAACTATCATAATATCTCGACTCCTTACCCTTATTTAGCAGCTTTTTTACCTTCTTTACGACGAACATATTCACCTTTGTAACGAATACCTTTACCTTTGTATGGTTCAGGTTCTCTTACACTACGAACATTAGCCGCAAATTCAGCAACTCTTTGCTTATCGATACCAGAAATTGTAATTTCGGTATTACTTGTTTGTTCTGCTTTAAGACCAGCAGGAACTTCTATTATTACTGGATGAGAATATCCAGCGTTAATATTAATTTTATTACCTTGAACTTGGAATCTATAACCAACTCCGACAGCTTCAAGTTCTTTTTTATAACCTTCTGTTACACCAACAATCATATTATGAATTAAAGCATTTGTTGTACCATGTAATTGTTTGTTAGTTTTTGTATCATTAGGTCTTTTTGTAATTATTTTGCCTTCAACTTCTTCAACACTTATAATGCTTGATTTTTCTAAACTCAATTCGCCTTTAGGACCTTTAACAGTTACAGTATTATTATCAACAGTTACAGTAACACCTTGTGGAATTACTAATTCTCTTTTTCCTATTCTACTCATAACCTAATTTTCCTTACCAAATGTAGGCAAGTACTTCTCCTCCTAGACCAGCTTCACGAGCTTCTTTATCAGTCATTAATCCTTTTGAAGTTGAAATGATTGCAATTCCTAAACCGTTAAGTACACGAGGAATTTCATCACGTTTGGCATAGACACGTAATCCAGATTTAGAAATTCTCTTTAAACCTGTAATAACTCTTTCTTTTTTAGCACCATACTTAAGAGTTAATGTTAATTTATCACCCTTAGTATCTTTTTCATAACTGAAATCAGCTATGTATCCTTCACGTTTTAGAATTTCAGCAATTCCTAAAGTCATTTTTGAACCTAAAACTTCTACTGTTTCATATCTCATTTGATTTGCATTACGTATTCTTGTAAGCATATCAGCTATTATATCTCCTACCATAGTCTAAATTCCTCCTTTCCTACCAGCTTGATTTCTTTACACCAGGTATTTGTCCATTGTTAGCCATTTCTCTAAAACAAATACGGCATAATTTATATTTACGTAGAACTCCGTGAGGACGTCCACATCTTTCGCAACGAGTATAAGCTCTTGATTTAAATTTTGCAGGTCTTTGTTGTTTTACTTTTAAACTAGTCTTTGCCATAAATATTTTCCTCCTCTTTCTACTTTCTAAATGGCATTCCGAATCCATTTAATAATTCGTATGCTTCTTCGTTTGTTTTTGCAGTTGTTACGAATACGATATCCATACCTCTTATTTTTAAGATTTGATCATATTCGATTTCAGGGAATATAATTTGTTCTTTAATTCCAAGTGTATAATTTCCTTTGCCATCAAAAGCAGTTTTTGATACGCCTCTGAAGTCTCTTACACGTGGAAGAGCAGCTTTAATTAATTTTTCCATGAAATTGTACATATTTTCACCACGTAATGTAACTTTAGCTCCAATTACTTGGCCTTCTCTTATTTTAAAGCCAGCTATTGATTTACGAGCTTTTGTTACAACAGGTTTTTGACCAGCTATTTGTTCTAGGTCTTTAACTGCTGCTTCAATGAATTTTGAATCATGTGAAGCTTCGCCAACTCCCATGTTAATAACTATTTTTTCTAGTCTTGGAACTTCCATAACTGAAGAATAGTTAAATTTTTTCATTAGAGAGTCTACGATTTGTTCATTATATAATTTCTTAAATGTACTCATATCTTCACCCACTAACTAGCTTTCTTTTCAGATTTTTTTGTTGTTTTTTTAGCTGCTGTTTTTGTAGCTTTCTTTTCTACTTTTTCTTCTTTTACTTCTTTAGTTGCTTTAGCTTCTTTTTTAGGAGCTTTTTTAGATTCAGCTAATTTTACGTTAGATACATGAATTGGTGCTTCTACTTCAATGATAGAACCTACTTCATTCATACGATTTGGTTTGATGTGTTTTTTAACGATGTTTATTCCTTCAACTACAACCTTATTTTCTTTAGTCATAGTCTTAATAATTCTTCCTTCTTTACCTTTATCTTTACCGGCAAGAATTCTTACATTATCTCCAACTTTTACTTTCATATTAATAGTTCCTCCTATAATACTTCAGGTGCAAGTGATACAATCTTCATGAAATCTTTTTCACGAAGTTCACGAGCAACAGGTCCTAAAACTCTAGTTCCAATTGGACTCTTATCATCTCTAATTAAAACACATGCATTGTCATCAAATTTAATATATGATCCATCAGCTCTTCTAACACCTTGAACTGTTCTAACGATTACAGCTTTAACAACTTTTCCTTTTGGAACATTACTATTAGGAATAGCTTTTTTAACAGTTCCAACGACGATATCACCAATGTTACCGCTTTTAACTTTACTTCCACCAACAACTCTAATAACTAGTAATTCACGAGCACCAGAGTTATCAGCAACTTTAAGTCTTGATTCTTGCATTACCATAATGATACCTCCTATAGGATTACAGCCTCAACTAGTACTTCAGTAAGTTCATATCTCTTAGTTTTAGATAATGGTCTAGTACTAGTAATCTTAACTGTATCCCCTTCTTTAGCTTTATTAAACTCATCATGAGCTGTATATTTCTTCGAGTATTTAACTCTTTTTCCATAAAGTGGATGCTTTTTATATGTTTCAACTAAAACAGTAATAGTCTTATCGTTTTTAGCACTTACAACTTTACCGATTAATGATGTTCTTTTAGTCTCTTCCATTATTTTTCGCCTCCAATTTCTCTTTCTTTTAGAATGGTTTTCATTCTAGCAACATTTTTTCTTAATTCACGAATCCTAGATGGTTTTTCTAATGAACCAGTTGATTGTTTTAATCTAAGATCGAATAATTCTTTTTTTGCTTCAGTGATTCTTGTATTAAGTTCTTCATCAGATAAAGCTCTTAATTCTTTAACTACTTCATTAACCTTCATTAGATTCACCACCCTTATCTTCTTTCTTTACAAATTTGCATGTAATTGGAAGTTTATGTGAAGCAAGTCTTAAAGCTTCTCTAGCGATGTCTTCAGTTACGCCACCAATTTCAAACATAATTTTTCCTTTTTTAACAACAGCTACCCATTGTTCAACGTTTCCTTTACCTTTACCTTGACGAACACCTAATGGTTTTTGAGTAAGAGGTGAATGTGGGAATATGTTAATGTATACTTGTCCACCACGTTTCATGAAACGAGTCATGGCAATACGTGCAGCTTCGATTTGTTGAGCAGTAATATAAGTTCCTTCAGTAGCCATTAAACCATATTCACCGAATGTTAGCTTAGTATTACCTTTAGCATGTCCTTCGTATGATAAACGATGTTGTTTACGATACTTAGTTCTTTTTGGCATCAACATTTTTAACATCTCCCTTCGTTACTTTTTTAGTAGGAAGAATTTCACCTTTGTAAATCCAAACTTTTACACCAATCTTACCATAAGTAGTATTGGCTTCAGCGATAGCATAATCAATGTCGGCTCTGATTGTATGTAGAGGAACAGTTCCTTCTGTATAACCTTCAGAACGAGCCATTTCAGCGCCGCCTAATCTTCCTGAAACTGAAGTTTTAATACCTTTAGCTCCAGCCTTCATAGTATTTCTGATAGCTCTTTTTTGCGCACTTCTAAATGGTGCACGAGCTTCGATTTGTTGAGCGATTTGTTCAGCTACTAATTTAGCATTTAAATCTGGATTTTTAACTTCGATGATTGATACATATACATCTTCATCTACTAATTTCTTAAGTTCATTTCTTAATTTTTCAATATCTTCTCCGCCATGTCCGATAATAATACCAGGTTTAGCAGTATAGATTTTAACATCTGTTCTTTTAGTAGTTCTTTCGATAACTACTTCAGCAACAGCTGCATCTTTCATTTTCTTTGCTAAGAATTTACGGATTTTGTCATCTTTATTTAAAAGAGTACCAAAATCTTTTTTAGTTGCAAACCAATTAGCAGTCCAATCTTTATTAACACCTACTCTTAGGCCTATTGGATTAACTTTTTGTCCCATACTATTTTGCCTCCTTATTATCAGATACTTTTACAGTAATATGACTTGTTCTTTTATCTCTTCTATCAACTTTAGTTCTTGAACCAAATTTGATTCTTTTTAATACTTGACCTGGATTGATGTAGCATTCAGAGATTACAAGTTCAGATTCATTAGCGCCATAATTGTTTACAGCATTTGCAACAGCAGAATTTAAAACTTTAAGGATTAATCTGCTAGCTTTAGTATTAGTATTTTCTAAAATACCTTGGGCAGTTAATACGTCTTTACCTCTTACTAAGTCAAGAGTCATTCTTGCTTTACGAGGAGCGATCATTGCACCTTTATGTATTGCGTATGTTTCCATTACTTACTCTCTCCTTCCTACTTTTGTCCAGCGTGTCCACCGAATTTACGAGTTAATGCAAATTCGCCTAATTTATGTCCAACCATATCTTCAGTAATATATACTGGGATAAATTCTTTTCCGTTATGAACAGCTATTGTATGTCCAACGAAGTCAGGATAAATAGTTGAACGACGAGACCAAGTTTTAATAACTTCTTTTTTATTATTTTTATTTAATTCTTGAACCCTTTTAAGTAATCTATCGAAAACATAAGGTCCCTTTTTTAAACTTCTTGCCATTATTTATTTCCTCCTATTTCTTCTTACGACTAACAATTAGCTTGCTAGATTGTTTTTTATTCTTACGAGTCTTAAGACCCATAGCTTTTTTACCCCATGGAGTCATTGGTGACTTACGTCCTACAGGAGCACGTCCTTCACCACCACCATGTGGGTGGTCATTAGGGTTCATTACAGAACCACGGTTTGTAGGTCTTACGCCTAAGTGACGAGTACGTCCAGCTTTACCCCAGTTTACTAGTTCGTAATCTTCATTACCAACTACACCAACTGTAGCCATACAAGTTCCTAAAACTTTTCTTGTTTCACCAGATTGTAATCTGATTAAAACATATTTGTCTTCACGGCCTAGGATTTGAGCACTTGTACCAGCAGAACGGCAAAGTCTTGCACCAGCACCAGGTTGTAATTCAATACAATGAATTGTTGTACCTACTGGAATGTTTTCAAGTGGTAGTGCATTACCAACTTTGATATCAGCGTCAGCACCACTTTCAATTATTGAACCAACAGTTAAATCTTTTGGTGCAATAATATATCTTTTTTCGCCATCACGATAATTAATTAAAGCGATGTTAGCGTTACGATTTGGATCGTATTCGATTGTTGCTACTTTACCAGTAACTCCAACTTTATCTCTTTTGAAATCTATAACTCTGTATTTTTGTTTAGCTCCTCCACCAATGTGGCGAACTGTCATTTTTCCTTGGTTATTTCTACCACCAGTTTTGATTTTAGAAACAACTAAAGATTTTTCAGGAGTACTAGAAGTTATTTCAGTATTTGATAAAGTAGTCATTCCACGACGACCATTAGTCGTTGGTTTATAAGTCTTTATTGCCATAATTTCTTCACTCCTTCTATAATTCTATTTTTTCGCCATCAGCAACAGTGATGAACGCTTTCTTATAAGTTTTTGTTTCGCCTGTATATCTTCCAACTCTTTTAGCTTTTGGTTTAGTATTTAAAGTATTAACTTTAACTACATGAACACCAAAGGCAGCTTCGATAGCTTTTTTAATTTCAATTTTATTAGCTTCTTTAGCTACTTTAAAAGTATATACATTTGCTTCTGCTTGAGTAGCAGCTTTTTCTGTAATTACAGGTGCAATAATAATATCAGTATAATCTTTCATTATTTAAGTCCCCCTTCAATTACTTTAACAGCTTCTTCATCAACTACTAATACATCAGCATTTACTAAGTCATAGCAGTTAATTTCATCAGCATTTATATTGTAAGCATAGCCTAAGTTTCTACTTGCCATATATAAGTTTTCGTTATCTTCACCAGTTACGAATAAAACTTTACCAGCTAAGTTTAATGTTGTAATTAAATCTTTAACTTCTTTAGTTTTTAATGTAGCTAGTTTAATGTTATCAACAACTACTAGTTCTTTATCTTGATATTTATGAGATAAAGCACTTTTTAGAGCAAGAGCTCTTTCTTTTTTATTAATTTGGAATGTGTAATCTCTTGGAGTAACTCCACCAGCGATTCCACCTCCGCGCCATTGAGTAGCTCTAATAGAACCTTGACGAGCTCTACCAGTACCTTTTTGTCTCCATGGTTTTCTACCGCCACCTGAAACTTCTGAACGAGTTTTAGTTTTAGCAGTACCTTGTCTTGTTGCAGCTAATTGTAAATCGATAGCTTTTTTAAGTACGATGTCATTAGCTTCAATATTCCAAACACTATCTTCTAGTGTTAAATCTTTTAGTTTTTCACCTTTAACATTAACTAATTGTATTTTTGCCATATTAGATCACCTTTCTTCAGTAAATAATTACTTACTTTCTCCTTGGTTTTCTTCTGTAGCTTCTGCATCAGTTGTGTCTTCAACAACTTCTTCAGTAGTTTCTTCTACTGGAGTTTCAGTTTCAGCAACTGTTTCTTCAGCAGTTTCTACTGTTTCAGCACTTTCTACAACTTCATCAACAACAGTTTCATCAGAATAAGTTAATACTTCTTTTGGAGTATTTGAACCTTTCTTTTTAGCTGCTGACTTAATTAAAACTAAAGATTTTTTAGCTCCTGGAATATTTCCACTTACTAATACGTAATTTTCTGCAACATTTACTTCAATTATTTCTAGATTTTGGATTGTTGTAGTTTCAACACCCATGTGTCCAGGTAATTTTTTACCTTTAAGAACGTGCATTGGTAACATTGTTCCTAATGAACCTGGTCTTCTATGATAACGTGAACCATGAGCCATTGGACCTCTTGATTGATTCCAACGTTTGATTACACCTTCAGTACCTTTACCTTTGCTTGTTCCAGTTACGTCAACATATTCACCAACAGTAAATATATCAGCGCTAATTGTATCTCCTAAGTTATAAGTACCTTCGTAATCACGAATTTCTTTTAAGTAGCGCTTAGGAGTAGTGTTTGCTTTTTTAGCATGACCAATGCTAGCTTTAGTAGCATTTTTTTCTTTTTTGTCCACTGTAGCTAATTGGATTGCATTATAACCATCGTTTTCAACTGTTTTAACTTGAGTTACAACGTTTGGTTCAACTGATACAACAGTTACAGGAACTAGTTTTCCATCTTTTGTAAAGACTTGAGTCATTCCGACTTTACGTCCTAAGATTCCTTTCATTTTCTTACCTCCGTTTGATTTTTATTATTTTATGTTAATAGCTACGCCACTTGGAATATCTAAGTGAGCTAATGCTTCAACAGTTTCTTTTGTTGGGTTTTTGATATCGATTAATCTCTTATGAGTACGACTTTCAAATTGTTCTCTAGAGTCTTTGTACATGTGTACAGCTCTTAGGATAGTAACCTTTTCTACATCAGTAGGTAGAGGTACTGGTCCAACAACTTCTCCCCCAGTTCTTTTAACAGTTTCAACTATTTTTCCGCAAGCTTGATCTAAAACTCTGTGATCATAAGCTTTTAGAGTAATACGAACTTTGTTACTTGACATTATATGTCCTCCCTTCGTCTATATCTAGTATAGGCTTGCTCCGTATAAATTCCCCGATAATTTTAGAAATTGTTTTAGCAACTCTTCCTAGTGTATCGGCAACCTCACACATCTACGCAGTCATACGATTTTCATTATAGCAAGAAAGTTCGGTGAAATCAAGCCTAAATTGAATTTTTAAATAAAAAAAATTAGAATTCATTATAATTCTAACTTTTTAAATTTCTTAATTTTTATTTTTCTTGAGCTTCAACGATGTTAATTTTCTCACATTGCTTTGTTTCGCTATTATAAGTATATTCATTTTCACAAGTAATAGTTGGATCTACTTCTTTAGTTATTGTACATTTATTATTATTTAATGTGCCTTCTTCGCAAGTATATGTTGTTTTGGGAGTTGCTGTCTTATGACATTGACCATTTACTTCTTTTGTACCTGATTGACAAGTTTGTTTATCAATAAAGCTAACTTCTGCTACGACTATATCCACGCACACTCCATCTTTAAATCGCGAACAAGCTGAATTATAGCATTTACCTTCGTCAACAAAAGCTGAGCTTTCCATTTCTTCTCCGTTAACCCACTTGTATGAACCTCTATCGTATTCCTTAGTTAACTCACAAACTTTTTGAGTCTCTTTATCATATGTTTCAGTGCTTATGCATATATTTCCGCTTAAAGTATAATCTTTATCACAAGTTTTAGTAGATTTAGCAGCTAAAGTTTCGGTTTTAGTACATTTTCCATCTTTTAAAGCATAATCTGTTTCACACTTAGTTGTGCCTTCAGTTGTTAAAACAATTTCACATTTATCGTCTTTTAATGTTCCCTCTTCACAATATAATTGTTTATTTGTTTCCGGAGTAGAACTACCTGTTGGAGTATTATCAGTGTTTGAAGATGATTCCTTTTTGTCTCCACAACCTATTAATAGTAACAATATAATTATTAAAATAATGCTTTTTTTATATTTCATATATATACTTCTTTCTTTTTTCATTTATTTATATATTTTTTATAATAATATTTCTGTATCTTTCATTTCTTTAGGAACCGCAATGTCCATATAAGATAGCAAGGTTGGGGCGAAACTATATAAATCACCATTATTTAGTTTGACTTTTTTATCTAGAATAATGAATGGAACCGGACTGGTGGTATTTCGCGTGATTATTTCATTATCACGATTAATAATGGTATCTGTTTTAGCATGACTACTTACTATTATGACTTTATAAAAGTTTTCTTCGGCTGTTTCTAATAGTTTGCCTAGACAAATATCAACGGCTTGTAAGCCATTTATGGTAGCTCCATAATTACCAGTATGACCTACTTCGTCGGGGTTAGCAAAATTAACAAGAATAAAGTCATAATCTTTTTCCATACATTCAATGGCTGTTTTAGAAATAGCTAGGGAACTCATTTCTGGTTTCATATCAAAGCTATCAACGACTGGTGAGTCAACACAGAAAACATCGCAGTTATTGATATTATTGTATTTTTCACCATTAATGAAATAACTCATGGGATAGGTTTTAACACTTTCGTAGATATGAGCTTGATTTAAACCAAGTTCTGATAAATATTCACATAACGTATGATTGACAGCTTTTGATTCGAAGAAATAGTTACGACTTAAGTTCTTATCTATTTCATATAAACTATATATCTTAATATTAGTGGAATAAGTATCAAACTCAATAAAATCTTTATTGAGCATAGCATTAAGAAGTTGTAATTGGTTTTCTTTACTAAAACTTAAGAATAGAAAAGCATCACTTGGTTGTAAATTAGTAAAGTTACGAGTTTTTAAAGGTGGTAAATATTCATCAGTTATATTTTTCTCATAACATCTATCGATTGTTTGTCCTAAGTTACCCGCTTCAATACCTTTACCAGTATAAAGTAAATCGTAATACATTTTAGTACGGGCATAATCCTTAGTGTAATCCATAGCATAGTATCTACCACAAACGGAAGCGATAAAAATATTATCAGTTATTAAATGGTTAATACTCTTAATATATTTATATACGGAATAACGATCGGAATCTTTACCATCAGCGACTAGATGTAAATATATATTATTTTTTAATTCGTAGTTTTTTAATAATTCAAGAAATGATTGAAGGTGTTTGATATGTGATGAAACGCCTCCATCAGATATTAGAAAGTTAAGATGAAGATTTTTAGCACTATTACTTTTTAAATATTCAATCATTTCGTTAAACTTACCATTGTATTTTAAACGTTCTTTTTGAAATATCTCATTAACATCGGCCAAACGATTGGAAGTTAAACGACCAGCACCAATTAATTTATGACCTAAGGCACTACTTCCAGGTTGACCTTCAGGCAAATTAGCTGATGGACCACTAGCTTTTAGTAAACAATGAGGATATTCGTTCCATATATTGATAAAATTATTCATTCCGGCATTTTTTACAGCATTACCATAAGCATCTTCACGCATACCGAAACCATCTAATATAATAGCTAATATTTTTTTCATTTTCATTCTCCTATTAACATAATAGCACAATTAGAAAGCAAAAAAAAGAAATTACAATGCGATAAAGTAATTTCTTGGTTAATATGATGTTCTTCCTTGTTCCATCATTATTTTATCAACGATAATAGCGATGAATTCACCATTAGTTGGTTTGGTTTTATAATAATCGACACAACTGGAAAATAGTTCGTTAGAGTATTCATAATTCCCACGGTCCCAACCAGTTTCAATAGCACTTCTAATTGACCGTTCAATACAACTTTCTTTTTTAGAAAATGATTTGGCTAACATCGGATATATCTCTTTAGTGATTGAAGTTAGCAAGCTTGGTTCTAAGTAACATTCATAAATAGCTTTGCGAAGATAGTGAAAGCCATTTTTATCAGGAGCGATACCTAGTTTCTTTAGAATTTCCGATACTTTGTCATAAATAGATAGCTTTTGATAATTGTACTTTTCGTTCTTTCTTTTAATTTCTTCTAAAGAAAGAATTAAATCAGAAACAGAGTAATTTTTAGGAATAATATTAAATAATTGATAATCACTGGTTGTCATATTATAACAATCTAATTTAATATTATCGATAACGATTGTTCGTGATAACAGGTATTTATTAGAATACTTAGTTAATAAACTTAAAATATCTTCACCAGGTAGAGTTCCATCAATAATGATAGCATCAATAGTTGAATTGATATCGTTGATAATATTTAAAGCATCTTTATAATTATCAGTTGTATATTTGATGATAACTTCTGTAGATATTTTACTTATTTCTTCTTTTAGCCTTTTAGCTTCTGCGATACTACATACTACCAATGTGTTTATATTGTTTTTCATATCTAATTTCTCTTTCTATAATGATATTTTATTACGACTCTTTTTGGTATTATGTTATATTTTGTCGACTAAATAAATTTTTGGTATTTTTGATAAATTTCTTTTAATATGTCGATATTAGTAGAGCTCTCTCCTATTATAACTCCACTGATATTTTCATTCTGGGATAGATATTCAATATTTTGTTCATTAATACTACCACCATATAATATAGGAATGGTAGTTTGATAGTTATTTTCGATAATACTACTTATAAACTTAACATTATTATTTAATTCGTCCATATTAGGTATTTCTCCACTACCTATTGACCATACAGGTTCATAGACGATTATTAGTTCATTAAGAATTTCTTTGGATAGTTTATGTAAAAGATTTAATTGTTGGTTTAAAACTTTTTGTGTCTGATTATTTAGCTTGTCGTTTTTATCTTCGCCAATAAAATATATAGGCTTTATATGGTTATTATAAGCATTAACTATTTTATCGATTAAGGTATTTTCAGTCTCATTTAAAATATTACGACTTTCGTGATGACCAATCAAGGCATACGAAACGTTCATCGATTTTAATTGTTCAGCGCTATTTTCTCCTGTATAAGCGCCATTACTATACATCGATATCTCTTGACTGCCAAGTTTATAATCAGTATTTTCAAAAATATATAAATAAGTAGTTGGAGGGCATAGAATTAATTCAATTTTATCTGATTTTTCTAAAGAAGATATTTGATCTTTAATTAAGAGAAAGTCTTCTTTAAGTAATAAAGATTTAAAATTACAGATAAAATATTTTTTAGATATCTTCGATGTTGTCAATCGCAGGTAATCCTTCATTTATTATATATTCTAAGGTTGCTCCTCCACCTGTTGAAAGGTATGTAAATTTTTCACCTAATTTAAAGTGTTTAACAGCACTTACGCCATCACCACCACCAACGATTTTAATAGCGTTAGTGTTGACGATGTTATTAAGTAATTCTCTAGTACCAGTGGCAAAACGAATATCTTCGTATTTACCAGCGGTTCCGTTAACAAAGATTGTTTTTGAATTGTCGATTATTTCTTTATATTTATTAATTGTTCTCATCCCGATGTCTAAGATCATGTCGTCTTCTTCAACTTTATCAATACTAACGTGTTCAATATAGTCTTTGTTGTATTCGCGACCGACAATTGCATCTACTGGTAACATAATTTTATCTTTATAAGTTATTAATAAATCTTTTAATTTAGATATTACTTCAGGGTCTTTAGTACGTAAAGAATTACCCACATTAAAGTTTAAGGTAGCCAAACAAGAGTTAGCTATACCTCCCGTTAATAGTAAGTGATCACATTTAGGTAGTAAGGCTTCGATTAAGGCAACTTTGTCTTCAACTTTAGCACCACCCATAACAATGGTAAATGGTTTTTCGGCATTTAAAACGTATTTATCTAACATTTCCATTTCATGTTCAACTAAGAAACCAATACAATTTGGTAAGTACTTAGCTACGCCATAAGTTGAGGCGTGTTTACGATGAGCTGAGCCAAAAGCATCTAGGCAGAAGACATCAGCTAGGCCAGCCCAATATGTAGCTAGTTGAGCATCATTGCCACTTTCTAATTTATTTGGAACATCTTCAAAACGAGTATTTTCTAAAACCATTATTTCACCAGGGTTCATATTTTCAATTTTAGCTTCTAAATATAAACTACGAGGTTGTTTAGAGAAAATAACTTTAGTTTGAACTAGTTTTTGTAAATGTTCAGCAATAGGAGCTAGTGAGTTTTTCTCTTTATCTTCTTCAGTTTTTACTTTACCAAAGTGCGATAAAATTATTATTTTAGCTCCTTGTTTAACTAAGTATTCAATAGTATTTAAAGAAGCAATTATTTTGCTGTCATCTAAGATAACACCATTTTCAACTGGAACATTAAAATCGCATCTTAATAATACTCTTTTATTTCTTACATCGACGTCTTGAATTCTTTTTTTCATACCATCACCATAATTTATTATAAAATATGTCTAAAACATGTTCAATTTTTATGTTTTTTTCTTTACAGAAAAAAGTGTCTAAAGACACTTATTTATTAATATTAAATAATTTCTTAGCAGTACGCATCATTTGAGCGGTATAACCCATTTCATTATCGTACCAAGCAACGACTTTAACAAGTTGTTTGCCGTCACTTTCTAAGACATTAGTTAATAAGCCATCAACTGTAGCACCGACTTTTTTACCAAGAATATCACTAGATACAATTGGGTCCATAGTGAATTTTAAAGTTTCACTTTGATTGTTAGTAAACAATGTGTTGATTTCTTCAACTGTCGTATTACGTGATAATTCTAATGTAACATCTACGACTGAACCATCTGATACAGGAACACGGAAAGCGTTACCATCCATTTTACCTAGTAAGCTTGGAATTACTAAACCGATAGCACTAGCAGCACCAGTAGATGCTGGAACAATATTCATAGCGCAAGCACGGCCACGACGAGCTTTGATACCTTTGTTATGAGGAATATCTAGAGTTGCTTGATCGTTAGTATAAGCGTGAACAGTTGTCATGTATCCTTTAACAATACCAATATTATCTTCTAAAACTTTTAATACTGGAGCTAGACAGTTAGTTGTACAAGAAGCAGCAGAAATTATTTCTTCTGTGCCATCTAAAGTATCGGAGTTAACGTTATAAACGATAGTTTTCATATCACCTTTACCTGGAGCAGAAATAATTACTTTCTTAGCACCAGCTTCAATGTGTTTATGAGCATCTTCATATTTAGTGAAGATTCCAGTACATTCTAAGACGACGTCAACACCAAGTTCACCCCAAGGAAGATTAACTGGATCTTTTTCAGAATATACTTTAATTCTTTTAGTTCCTTTAATTACTAATTCATCGCCTTCGAAGTTAATAATATCTTCATGGAATGAACGATGATTAGTATCATATTTTAATAAATATGCTAGTGTTTCTGCATCTGTTAAATCGTTGATAGCAACGACATCAAAATCGCTTCCAGTGATCATTTCACGGAATGCTAAACGGCCAATACGACCAAATCCATTAATTGCTACTTTTATCATATTCTACCTCTTTCTTTCTAATCATAGTATTCAAAGACACTTTTGCCTATGAATTCTCTTAATATGGATTCATCAGTAACATAATCTGAAGGAATTGTAAAGAAACCTCTTAAGAAGTTTATCAAACGACGAGCTTCATTATAAGCACTAGAATTACTTTTTACGGAATATAGTAATGGTTCAACAAAGACTTTTAAGACGCCAACTTCATATACTAGTGAAGTATTAACAATCTTATCGACTTTGTTAATGAATGGGAAGATATATTTTTCTTCACCAGCTCTGACGGTATTCCAGTAATCAATTGTTGCACCAACATCAGTTGCTCTAGTTCTATTATCTCTAACAATTCTTCGCATTAATCTTAAATCAGTTGTGGAAATATAATTATGTCTATCTATATTTATTGGAATAAATGGGCTTAAATATACTTTGTATTTTAGCTTTGGATCTAAATCAGGAGTCATAGCATCATTAATACAATGTAAGCCTTCCATTATAACTATAGCATTATCACTTAATTTAATTGGTTCTTTTTCATATTCTTTTTCACCAGTTACAAAGTTGTAAGTTGGTAATGATACTTTTTTTCCATCTAATAAATCTTTTAATTGCTTATTTAATAGTTTTAAGTCTAAAGCTTCTAAACATTCAAAATCGTAATTACCTTCAGCATCCTTCGGAGCATTTTTACGATCTTTAAAATAGTTATCAACTGATATCATTAAGACATCATAACCACGACTACGTAATTGTAAGGTTATTTTTTTAGTTGTAGTTGTCTTGCCAGATGATGATGGACCAGCAACTAGGACATAACGAGCTTTCTTAGCTAAAACATCATCGACTAGTTCATGAATACGGTTATCAAAATCAGTTTCAGCGATTTTAATAAAGTTTTCAATCTTACAATCAGAAATCAATTTATTTAAATCAGCGATAAATGGAACATTTAAAGACTTAATCCAAGCTTTAGAATCTTCAAAACATTTAATAACGTTTTGATAATGAATATATTCTGGAACTTTAAATTTAGTTGTTAAGGAAGGAAACATTAAAACTAATTTGTTTTCACTTAAGTAAACTAAATCATATTTATTTAAACAACCTGTTGAATAAGGTAAATCAGAATAAAAATAATTAATATAATTACGTAGTTTATGAACAGTTACTATGTTATTAGTTAAGTTATGAATATTCTGGGCTTTCTCAGTGGCTTTAACACGATTGTAATAACTTATAGCTTCTTTCTTTTCAACATTTAATGCATAAATTCGTTCATCGTTGGCAATTATTTCATTCATTTTCGTTTTTAACTTTTTAGCGTCATTTAAAGTAAATTTCTTTTCACTAATAATAGTCATATGTAGACCATTAGCAATAGAATGGTCGAATGTTACTTCATATCCTTCACCAAAAGTTTCTTTTAAAGCGACTTCTGTAACAAATTGTAAACCACATTTATTTATTTTAAAGCCGTTAATTGTCGTATAATCAATAAAATTTAATTTAGTTGCACGATTAATCTTGGTATCCATAGGAACAGTTTCATTATCTATTTCAACCCCTACAATACGATTATTCATTTTAGGTTGATATAATTTGCTTAGTTCATAGATTGTTGTTCCTTTTTCAATCTCAATTACAGTACCATCATTAAAAGTTACGTTTGTTCTGTTTGATGACATTTAATACACCCTTTCGTATTCTAATGTAATTATACTATATATTTAGAATAAATGTATATTTTTTTAGATTGATAAATTTTATATAAAATAATTATTATGCTATAATTTTCTTAGTCGAGGTGGCTTATGAAGAAAATTAAAATAATTATTAGTTTTATAATATTATTGGTTGTTATAGGCCTAATAGGTAGTTTTATTTATCTTAATATGACAACAGCACCTTATATTAAGAATATTGAAATAAAAGATAGTATTAATTTTAAAAATCAAGTTATATTTAATGTAGAAGTAGATAATTATTTTTATAAAATAAATAAAGAAGTTTGGTGTTATTTAGCTAAAGAAGATAAAGAACCAGATATTAATGATAGTGAATGGTTAAAAGCTAGTAATGGTTATTGTAGTTTTACTGTTCCTAGTGGTGATTATAAAGTATTTGTTAAAGATAAATATGGTAATATTAATGATATTGATAGTCAGAAAGTAGAAATTAACAAAGTATTAGAAATTAAACCAACTAAAAAAACTATTTATCTTTATAAAGGTGGTAGTGAAAAAATCAATTATGAATTAGTTACTTTAGGTAATGTGCAAGATGATATTACTTGGAAAAGTAATAATGAAAGTATTGCTAGTGTTTCAGAGGATGGTAAAGTAACTGGTAATGGATATGGAATGACTGAAATTACTTTAACTAGTGGATCAGGAACTACTAATAAAGTAAATGTTTATGTATCTAGTTTTATTACTAAACCGAGAATTAATTTTGATAAACCGTATGTTAAATGTCAGCAATTTACAAGTGAAGAAGCTGATTTAATTGATAATATTTTGTTTGATCGAGTTGAAGAAGCCGGATATGGTACTAGAGGTGGAGTTATTGCGGCGGCAAGGTTTTTAACTTTAGAATTTAGTTATCGTATTCATTATTTTTCCGAGAATGGACGTTTAAATAATTATCCGCCATATAAACATGTTGATGGCGAAGGTAGATACTATCATCGTGGTTTATATCTAAGTGAAGATGATTATGCGGATTTAGAAAAAGGAGCAATATTAGCTGGTCCAGCGATGTGGGGTTGTTCAATTCCAATGTATGTTAATCTACCGCAGTATAAGTATGGTAATAAATATCCGAATGGCTTAGATTGTTCAGGTTTTGTTACTTGGGCATTATATAATGGTGGAGTTGATATTGGAGATTTAGGAGCTGGAGAAAATGCTTCACATAAAGATTTAGATGACTTAGGAACAAAAGTTAAGATAACTAAAGATCTACTTAAATCAGGAAAAGTAAAAGTTGGTGATCTAATAGGTAATAATGGACATATGGCGATTATTGTGGGAATAGATGATAATAACTATTATATTGCTGAATCACTTAATACAACGGCAGGTGTTGTTATTACAACAATGGCTAAAAGTAAATTACCTAGCAGTTATTTATATCAACATATTATTTTAATGGATAGTGTATATAAGGGTGAAGGCAAATACACAAATATGTGGTAATAAAAAATCTATAAGTTTTAAGCTTATAGATTTTTTTGACCTTCTTGATGGCGTTTAACCAAGTCTTTTACTTTAATAAAGTAATGGTTTATACCTGATTTGCCGATTTTACGACCGGTTTCATTGCTAATGATATCTGCAAGTTCTTGTAGAGAAGTTTCGGGATAACTTTCACGATATTTAATAGCTTCTTGAACGTTTTCATCTAGTAAACCAATTAAATCATTATCGTGTAAGTATTTTATTTCTTCTAATTGTTTTAAACCAGCTTTTAAGATTTTCTCTTGGTTAGCTATTTCACAATTATTTAAACGATTAACCATATTTTTATGATCTCGATATATTCTAATATCTTCAAAGTAGAAGAAGTTATTAGTAGCTCCTAACATACGAATTATTTCACTAATCATTTCCGCACTCTTAATATAAATCATATAGTGATTACTACGTTTTAAAACTTTAGCAGTCATATTAAATGATTTTAAGAGATTAGCAATATAGTCAGCTTCTTTCTTGGTTGAAGCCGTAAACTCTAAGTGGTAACTACCAGTACTAGGATCATTGATACTACCACAAGCTAGGAAAGCACCACGTAAGAATGAAACTTTTTCTTCATTAGAATTTAAGAAGTATTCTTCTGGTAGTGTCTTTTTATTGTCTTTTAGAATATTTAGATTCTCTAAGATATCAGAAACTTTTTCATTAATTTCTAGTATATATAATCTTTTGACTCTAAAGCGTTTTTGATTACGAATAGTTATTTTAATATTAACGCCAAAGTTATATTTGATATCTTTGTAGATTCTTCGAGCGACTGAACCATTTTCCATTACTAAAATGATTTTATTTTTAGTTATTTGACCATTTAGCCTAATATAGGCGGATAATTCGACTATGGACTCTAAGACAGATATGTCATTACTAGTTATTTCTTCTTTTATTTTCGTGGTAAAAGTCATTTTTATTCCTCTTCCATTAAGTATGAAAAGATTAAGAAAGCGGTTTTTAGAGCATCATGGCGAACATAGCCATCTTCAACTTTAAATAGTTTTTCAGCAATAAGATGGATTTTCATCTTTTCTAACTTCTTATCATCTATTTCAACAGGATCTTTACCTTCTGATTTAGCTAGTAAAGCCATGTTCTTAGGAATTTTTAAGGTATTAGCAATAACAACATCAATGGTGCCTTTACCTAATTTGTTTTCTAAGACTTTAATATGGTCACTTACCTTGAAGTTATCAGTTTCACCTGGTTGTGTAAGCATATTACAGATGTACATCTTTTTAGCTTTAGAAGCAGCAATAGCTGCACTTATTTCAGGAACAATGATATGAGGTAAGACACTAGTTAATAATGAACCTGAGCTAAAGATAATTAAATCAGCTTTTTTAATTTCTTCTAATACTTTAGGAGTAACTGTAACTTTTTTATTGTATTTTAAATCAACAATTTTGCGTTTTGATTCAGTTATTTCAGCTTCCCCAATTATTTCATAACCTTCTTTAGTAACACCAATTAAATTAACGTTATCTTCCGTTAAAGGTAATATTTTACCTTTGACATCAAGTAAGTCACAAAGAATAGGTAGCGAATGAGCAAAGTCACCTTTCATTTCTAATAAAGCCGTAATTATTAAGTTTTTAATAGAATGATGAGCTAAACTAGTATTATCATTAAAACGGTAATTGAAAAGATCTTTAACACCTTTTGATTCGCCTGACATAGCCATTAGAACTTTTGTAATATCGCCAACGGCGGGAATACTAAATTCCTCACGTAGCTTACCAGTACTACCACCATTGTCTGAAACACTAACGACGGCAGTTATATCTATAGGGAATTGAATTAAACCCTTTAATAGTTGAGATAGACCACTACCTCCACCAAATATTATTACTTTTTTCATGGAATCCTCCGTTCATTGATATAATACCACAAAACGAAATTATCTTAAAGAAAAGAAAAAAGAGCTTTTGCTCTTTTATCCACGATTTTTCCAAGTCCAACCTTTTTGATTTTTTAAGTTAGTTATACTTTGGACTGAGGTAGCTGTAGAATTAGCTTCTAGTTTAGACCATGATTTATAACCTTGTGATCCACCACCTAGGTAGTAGCCATAGGATACCATATAATGAAGATGGGCACCAGTTGTACATTTATCGTAATAGAAAGTTGATGAGTCGCCACCAACAGTAGCCACTACTTGGCCTTTTTTAACGTTTTGACCAACTGATACTTTAATATCAGTTAGATGGGCGAATAAAGTTGTATAAGCTTTACCACCAACACTGTAGTGAATAAATAGTTCGTTACCACCACATGATTGCTTTTTGGCAATATGGACAACTGTTCCATTAGCTGGAGCATAAACAGCAGTTCCTTTTTTATTACCACCTAAGTCAATACCTTTATGACCATTGTTGCCCCAAGCTTGAGTAACACGCCCTGAAGTAAGCGGTCTTGAAAAGTAAGCTGAGTTACCACCTTTATTGTAATAACAATCATCGATATTATCACTATTTTTACAACCAGCTTCTTCAAATAACTTGATTTGATTTTTTTGGGCTTTAATAGCTTCATCTTTATCTAAACCGATTGAAGCTAATTTTTCAATATAAGCTTCTAATTCTTCAACTTGTTTTTCATAACTAGCTATGGAGTTATTTAAGTTAACATTATCATCAGCTAACTTAGTTTGAAGTTGTTCGTTCTTTTTAATTAATGCATGTAAGTCATCTAATTGTTGTTGAGTATATTCGATAACTTGGTCGATGATAGCTTGTCTTTCCATCATTTCGCCGATTGTTGATGAATCGAAAACATAACCTAAATAAGCTTCATCAGAATTAATATTGGAATATTGTAAGATATTAATTATATCTTTTAACTCTTCACTTTTTATTTTAATGTTTTCTTCACTTTCAGCAACAAGAGTTTTAGATTCTTCAACTTTTTTTTCGTTATTTTCAATTGTTTTATTAGCTCTAATAATGGCATTTCTTTTAGAATCGATAGCATTTTGATTTTCTTTAGTTAAACGATCATTTTCTTTTTTTTCATTTTCTAGTTTAGTTAACTCATTTTTATAATCTTGTAATGTTTCAAGGGTTTTAGCATGGACGTTAATAACAGGACAAGTTGTAACAAAGAAAAGAGCTATTATTAAAAAGATGTTTATTACTTTTTTCATCATATTTTTAAATGTCTCCTTACTGTTGTATAACTACCAATCATACCAACTATAGCGCCAATGGCAACTAAGATTAATGAGACATACAAGGTGAATGGTAATGGTTTAACCATTTCGATAAAGTTAGTAAAGAAATGGCCTTCTAGTTTATCATAAGCAAACATGTAGCCCCAGATTGTAGCAACAATTGGAATTATTGAACCAATGATACCAAGGAATAAACCTTCGATAACAAATGGTAGTTTAATAACGAAGTTACTTGTTCCTACTAAACGCATTATTTCTATTTCACTTTTACGAGCAAAGATCGTAAGTTTAATAGTGTTACAGATTAAGAATACAGTAACACAGACTAATCCAATAATAATAACTAATGTTACTTTTTGAACTACTTTAAAAGTAGGGACCATTTTTTGAACTACGCTTTCACTATATTGAACATCAACTACTTTATCAATAGATTTAATAGCTTTAGCTGTTTCTTCTAAGTCAGAAGCATCTTTTACGGAAATAATGAATTCAGGCCTTAAAAAGTTATTTTCTTCAGTTAAAGTATTCATTATGGAATAGATAGCAGAGTCTTTATCAGAATTTTCCATAGTTTCTTTTCTAATCATCTCTTTATCTTTGTATATTAGTTCATCACTTTTAACGTTTCTAATACCTAGAATTTTACTTTTAATCATTTCAATATCTTCATTAGTTGCATTTTGATCAACATATGAATAGATAGTTAAGGTACTTTCAATGTCCTTAGTAAAACTATTTATATTGTATGTTGCCAGAATAGCTAATGAAACAATGATTAAAGTTATCGTTGTACAGATTATTGAAGCTATACTTAAGCTAAAGTTACGAAAGATGCTTTTAACAGCATTAGCTATATTTCTTCTAAATATTCTAATTGCTTTCATCGGCCGTATAACTTCCTTTCATAGAGTCACTTGTTACAACGCCATTTTCAAGGGTTATAACTCTCTTTTTTAATGAATTAACTATTTCTTTATCATGAGTAACCATAATAACAGTTGTACCCATTTCTTCGTTAATGTTTTTAATTACTTTAACTATTTCTTTTGATGTTTTTGGGTCTAAGTTTCCTGTTGGTTCGTCGCAGATTAGTAATTTTGGTTCATTAACAATAGCACGAGCTATACATACTCTTTGTTGTTCACCACCAGATAGTTCATTAGGGAAACTTTTGGTTTTATCTTTTAAACCAACACGCTCTAGGGCTTTCATAACTTTACTTCTAATTTCGATACTTTTGATACCAATATTATCTAGACCAAAAGAAACGTTTTCATAAACGGTTAACTTAGGTAGAAGTTTAAAGTCTTGGAAAACAATTCCTAATTTACGACGTAATTTATATACACGACTATTATATAATTTAGCAACATTTATGCCACCAACCATTACTTGACCTTTAGTTGGTTTTTCTTCTCTATATAAAAGTTTAACTAATGATGATTTGCCACAACCTGATGCTCCTGTGATAAAAACGAATTCTCCTTTATCAATTGAGATAGAAACATCTGCTAAGGCGGTTACACCATTTTTATAAACTTTATAGCAATTATTTATTTCGATAAATTTCAATTTCATCACCTTACTATTCTAATTATATCAAAAAAACCCTTATATTAAAAAGGGTTTTTTACTTTTACGGTGTCCACCATACACTTCATAACAATCACTGATTATGAAGAAGGCTTGGGGATCGATTTGTTCAATAACATTTTTGAACATATAATAATGCTTGGTTGGAATAACACACATGATGATGTTATTAGCTTTATTGGTATAGCCACCATCAGTTCGCATGATTGTATAACCTGTATCCATAGTGGAAATAAAATCTTTGACTTGTTCTGGTTTTTTCGTAACAATATAGAACATTTTACTATCGGATATACCTAACATTATTTTGTCAATTAGGATACTATTTATAACAATTACTATGACAGCATAGATTGCTTTATTAACCCCAAAAATCATTGCTCCTGATAAAATTACTAAGATATTAAAACTAAATGAAGCAACGCCCGTTGGAATTTTTAGGTATTTATTTAAAATTTGGATAATAATATCCGAGCCACCAGTAGTAAAACCAGCTTTATATATAAAGCCATTGGCCGTACCAAAAAGACAACCACTTAATAAAGCGACTAAGATAAAATCATCAAATACTAATTTTGTTGCTAGATAATCACAAAGTCCACTAGTTAGTGAAACAAACATCGGATATAATAATGATCCAACTATTGTTAAGCCTGTGTTTCGCGGTCCTAAGAAAAAGAAACTTAAAAATAAAAAGGTTACGTTAACAATCAATAAAAAGGTTGCTGAATCAATATTAAAAGCATCATGTAAAATAATGGCTATACCACTAGTTCCCCCTATTACTAAGTTATTATGTAACAAAAATAAGTTATAGTTTATAGCTAAAACTAAAGAACCAACTATTGTTATTAATAATCTAGGCCAAAAATTTTTTGAGAATACTTCGTCGATTATCTGTTTATAATCAAACTTCATATCTTTCACCTATTATTTATTATACTATAAATATTTTTTTTTGCATATATTTATATCGAGGTGAAATTATAATGGAAGGTAGTTATTATCAAAATCCTAAATTTCCAACAATTGAAGGTGATAGAGAAAATAGTAGTTATGAAAGTGGTTACCAAGCGGGACAGTTGCAAGACATGCCAATGCAACAAAGTTATATCGAAAATATTTTAAGGCATAACAAAGGCAAAAAGGTTAAAGCTTACGTTAGTTTCCCTGATGCTAATGAGTGGAAAGATAAAATATTTGAAGGAACAATTGAGCAAGCCGGAAGAGATCATTTAATCATTAGAGATCCTAGTAATGGACATTGGTATTTAATTTTAATGATTTATTTAGATTTTGTTGAATTTGACGAAAAAATTGATTATACCGAGATTAAATTCTATTAACAAAAAAAGATAAATTGCTTTATCTTTTTTATTGTGATTGTTGATTTGTTTGATTGTTAGCAGTTCCAGGATTATTTTGTGGATTAGGATTAGGTATTGGACCTGGAGCAGGTGCTGCTGGTTTTGGTGCTGCTGGTGCTGGAGCAGGCATTGGAGCTGCTGGCATTGGAGCAGGAGCTACTGGTTGAGCAACATTACCAAATTCTAGACCATTAATATAATTAACAATCTTATTAACAAATTCATTAATCTTCTTAGTAATAGGATTTTCTTTTGTTGGTTTATTTTGAATTGTAGATACTATAAATGTGAATTTAACTACTAAGAATAAGAAGCTAACAACACTATCAGCCATATCAACTATGTTAGAAAGTGGAGTCAAGAAGTAATTATTTAATGATGAGAAGTCTATCTTATCACTGTAATCTAAGAATGAATTAATTGTTTCAAGTAAATCATTAATTAAACCAAAGACTACATCAATTCCTCCAACAATAAGATCCCAAGCAGTACTAACTATAGCGTAAGCAGCATAAAATGTTACTACTCTAGTAATTATTGACTTAATCTTATCATCAACCTCACAAAATAATAACATTAAAATAACTACTAGTAATAGAGTTTGCCATCCAGCAAATAAACATGCTAATAGGATTATTCCAGCTAAACCAGGATTAATTTTTATTTTATTAGTATTCATATTCTACACCCTTTCTATTATCAATTATATTATGTTTTTGATTGTTCAGCAATAACAAATATTAGTAAATTAAAAAGATTTAGTTGTAGTAATAACTAAATCTCTTTTTTTCTTCACCGAGAGTTGTTTGAGGGCCATGACCTGGATAAAGAGTTATATTATCGGGATATTTTTCGATTAAATGAAGGCTATAAAGCATATCTTTATCACTGCCACCCAAATCAGTACGACCTATACCGTCTTTAAAGATAAAATCACCAGTAAACATAATATTGTCTTCTTTAAAGTAGAAGATACGTGAATCAAAAGTATGGCCTGGAGTTTCAATGATAGCGAAATTAAATTTTTTACTTTTAACTTTGTTTATTTCTAGGTTATAAGTACTTAGGACTTCTTCTAAAGCACCAATATGATCTTGATGAAAATGTGTTATTAAGCAGCCTACAACTTGATAATTTTTAACAGCATTTTTTATTTTATTAAAATCATCGCCAGGATCAACAATAAGACATTCATTATCAATAGAGACAATATAACAATTTGTTTCTAATGATCCAACAACAATCTTTTCTATGTTCATAATACTCACCTCTTTACATTTTATTATAAATATACTAGTTTGTAAATTTAATATTATGCTATAATTTAAGTAGAATTGAGGTTTTGTATATGCCATTATTATATAGTTTTTTATTTATAATTATTATTATTTGTGCATTAGGAATATTATATGTTTATCAGTTTAATAAATTAATGCATTCAAAAACTAAAATAGATCAGGCGGAATACTTAATTGATGAGGCTTTAAGAAATAGATATGATATCTTACTTAGAGCAGATAAATTAATTCAAACAGAGTTAAAAAACGATAAAACTTATTTTAAAGGCTTAGATAAGATAAAAAAAGAAGATATTAGTAATTTTGATTTAGATCGTAAGTTAACAGAATATTTAAATTTATTAGAACAAATTAAAATAGATAATCCAACTTTAGGTGATGTTAAAGGTCTTAAAGATTTATTAAATGAAAATAAAAAAGAAGGCGAAAAATTACAAGCTGCTAAGTCTTATTATAATAAGTATACTAGTGAACTTAATGATTTGATTAGAACTTTTCCTTCTAATGTCGTAGCTAAGATGCATGGAATTAATATTAAAGCTTTCTTTGATGGAAAGAATTTAGAAGATACGATTATAGATGACTTTAAATTATGAAAACTCTACAATGTAGAGTTTTATTTTTTTGTTAAATCCCAGTCTATTTCTTTTAGATTGTGACTTTTTAGAAAGTTGTTAGTTTTAGAAAATGGTTTACTACCAAAGAAACCACTACGAGCTGAAAATGGTGATGGATGAGGAGAAGTTATTATTAAGTGGTTTGGGTTAGTAATGTATTTAGCTTTTTCTTTAGCAAAGTTACCCCACAAGATAAAAACAACTGGTTCTTCTTTTTGATTTAGGACTTTAATTATATAATCAGTAAGAAGTTCCCAACCTAAGTTACGATGAGAAGCTGGGGAATCTTTGACAACCGTTAAGACAGCATTAAGCATTAGAACTCCTTCTTTGCCCCACTTAGTTAAATCGCCTGATTCAGCTATGGGAATATTTAAATCATCGTGGAGTTCTTTATATATGTTTTGTAAGGAAGGAGGAATTTTGACGCCTTCTTGTACCGAAAAAGATAAGCCATGAGCTTCGCCCTCACCATGATATGGATCTTGGCCGACAATTACTACTTTGGTATTGGAATAAGGTGTTAATTTAAGAGCATTAAAAATATAGTTTTTAGGTGGGTAGATGGTTTTTGTTTGATATTCCTTATCAACAATACTCATAAATCGCTTAAATCCTTCACTATGCCAAATAATACTTAGTTTTTCATCCCAATCATTACCAATCATATAATCACCTTCTTTGTTTAATTTATCATATTTTATATAGATTGTTAAGAAAGAAAAACAATGAAAAGATTATTTATGATACTTTTCATTGTTTAATATTTTAAATGAACGATATATTTGTTCTAAAAGGATTCCTCTAAATAAGCCATGAGGGAAAGTCATTTTAGAAAAAGATAAACGGAAGTTAGCTATTTGTTTAAGTTCTTCATGAAGGCCTTCACTACTACCAATTAGAAAAGTTATTGTGCTATGCGTAATAAAAGTTTCATCAATCTTTTTAGCAAGAGATACTGAATCAAGCATTGTGCCATCAATATCTAAAGCTATTATATAATCTTCTTTACCAAGATGTTTTTCAATATTTATTTTCTCATTTGATAGATTATTTTCATCTTTAAGTTCAACTATTTCTAGTTTGTGATATTTATTGATACGTTCTTGGTAATCTTTGATTAATTTATTTAGATAATCTTCTTTTATTTTGCCTAAACAGATTATTTTAATCATAGTTCTATCAACTCACTTCGTTCTTTTTGGCGAGCGCATGAAACATTAGTAAAATCTATGTCATATTCTTTAAATACTTCTTTTAATGTTTCTAAGGCTTTTTCTTCAGTGTTGTTATGTTGAGACAAATGGCTTAGTAAGATCTTTTTGGTATTTGGACCGATTATTTTAGCTAGATAAATAGCACTATCGCGATTAGATAAGTGACCATAAGGTCCAGCAACACGATCTTTTAACCATTTAGGATATGGGCCATTCATTAGCATTTCGATATCGTGATTACTTTCAAATAAGTAAAAATCGAGATTACTAATTTTTTTAAAATATTTTTGGTTAATAAAGCCAGTATCAGTCATATAAAGCATAGATTTACCATTGCTCTTTAAGATGTAACTACGAGAATCAGAAGTATCGTGGGATGTTTTAATGATATCGACAGTTAGATCATCTAAATATACAGCATCATCAAATAAAAGAATATTTTCATAGTATTTAAGATATTCTAGTTCAGAAAACATTTGGGGACTTAAACAAATAGTTGGTTTATATTTTTTTATTATATTTTTTAAAGCTTTGATATGGTCGTCATGTACATGAGTAATAAAGATATAGTCTATATCTTCTAAATTAACAGAAAGCTCAGAAAGTTGGTCTTTAATGTACTTAATTGTTGTTCCAGCATCTAATAATATTTTATGATTATCTGTTTCAACGTATGTTACATTGCCTTCTGAGCCACTTGCTAAATTACAAATTTTCATTATTTCCATAACCTTAGTGGATTAATTGATTTACCACCATTGTATGGACGACCATTAAATAAACCAAAGTGAAGATGAACACCAGTTGCAACTCCTGTTTTACCCATTAAACCAATACGTTGTCCTCGTTTAACTCTCTGCCCTACAGAGACTATCATCGCACATTCAGAAGTTTTATATTGACGATATGGAACGTCTGTTTTGTACTTAGTAGACATGTGACCATATAAAGTATAGTAGCCATTATCATGTTCTATTACGACGTTACAACCTGATGATTTACCAGCTATACCACCCCATCCAGCATTGATTACAACACCATCTAAAGCAGCATATATTGGTGAGTTATCACCAGTACCAGAAATATCAATACCATCATGGAATGAACCCCAACGCCATTCATAACCAGAAGTTATTTTGTAAGGATGGTTAGTTGGCCAATACCATTCACCACCTAGATCTAAAGGTTTACCAGTAATGCCACCACCACTTGAACGTTTTTTAGTTCCTTTAACAACTATCTTATTTTGAATATTACGAACTATAGATTCAGTTTTTAAATCAACACGTTGTTGGTTTTCTTCACCGTTTATAAATTGGGCACGGGAAGAGATACGGCTTATACCGTTTATTCCTTCTTGGATAGTTTCAGAATAATCAGTATATTTAGTATTATCTTCTTGATAGACTGTTTGATATTGTTGTTCGACATCTTCAACAATGTACTCTTCATAAACAAAGGTTAAGACAGGGTTGATTAAGGATACGTCGAGTTTTTGACCTATAGCAAGTAAAGTATCAACACTTTTAATATTTTGATTAGCTATTAGTAATTCACTAGTATTTAATTTGTTATTTTCAGCGATTTTTTCGATGGTATCACCTTGAACAACCGTATATTCTTTAACATCATTATTTTCACCAAATAATAAGTATCTAGTTAAATCAGCAACATCAGTATATATTTTTTCATCAACACTGATATAGGCTTCTTTAATAGAAATATCTTCTTCAAATAACATTCTTTCAATTATGAAACCAGTATCTGATATTTCAGGTTGTAAACCTTCGATATACTGATTATAACGTTCTTCAGTAACGAAAGTCTTAGCCACGTTTTTAATAGCTTCTTCAAAAATAGATTTATCTAATACATAAATATATTTAGTAGGATTTTCTTCATCATCACTTTTAATAGTTATAGTATATCCCTTAATTGTAAAAGTTTTTTCGTCTTTAATATAATCATATACTTCTCTAGCAGATGACAATTTTTCTTCAAAGGTATTTTTAGGGACAATTTGGAAGCCCTTTGGTGGATATACTTGATCAACTTTATATTCGTTTTTTATTTCACTTTGTTCTTCGTTAATAAGTTTGTATAATTCGTCTTTAGAATTAATTATCCCTATTTTTACACCATCTAAATATACTTGATATAAGTTATTAGGATTTTCACTATCATTTTCAAAAAAGAAGTTAAGGCCAAGAAGACCACCTAATAAAATAGTAAAGATAGTAGATAAAATAATACTTTTTGTTTTATGCATTTTCATCTTCCTTTTCCGTCGCCAAATAATTTCTAAAATTACTCATGTTAAGCTCGAATAGTAATTGGAATTTACCAGTAGATCCTTTACGATGCTTAGCGACAATTATATCAGCGGGAACATTATTTTCTTTATTTAATTCAGTTTTAGCTTTGTAATAATCATTACGATTAATAAATAGAACTAAATCGGCATCTTGCTCGATTGAACCTGATTCACGTAAGTCAGCTAACATTGGCTGATTATTTTCACGTTTTTCAGCAGTACGGTTTAATTGCGCTAAAGCAATTACGGGAACTTTTAATTCCATAGCCATCGTTTTAAAGGCACGGGAAATTTCAGATACTTCTCTTTCACGAGAATCTGGACGTTTACCACCACTAGTTACTAATTGTAGGTAGTCGATGATAACAAGCGCTAGCCCCTCTTCTTTATTAGCTAGATTACGGCATTTAGCTTTTATTTCAGCCGCTGTAATACCAGCATCATCAACAATTTGAATATTAGTATCAGCTAACTGACTATTAGCTTCATTAATTCTTTTCCAATCATCATGGTTTAATTGACCCGTTTGAAGTTTTTTAGAATCTACTTGACCAACAGCTGAACGCATACGATTAACTAGTTGTTCAGCTGGCATTTCTAAGTTAAAGATAGCGACAGCTTTTTTAGTATTTTTAGCAGCATTAACAGCAATATTTAAAGCAAAAGCTGTTTTACCCATACCAGGACGGGCAGCAACGATGATAAGTTCACCTTCATGTAAGCCAGATGTTGTTTTATCTAAGTCATAGAAACCAGTTGGAACACCAGTAATCTCTGATTTGTTTTTAGATAGTAATTCTAGTTGTTCTTGAGCTCTAGCAACAGCATCTTTAATATGGATAAAGTCGCTCGTTTGACGCTCTTTAACAACATTTAATATTCTTTTTTCAGCTTCATCTAAAGTACGAGTAACATCTTCGTCTTCTTCGTAAGCATCTGTTACGATATCAGTAGCTGTTTCAATTAAGTTACGCATGATAGCTTTATCTTTGACTATTTTAATATAGTAATCAAGGTTTGCAGCAGTAGCAACTGAATCGATTACTTCGCTGATGTAATCAATACCACCAACGGAAGATAAGTTTTTCTTTTTATCTAATTCTTCTTTTATAGTTGTTATATCAATTGGTATTTTATTTTCGTAACAACTTTTTATTGCAGCAAATAACTTTTTATTGGCATCACTATAGAACATGTCTTCATATAGTTCATCACAAATTTTTGTAACGGCATTTTTATTTAAGAATGCAACACCTAAAACACTCATTTCTGCTTCTAAGTTTTGGGGCATTTTTCTTGTTGGCATTATTATCACCTACTTTTTAAGGGTTACTTTAATTACTCCTTTAACTTTTTTATGTAATTCAACTTCTATATTATGAGTTCCTAATGAATCAATAGGATAAGTTATATTAATCTTCTTTTTATCAATATCGATTCCTTGTTTTTTTAGTTCTTCACATATTTGTTTAGAAGATACTGTACCGAAGACTTTATCTTGTTCTCCAGTTTTAACTTTAATAACTACTTCAATATTTTTAAGTTTTTCAACAATTTTTTCGCATTCAGCAATATAAGCATCTTCTTTAGCTTTTCTTTCATCTAATTCTTTAGCTAAAATTTTCTTACTAGTTGTTGTAGCGGCAACGGCTAGGCCATTTTTAATTAGGAAATTTCTAGCATATCCATCACTAACATCAATTATTTGATCTTTTTTCCCCTGCTTTTTAACATCTTGAAGTAAAATAACTTTCATTTTATCACTCCTCAATAAATGTCTGTATTTAATTATACCAAATATTAATTAATTAATAAATACCATGGTTAATTGCTTAATGGTTAATATTATAGCATAAAAAAAACAAATAGTTTCCTATTTGTTTCCCATTGCATCTGTAATTTGTGAACCAACTTTAATATCAGCTTCTTCATTACGATTAGTAACTGTATAAATATGATTTTTCATTGTAACAACATTACTATAGAATACTTCGTAATTTCTTCTTAATTCTTGATAACGAGCATTTGCTTCTTCAGCTCCACTACTACGCCACCCTTCGCCATATAAGCTGTTCATTGTTGTATCTATACCATCAAAAACTCCTTGAATATTATCAGCTATTCCTTTGATTGTATCAGCATATGATCTTGCTGATGCATAGTCAGATTGTTCAAATTCGTTCATATAATATTTCCTTTCTATTGTTCAAATAAATTTTTTCCCTCTTGGGCATTTTGTTCTTCAGTTTCGTTTAAAGTATTTGCTCCACTTGAAATTGTTTCTCCTAATGTATTTATTAAGGCTTCAAATTCATTAAGATTATTTACTTGAGCATCTACTGATGTTCCAAAATTATTTGCAGAGTCACCACGCCAAATATCTAATAATCCTTCTTTATTTCTTTGTAATTGTTCTATTTGATCGTGTAATTGATTTGCATATTCTACTGTTTTTCTTCCTTGTTCATCCATTACTTCTGGAGATACATATAGTCCGTTTGCCATTTTGCACATCCTCTCTCTATTTTATTTATATCATATTTTGATTTGGCTTTAAAGATTTTTTACTTTTTGTTTACATATTATCTGGGCCTTTTTATCTTATTAGGCTGTTTGCTCTTTTGCGGTGTCTTCAGAATTATTTTCTTTATATAAAATTGATTTAGCTTGTTCAGTCACTATAGTTTTGGTTTCGGCTTCAACATTTTCTTTTTCATCAGCATCATCTGCTTTTTCATCTTTTGACTCAGTATCTTCTTTAGTGTCAGCTAAAGTATCTTTGTATTCCTCAAACATCTTCTTTATTGTTTTTTCTTCTTGGTAGCCTTCAAGTTCTTTTAGAACTTTTCCATTTTTTACTAATGATATTGTACTTTCTTTATCGGTTGTTTCGACGAAAGTAACTGGAATTTTATTAGCAATAGCAATTTCTGTGACCATAGCGATGTACTCTTGATTTTTTTTTTCTTTACTATTTGCTTTGATAACAAGAGTTGTCTGATCTTTGATTTTATCTTCTAAATCTTTTTCTTCGATAATATTAAATAAACCTGCGGTAATTAATGAAGCAAATAGTGGAGTTTCAAATAAATTAACTGTTTCTGGTTCAGTTACGACACCACCATAACCTACGTAACCACCATAGCTACTAGAGCCGTTATATCCGCCATTATTATTACCATAATTAAGAGAATTATTTTGACTATTTGTTTCTTGAGGATTATTATTTGGTTCTTCACTTGGGCTAGATTCAAACTTCATGCCATTTTGTAAGTTTGTATGCGATGATACAACGCTTTTTAAAACGTTCATAGTATTAGAGACTTTAGTGGCACATGCATCAAGATTATTAGCTATTGATGTTTTGGCAGTAGCAAAATCAAAACCATCTTCATTACTTGTATCATAGCCGCTAACGCTATTTTTAGTTTCTTTAACATTGTTTGCGATAGTATTTAGGGAATCAGCTGATCCAGTTACACTATCTGTATTTAACATGAAAACTGTCATATTATTTCCTCCTATTTTATTAATTAATTTTTATTGCTTAGTTTAGGAATTGATTGAGGAGCATAAGCACTAATTGCCTCTCCTGAGAAATCAGTTTCAGAAATAGCTGTTGCTGTTAATGTTTTACTAGAAGCTTCATTAAGAGCATTATTTATTTCAGTTGTTAAATCGTTTTTTATTTGCGTGTAGTCGGTGACCTTTTTCTGCCAACTTGAAATTTCGCTAGAATAATCAGTGGTATATTCACCTTTTTCATTTTTAGTTCGACTGTTTTGACAATCGTTATAATAATTTAACTTTTCGTTAGCTGTTTTAAGATTGGCTTTGTTTTCTTCATATTCTTTGTATTTATCACAAGCCTTAGCAAAGGCTTCCATTTGTTCATCAATTGTTGGAAAAAATTCACTTATAAAACTTTGAGTTTGAGATGTTAAACTATCATATGAAGATCCTTGCCATGAACCATTAATACTTTCTAATGATGAAGAAAAACTATCTTTGGCTGTAGATATTTTATCTTTATCTCCTCTAACTACATCACTGCTAACCATTTTGAATCGCCTCCTAGATTACCTTCTATAATATATTTTATCATTCGAATAGAATGTTGACAATTTTTTTATTTAATAAAATGGATGTTGACAATAGATAGGTATTTATTTACTTTGAGATGTAAAATTTTAGTTCTTTAGGAATATTTATAGCATTTTCTTATTTAAAATGATAAACTGAAAGTAGTAATAATAGGAGGGTATTTATGGCAAAATATGTATGTGATTTTGAACAAGTCACTTCTATTGGAGATGAAGTATGTAACTTAGTTAGTGATACACGAAGTGCGTTAGATACTTATTCTTCTGGTATTGAAAATAATTTATCTTCTTGGTCTGGAGACGCGAAATCAGCATTTTCTTCTACTAGCTCTTCAGTAGTAACGCAAACTAAGACAGATTTGGAATATGTTACAGCTCTAGGAAATTATATAAAAGCTTGTGCTCAAGCAGTTCAAACGGTTGAAGAGAAACTGACAGAGATGAAAATTTAAAAGAAAGGAAATGTAACATGGCAGATTATGGATTTAGCGATTATGCTATTTTTGATGAAGGTTATGGAACAGTTAATAATTTAAAAGGTAGTTTATCAACAAATACTGATGATATTAATAAATGTAAATCCGAATTAAATAGTGAAGCTGTATTTATGGGGCCAATGTGTGATTCATGTGTTGAAGGATTTGATAGTACTAATGCTTTTTTAGTATCAGTTACTAATAATTTTGATAAAATCGCTTCTTATTTAACGGAAATATCAACAGCTTATAAGAATGGTGATGAAAATGCTTCTAAAAAGATTTTAGGTATTGAAGGTGGCGTTGTTGAGACTAGGACAAAAACTGTTATAACAGGAGATACAACGCAAGATCAAATATTTAATTATCTAAAAAATGAAGGATTTAATAATGCTGCTATTGCTGGTATTTTAGCAAACATGGAATATGAGTCTGGATTTAAGACTACTGTATATGGTGATGGGGGAACGTCTTATGGGTTATGTCAATGGCATTCAGGAAGATTTACTAATCTTAGAAATTATTGTAGTAATAATGGTCTTGATTATACTTCTGTTGAAGGCCAAATGTCTTATTTGATGTATGAACTTAAGAATAGTTATCCTGGTGTTTATAATTATATTAAAAATGTTCCTAATACTAAGCAAGGTGCTTATGATGCCGCTTATAAGTGGACTGTTTCATTTGAAATACCTGCTAATAAAGAATCTTCAGGAGCAAAACGAGGTAATACTGCTCAATCTAAGTATTGGGAAAAATATGGGGATGCATAGAATATACTTCTAGCCAATAAATTTAAGATATTTAAAAAAGCAAATATTTTTCTATTTGCTTTTTTCTTTTTAGTTTACTATATAGTAGAAGTCTCTTTTTCTTTTGGTGATTCATTACTATTTGTTTTATCTTCTTCTTTTTTTTCTTCTGGTAACTTTTCATTATTTGGAGAATCTTCAGTTTTTTCTTCTACTTTCGCTTCATCGGCTTTATCTTCAGCGGTTGAATCACTTTCATCTGGTAAAGGTTCAATTTCTATTTCTTCATCCTCAACATCGACATTTACTTTATCAAACATTGCTTTGATAGCATCAATGTCAGTTAGTTCTGTTGTTGAAGCTAAAACAATACCATTTTTAACGATGCATAGAGATGATTCGACATCCTCTTCCTCTTTTTCGTTGATTACTAAATCAATATCATATACTTTGGATAGTTCTTCGGCTAGTTCAAGTTTCTCTTTGTAGTTATCATCTTTTTTACTTAAAGTTAGAACTAATACTTTTTCTTTTATCATATTTAGTTTTTCAATAGTATCTTCTGTAAATAAATCTCCAGCCAATAGTTCTTTTAATACAGCTAAAGAGATTGCGTCAGGCACAAATACTTTACCACTTGGGCCTGTTACGGTTTCTTCGTTGAATGTTAATCCACTGGCGCCATATGCACCACCAGAGCCACCGCCATAGCCGCCATATCGACCTGATTGGTAGCTAACTGTTCCGTTGTTAGATTGGCCACCGCCATTAATAGATTCTTGTAATTCTGTATGAGTACTAACAACTTTTTTTAAGTATTGATTTGTTAGTCGAAACTTAATATAAGCGCTAGATACATTAGTAGAAACTGCATCTTTAGCACTGCTAAAATTAAAGCCATCATCATTTTCAACATCGTATTTACTAACACTACGCATAACATCACGAGCATTGGTAGAAAGTTCTTTTAATGAATCAGCAACGGAATCTACAGCTCCTGTATCTAAGAGAAATTTGGTCATTATTTTACCTTCTTTCTTTATTCGTAATGAATATTATCCATAACTACAGTTAAGGCTTTGTCTAAAGTTTTAATTATTTCATCATTATCTAAGTCTTGAACATTTTCTAACAATTTGAATCTTTCATTTACAGCATATGGACCTGATGCTATAGATAATTGACAAAATTCATTTGTTTTATCGTTAATAAAGTATGCTGTTATTTGGCGAACAAAGTTTAATTTATCCATAGTTCCCAATAAAATATCTTGAAGATAGATTTTAAAAGGAATATTTTCTTTTTGATAAGCTTTAAAATATAGCATACATTTTTTGTTTTTATATAATTCATTATTAGCAATAGTATCTTCAATTGAATTATTTACTACTTTTATATGATCTTCAAATGTTTCATCGTCTTTTAAGATGCCATCATTGAAAAATTGTTCTAAAGTATTTTGATTTTTAGCAACAAAGAAGTTATTTTCATTTTCTTTGCTTTGCGCAACTATTTCAAATCCATCTAGGATAGGAATTATTAAATTTCCTTCTTCTAATTCTTGATTTGCTTTATTAGCAATATCTAATATTATATCTATTTTATCGTTCATAATAATTCTCCTTTATTACTAAACAGTGAATGAGTACATGGCAGCTTTAGATTCGCGTGCAATTAAGGATGCATCATAAGATCGACCACTTCGATCACGGCTTGCTGGATCGGCGACGATAACACGACCATTTTCATCTAAGCCTCTTAAAACAATATAGTGGCCTCCTCTAGTAAAGGTACCAGGTCCCATATGAGCAATAATAACTTTTCCTTCGGAAAGGCTTTGAACAATATTCTGAGCAGTAGGACTTTGTTCTTGACATTCTATACCATAGGTACTTGCCATCGCAGGGAATAAAGCAGCATATGTACCATTTCCTTCACAACGATAGCCGTGTTGTACACTATAAGCCGATGTGTCTACTGGAGTAATTGTTTCACCTGTTATATAAGTTAAAACCATTGCCATTGATGTTGGACCACAACCTGAAGAAGCAATTGTTCCACTACGACCATAAGAATAATTACGATAATCACCTTGATAATAGTTAACAAAGTCATTTAAAGTAACCATGTTTTTGTAAGCTTCGACTGTAGATTCCGCGCTTGGTAATTTTTGAGAAGTAACATTAGATAAAAGGCTATTTATTTCTGATTTTAGACTGCTCATGCGGTCAGCATAATTATCTATTTGATTACGATAATATGATTTATTTTCTTCTGAGGCACTATAATAACTTGATTCAGCTGATTCTTTTGAAGCTTTGGCTGATTTATATTCTTCGTATTTATTTAAAGCATTAGCAAAGTTTGATAATTGAGATATGATTGTCTCTTTATACTCAGAAACGAATTCTGATGACAAATTAGTGGCATTATCTTTAGATGGTCCTTGCCATACGGAATCGTTATTAACAGAATCCATTTGTGAAGTATAGTTTGAGAATAATCCTTGTAAGGTTTGTGAATCGCCATTTACTGTTCCACTTGATACCATTAGACACTACCTACTTTCTCGCCAACATTTTTATCGCTTTCACTGTAAGATTCGCTATTATCGCTTAATACTCGAGCACTTGTATCAAGGCTAGTATTTGTTGATACAGTTAATTCTGATAAACCATTCCATGTACCATAGCAGTAATCAGCGAATGGTCCCATAAAGGTACTTTCAGTAAAAATGTCATTAATAACTTTATTACATTCATTAATACTTTCATTTACGTCTTTAACTGCGCTTTCGATATTTTGAACACCACTAGATAAGTCAGTATAATCAGCTTTATAATTTGTTTCACCAGTTATGCTAGTATTTTGAGTATTGATTGTTCCAAGTCCTGTGTTGGATGTTAATGAGCTAGTATCCGTACTATTTAGTTGACTATTATTACCTAAATTTTCATTTTCTATTGCCATATTTTCACATCCAATCTAAAACTTTAAAGCTGCTAAAGAGTTTTCGGCTTCTTCTATTTTCCCAACACTATCTTTAATATAGTTAGACATCTGTCTCATTGTTTCTATTTGTCCTTGTAAATTAGTAGTTATTGCATCACTACTATTTTTATAGCTTTCAGAGGCACGGCCAGTCCAACTTACTAAATCGGAGTCTAATTTACTTTTTTGAGATGTTACATTACCATTTAAATTTGAAAGTTCACGATCTAAAGTATCACAATAAGATCTAATCGCATCAAAATCACATACGTATTTAGCCATATTATCACTATCTTTCTATTTTATATTTTAGCATGGGATGTGTATATTTTCAATCGAGTTTACGTTTTATAATTTCTGAAGATAAATATTTTACATAAGATAATATTATGGGATATGATATAATGTGATAAAGGTGATTTTATGTTAAAAAACAAGAAGGTTTTTATTCTAGGAATGGCTAGAAGTGGTTTTGAAGCTGCTAAGTTAATTGCTAGAGATAACAAAGTACTAATTACCGATATGAAAGAACAAGATAAAAAACAAATAAATATTCTTAGTGATTTAGGAGTTAAATTTGTTTTAAGTGATAATCCTGTTGACTTATTAGATAACAGCTATGATTTAGTTATTAAAAATCCTGGTATAAAGTATGATCATCCAACAGTAGTAAAAGCAAGAAATTTAGGAATAAAAGTTATTAATGAAGTAGAGCTCGCTTATGAATATTTAGATAAAGGAGTTAAAGTAATTGGTGTTACTGGTTCTAATGGTAAAACAACGACTGTAACACTTATTTATAATATTTTAAAAACAGATGGTAAACCAGTATGGTTAGGAGGAAATATCGGGACACCGTTATGTAATTTTGTTAAAGATATCAAAAAGAATGATATTTTAGTTATGGAAATATCTGATCATCAATTATGTGATATGTATGATTTTAAAACAAATGTTAGTGTCTTAACAAATATATATGAAGTACATACGGATTTTCATGATTCACATGAAAGATATGTTAAAACAAAATTAAAGATATTTAATAATCATACGAAGGATGATATAGCAATCATTAACTATGATAATAAAGAGGCTGTGAATAATACAAAAGATATTAACAGTACAAAGTATTACTTTTCAAAAGAAAATCAACAGAATGTTTATTTGAATAATAATGTAATATATTATAAGGGAAAAAAGATTATTGATATCGATGAGATTATGTTAAAAGGAGAACATAATTTAGAAAACATTATGGCAGCAATTAGTGTCGTTAAATTATTTAACGTCAGTGATAGTAGTATTGTTAAAGTATTAAAAACATTTGGTGGTGTAGAACATCGAATTGAGTATGTTAGAACAATTAAAGGTGTTAGTTATTATAATGATGCTAAAGCAACAAATTGTGAATCGACTAAAACGGCTTTGAAGTCATTTAAAGAACCAATCTTACTTATTTTAGGTGGTTTAGATAGAGGCCATAGCTTTGAAGAATTAAATGAAGAGATGGTTAATGTCAAAGAAGTGGCTTGTTATGGTGAAACTAAGATGAGAATTAAAGAGTATTGTGATACAATAAATAAGCCTTGTGAAGTTTTTGATAACTTGGAACAAGCAACAAGATATTTAATTAAAAGAGCTAAAAAAGGTGATATTGTATTATTAAGTCCGGCTTGTGCTTCATGGGATCAATATGAAAAGTTTGAAGATCGTGGTGACGAGTTTAAAGGAATTATTAATTCAATTAAGGAGTGATAACTCATGAATATTAAAGATTATAAAAATATTTATATGGTAGGTATTGGTGGTATCAGTATGAGTGGTATTGCCGAAATACTAAAAAAATGGAATTACAATGTCTGGGGATCAGATTGGTCTAAATCTAGTCAGACAGATTGGTTAGAGAATAATGGTATTAAAGTAAATATTGGACAAGTAAAAGAAAATATTACTAAGGACATTGATTTAGTTGTTTATACGGCAGCGATTAAGCAAGATAATCCTGAGTTAGTTAGAGCAAGGGAACTTAATATTCCAACTGTTGAAAGAGGAGATTTTTTAGGAGAACTAACTAAATTATTTAAAGATACAATTGGAATTGCGGGAACTCATGGTAAAACTAGTACAACAAGTATGGTGTCTTATTCTTTCTTAGAAGCTAATTATGATCCATCTATTCAAGTAGGAGCTAATTTAAAGGTATTAGATGGTAATTATCGTGTTGGTAATAGTGATTATTTTGTAATTGAAGCTTGTGAGTACTGTGAAAGTTATTTAAGATTTAAACAAAGAAGTGCAATAGTTTTAAATATAGATGATGATCATTTAGACTATTTTAAGAATATTGACAATATTAAAAAGAGCTTTGAAAAGTATGTTTCATTACTACCTAGTGATGGTTATTTAGTATTAAATCGTGATGATGAAAGATGTTATGATTTAAGAAAGAGCACTAAAGCTCATGTTATTACTGTTGGCAAGGATAATAAAGCTGATTGGTATTATGATAATGTTAGTTTTGATGATGATGGCTATCCTACCTATGAAGTTTATTATAAAGGAGAATTAAAAGGGAAGATAACTTTAAGAGTAACTGGATTACATAATGTTTTTAATAGTTTGTGTTGTATTGCTTTATGCGATGCTTATGGTATCGATATTAAAATAGTAGCTAAAGCATTGCTTAAGTATGATGGTGCTTCAAGAAGACTAGAATATAAGGGAATGCTTAATGGGGCGAAAGTATATGATGATTATGGACATCATCCAACAGAGATCAAAGCGACAATAATGGGTATTAAAAACAAAAAATATAACGAATCTTGGGTTGTATTTGAAGCTCATACTTATAGCAGATTAATGGCTCATTTAAAAGAGTTTGCTGAAAGTTTAATACATTTTGATCATATTATAATTGTTGATATATATGCAGCTAGAGAGGTTAATACTTATAATATTAGTGAAGATGATTTAATAAAAGAAATAAATAAATTAGGTAAGGAAGCTATTCATATTAGTGATTATGACGAAGTTATTAAGTATTTAAAAGAGAATGTTAAAGAAGGAGATTTAATTTTAACATTAGGTGCTGGTAATGTTACAAAGATTGCAAATAAAATAAAAGAGATGAATTAAATTAATCATCTCTTTTATAATGCTTTATTGTTATTTTCAGATATATTTACACTTTGATTAAATTTTTCTAAGCATGTTTTAACTTCTGGATCTAAAAAGCTTAATGCTCTTTCTTTTATTTCTTCAGGAATACCAAAAAAGCTTTCGGCAATTGATCCGGTCATACAGGCTAAGGTATCAGCATCTCCGCCTAAACAAATAGCGTTTCTTATTGAATCTTCAAAATCTGTTCCTTCTAAAAATGATTCTATTGCTTGGGGAACTGAACCAGCAGCACTAATATCATATTTATATTTACGATGAATAGCAGGAATTGTAAAATCTAATTGATAAAAATTATCTTCAATGTATTTTCTAATATCCTCTTTTGTCGCACCATTTCGGGCTAAAAAAATACATGCAGCAATGGCTTTTGCACCTTTTATTCCGTCTGGATGATTATGAGTTATAGAACATTGGGCTTCAGCTAATGTTAAAGCTTCTTCAAGAGTGTCGGCAACATAGGCGACTGGTGCAGTACGCATCGCGCCACCATTAGCATAACTATTGTAAGGACCCATTTTTTCATCTTGTAGCCAATCAAAGAATCTATAACCATATCCAGCATCGGGATACTTATTTCCTAATCGTCTCATTTCACTTTCGGCAACTTTTTTAAATTCTTCGAGATTTTTTGTCTCTTTGTATTTTATACAGGCTAAGGCAATAGCGCAAGTCATTACTGTATCATCGGTAAAAAAGCATCTATCTTTAAAAAATTTAAATTCTTTTTGTTTAATAGTTCTAAATTCATATACAGAACCAACTATATCACCAATTATTGCTCCATACATAGACTTTTCTCACTTTCCTCTGGCGAGAGATATTTAGTAAAATCTTCGATATCTTCGTTGTTAAAATATATTTTTTGCAATTCATTATTTCTTTTGACTAATCCTTGATAGTCATAAAATACTTTATTATATATGGCATATTTGTGTTCGATAATTACTTCTTCGCCAGAAAGTAATTTTACAATTGTTCCATTAGGAATGTGAGGTTTAGCAGTAGCATCTTCTATTTGCTGTACGTCAATACCTTCACCTTTAAACTCTGAAATATCAGTTTCAAATCTTTCTAAGTTTTTATTTGGTTCTAAATTATCCATCTTATTCGCCTCCTGTTAATAAACATTTTACCACAGTTACAAGTTGTTTCCCATTCATTTTTTCTTGCTTTGGTGGAGCTATTATTGTTAGTTTTGTTCCAGTTCCAAGTAAAACTTCATTTTGATAATAAGTTGTTACGCCAGATAACGGTTCAATATATGCAGCGTTACTGTTAGCGGGAACAATAATGTCAATTCTTATTTTGCCACCTGAAGGGGATGCAGCAAAGAAATTACTGATGTCTTCGACTGATGATGTAGTACTAAGGAAAGCATCATTTTGTAATTCCATTCCAACTTTTAAATCTTTTAATTTTCTAGCACCATTAAAATCTGTCGCCATACGGCTAACAGTGATAGTTTCACCAATTCTATTATTATTTATAAGTTCAGTTAATTGACTAGCATTATGAACCGTAGGATCATATACGACACTATCGCCAAAAGTATCTTTAAATAATCTTGTATATAGTTCCTTAATTTGTTCATCATATGGTTTTGTGCTATCGTAAAGATCACTGCTTCCCATAATATTTATATATAATTTTTTCATTTGCTCTTCACTAGCTTGAACTCCTGGTGAACTAGCCTTAACTAAACTGCATCCAGTCATTGATTCAGTATATATTCTAACCATATCTTTTTGAGCAGGAGTAGCATTAGCTATTAATCGACTAACGTATCCATTATTATAATCATCCATTAGTTTATTTAATGTTGCAGCATCATCGTCAGATAAATATTTAATAATTAAATTAGAATAGCCTAAAATATCAACATCTGAGTTACATTTGGGAAGATTTTTAACTATACTCCATATTTCGTCTAATTCTGATTGACTTTTTTTGGTAAATTGTAATATTTCATAAAATTCTTTATGAAATGCTCCTTCTGTTGAATTGTTTTGCCAAGCATTAGTAGCTGCTTTAGATAGTTTATTTACTAGGCTTTGACTTAAACCGAATTTATCTTTTAATATTCCATTTGTTAAATCATATAGCTGTGGAGCTGGTGTACCAAATAAAGCTCCAACACCCGCTCTTGAAGATAATTGAGTTATATCAATGCCTCTATCTTTTAAATAATCTTCAAGAGAAATGCCATGAGCTTGGAAATCCTCAATATTATCTAAATATTCTTTAGCTGCTTCATAATCTCTTGATAAATGTGGAATTGATTCTGGAATAGCTGTTGCGGTTTTTTCGAATTCATTGTCAAGCGTTGAACTAATTGGTTGTTCAACTCTAGGTTGTTCTAATAAAGTTTCATGTTCATCTATCTTAGTAAGTTCAGGTTCGGTAATTTCATCTACTTTTGGAGCTTCTGTATCAGCTATACTATCAGATGATGTTTTTGTTAAATTTGAAGGCTCAGTAATTTCTGATGCTTCTTTAGTTTTTTCTAAGTCGACATCTTTTTGAGGGGCATCTATTTCTGGTCCTTTCATGACAGCTAGAGCTTCTTCTGTTG